>JAFTVQ010000087.1 GCA_017461865.1 Lachnospiraceae bacterium | reverse complement strand
CACCTAATCTCTTTGACTCGGAATCTCTACCGTTCTTTGTAGAACCTACTCCTTTTTTATGAGCGAAAAATTGAAGGTTTAAATTTAACATGTGTTACACCTCCTCGAATTTTAATGTCACATATTTTTTGTAATTCTTTTTCAGTTCCGACAAACCTAAAATCATGGAATTCATCAATAACTCCGAATCGTGATTCGGTTCTTCTTTGATAACAAAACGAATCCTTGTACGACGCATATCTGCCTCATATTTGATGGCAAGATCTGTGTATGTCTCGATGGAATTGATTGTGTTGGTGGCGAGTGTTGAAATCGCAGCACAGACAATATCATTTCCTTTTGTGCCGAAACCGGCATGACCGCGTACATCAAATCCTTTGTGTTTTCCGGATTTGTCGTTATAAATAGTAACTGTTGTCATTTCTTAACCTGCATAAAAATTAAGCATTAATCTTGTCAATCTTAACCTTAGTGTATGCTTGTCTATGACCGTTTTTCTTGTGATAACCTGTTTTTCTCTTATATTTGTAAACGATTACCTTGCGTGATCTTCCCTGCTCAACAACTGTACCTGTTACAGAAGATTTAGCAACGTCAGCACCGACTTTAAGGTCAGCATCGCTTACTGCAAGAACCTGGTCAAATGTTACAGCAGCACCTTCTTCAGCTTCGAGTTTTTCAACAAAAATCACGTCGCCTTCAGAAACTTTATACTGTTTTCCACCTGTTGCAATAATTGCGTACATAGGGCACCTCCTATTCATTTACTCGCTAACTACGGTGACCGGAATATTTCCGATACTTTAACCTCATTATGCGGCATACTATATGATAATAACATGCGTTTGTCGAGGTGTCAATGGTTTTTGAGAAAAAAATATGCAGCAATTTGGCTTCTTGCAGAGAACTCTTCCGTCAGAAGAAGCTGCTCAATTTCTTCTTTGGAATAGAAAGCAGCCTTGATTTGTTCGTTGTCGGAAGTGTGATAGGAAAATTCCCCGTCCGCTTCTACAAAAACAATCTGTGTGCTGATATCGGAAATGCCGACGGCTGAGTATGACGGAGGAAGCACATCTATGAATCTTTTGACACGCAGTCCTGTTTCTTCATACAACTCTCTCCTGACACATTCTTCTATTGTCTCTCCTTCTTCTATCATTCCGGCACACAAATTATAAATCTCTTTGTTTAATGCCATTCGGAATTCATGAAGAAGAAGCATTTTATTATCTTTATAAGCGATGATGGAAACACCGCTCACACGTCTGCCGAGGTCCTCCGGCCCGGAAATCTCCTTCCGGCTGACAATTTCATACTTCTTTTCACGACCGGCTTTATTGATATAAGAAAGCTCATATTGTTTCAGGTATTTACCGTCATGAATTTTTTGAATGTCTTTCAGCTGCATGGAATAGATTCTCCTTTATGGATTTAATTGCTGTATTTTTTCATAAAGAGATGCTTCTGTTTTTTTGCGGGTAATCTCGACAAGGCCAAGCGCAGTCTCGCCGACAATTACTGTTTCAACAGGATCTGCCTTTACGGCACTTCTCAGTTGTTTTAACAGTAATTCGGTATTATCTTTTCCGTTTTTCAGAAAATCAACAATGATAATGCCGGAAATATTGCGGAGACGAAGCTGATGTGCCACTTCCGCCGCCGCTTCGGCATTGACTTTATAATAGAAATCTTCCCTGTTCATTTTGTTTTGCTTTATCGAAGATTTTCCGCTGTTTACATCTATGACCGTGAGTGCTTCAGTCGGCTCAATCACCAGATAACCACCGCTTTTCAGCCAGACTTTTTTGGAAACTGCCGACTGCAGTTTTTCGTCAATGCCGTAAAGCTTCCTTAAGGACAGGCGGTCATCGCAATAATACGTAATCCGGTCTTTCGGAATAAAATCAAACACAGGATCTTGGCACAGCGACTGATAAAAAAGTTCGTCATCGGTAACAATCTGATTGTTTTCAGGATGAAACAAATTTTTCAGAGCTTTTACATAAACTGAATCTTCTTTGTGCAGACAGGAAAACATCGTTCTTTTATCGGCACAGGAAAGAATGGAACTTGCTTCGTGGAACAGTTCATGGAGTTCGCGGCCGACATCTGCAACATCAGCCGTGATTGCTGCTGTTCGGACGATGAGGCCGTATTGCTGTAAGAAGATGTTCATATCGCCGAACAATTCAACTGCAATGTCGGTAATCAAAGCAGAAAGCTGTTCTTTTTGTGCTTTGGTAAACTTTTTGGAATAGAAAATACCGTGACTGTAAGGAATCAGAACCAGGTATTTGCCCGAGAAACTCAGGTCGGTCGTCAACATGGCGTCCTTTGTTTTTAAAGGCTCTTTTGAGACCTGGACAAGCACTTCGTCTCCGGATTTCAGTGTATCCGCATCTGTTCGATTCAAAATGTTTTTTGATTTTAAGTTCGAAAGAGGCAAAAAACCGACGGAACGTTCCGTGAATTGTACAAATGCACCGTCCATGGCAGGAATCATGTCTTTGACGCGTCCGACATATATATCGCCGATGTTACAATCAGAGGTGCTCTGAAGCATCACATGTATCAGCCGGTTGTTTTCGGTCAGAAAAGCGGCTTGTGTTCCATTATATTTGGTAAGAATCAGTTTTTGATCATTCATTAATAATCTTCTCCCACATAATCAAGAGGAACAAAGTTCGGCATTTCATCGGTTCCTATGTTTGTATAAGTATCTTCGCGGGTTACGATGAAATCAAATTCACCGGCACTTTTTCCGCAATACTTATAATAGTCTTCCATAACAAAAACAGGTTTGATATTGCCTGAACTGGAGGCATCAACAAGCATGGAAACTACTTTTTTGTCAGGATCAAAAGTAAAAGAATAGATATGTGGTTTCAAATCGATTTCTTTTGTGCCTTTTTTCGTCTCCTTTGTTACAAGAATACATTCTTGGTCGAGATAGTCATTGATTTGACCGAATAAGTCAAAGTTTGGCCGGTATTTTTCTCGGAAAGAAATGGTATATTTTGCTGCTGCAACGCTTGACATAGCATTTTCTGCATTTTCCGGAAGAACTTTTACCGATTCAATGGTAACGCCTTCCACCATGACGCGGTTAAGGGCGTCTTTTATTTGGTCTGAGGAAGTGAGACTGTCCACACCGATGTCCATATATTCTCCGTTTGAAGCGATTCCTACACCGAGCGGTGCGGCAAAAGACATAATTTGATGGGGGCTGAATCCGGATGAATAGGAAATATCCACTTCTGCCCTGCGCATTGCTTTTTGAAAATATCGCATCATATCAAGATGGCCGATGAAAACCATCGGACCATGTTTTGAAAATTTAATTCGTAGTTTCATCATAACGATACTCCTGTTTTTTCTTCGGTGCACACACCGACGCCATATCCGGAAGCACCACAGCCCTGACATGCCTGACGACAGTTTGGTGAAATTGTTTCATCCAAAGCTTTTTTCCATTCACGAAGAAGGAATTCTTTGGAAACACCGCAACTGATAAAATCCCACGGAAAAATCTCATCCTCGGAACGTTTTCTTGTCGTATAGAAATCAATGCTGACACCACATTCTTCAAAGGACTGAAGCCAAAGCTCATTGTTGAAATATTCGCTCCAGGAATCAAACAAACAACCTTTTTTGTATGCATGATATATGACTTCGGAGATTTTCCGGTCTCCGCGTGCAAAGACACCTTCCAGAACCGTGACATCTGCTTCATGCCAGTTGTATTTGATGCTTTTTTGGTTCAGCTGACTTTTGATTGCTTCTTTTACAATATAGGCCTTGTCCAAAAATTCTTCCTTGGTACTCATCTGCGCCCACTGGAACGGGGTAAACGGTTTCGGAACAAAGAAAGAGGTACTTGTTACAATTTGTACTCTGCCCTGTCTTTTCTCTTTTGGCACCGTTTCATAATATACTTTGGCAATTTCATTTGAAAGTTTCGCAATGCCTTCCATGTCATCCCGTGTCTCTGTCGGGAGTCCGAGCATAAAGTACAACTTAACCTTATTCCAGCCGCCTTCAAATGCTTCTCTTGCACCGTTTAAAATAACTTCTTCCGTCAAGCCTTTATTGATGACATCGCGAAGACGTTGCGAACCTGCCTCAGGGGCAAAGGTGAGAGAACTTTTTTTGACATCCTGCACCTTGCTCATAACATCCAAAGAGAATGCGTCGATACGAAGAGAAGGAAGCGAAATATTGATTTTTTTACGATTACACTCTTCAATCAGGTAATCAATCAGTTCAGGAAGCTGCGAATAGTCACTGGAACTTAAAGAACTGAGGGAAATCTCTTCGTGTCCTGTGTTTTTCAGCATTTCAAAAGCATAATTTTTCAGAACATTTACATCCCGTTCACGAAGTGGCCGGTAAAGCTGTCCTGCCTGACAAAATCGGCATCCGCGGATACAACCGCGCATAATCTCAAGAACGACTCTGTCCTGTGTTACCTTAATAAAAGGAACAACGGGCTTTAACGGATAATAGGTATCGGAGAGCTCGGTTACCATTTCTTTGTCAATTGTTGCAGGAACATCCTCAAATTTCGGCGTAAATGTTGCAATGGTACCGTCTTCTTTATATGTGACTTCATAGAGAGACGGACAATATATTCCCGGGAGTTTTCCGGCTTCGTGTAAAAACTCATCTCTGGAATGTCCGCTCTTTTTCATTTCCTTATAAAGGTCAAGAAGTCTGCGGTACATCGTCTCGCCTTCCCCGATATAAAAAAGATCAAAAAAATCTGCAATCGGTTCCGGGTTGTAAGAACACGGACCGCCTCCGATGACAATCGGATCTGCGTCTGTTCGGTCTTTTGACCAAACGGGAATGCGGGAAAGTTCGAGAATTTGCAAAATGTTGGTGTAACACATTTCGTACTGCAATGTAATGCCGAGGAAATCAAAATCTTTGATCGGCTCCTGGGATTCCAGGGCAAAAAGAGGAATTTCATTTTCGCGCATAACGGCATCAAGATCTGTCCACGGGGCGTACACTCTCTCGCACCAGGTATCCTCAAACCGGTTTAACATATCGTAGATAATCTGAATTCCCAAATGTGACATTCCGATTTCATACACATCCGGAAAACACATGGCAAAGCGGATATCCACGTTGTCTTTGTCCTTCATTACACTGTTCACTTCACCGCCGATATAGCAGGCAGGTTTTTCAATTTTTAATAAAATTTCATCATTTAACATTAATTTTCTCATAATCAAGAGTATAAGGTATCTGTCGCAAGAAATCAAACAAATTATCGGAATAGTCTGCAGATATTACAGACTTTATTTCCTGCATATAAGGGAATATACGACTGTTGCTGTTTTCTTTGCCGAAAAAAAACAACGCAAAGAGAATCAGACAAAAAATACAACGGTTTCGAAGGGAGGATGAATGTTTTTTTGAAGATAAAAACGCAGGCGCTTCTGCTTCAGAGGTATCTTTTGGGGGCATAGAATTACAGGATGCACATTCCTCTCCGTCAAGAATATGTTTCACCTGCAGGAGGCGGTGTTTATCGGCATCGGCGCGCTCTCTCAGATATGCGACCGCAGCAAGCTTTCTGTCTTTTGTTGGATCATCATTTTTGTTTTGGAAAAACATAAAAAATCACCCGGACTCTTTTTTTAAATCTATGAGTCCGGGTGTTATAATTATGAGTTATCTTTTGGAAAGTTCTGCGGTAATATCTTCCCAGGAAATTTCTTTCTCTGCCATCAATACCATCATGTGGTAAAGAAAATCGGATATTTCATATACCGTTTCTTCTTTGCTGTCGTTTTTGGCAGCGATTACAATTTCTGTCGCTTCCTCTCCGACTTTTTTTAGAATTTTATCCAAGCCTTTTTCGTAGAGATAATTGGTGTAAGAACCTTCTTTTGGATGAATCTTTCGGTCTTTGATGATTTCAAACACCTTCTCGAAAACGGTTAACGGATTGCCGTCATTTTCAGCCATCGGGACAAGATGCCTGTAAAAACAGGAATAATTGCCGGTGTGGCAGGCAGCTCCTACCTGATATACCTTGGCAAGCAATGTATCATTGTCACAATCGACAGAGAGACCTTTTACATATTGGTAATGTCCGCTTGTCAGACCTTTAATCCACAATTCTTTCCTGCTCCGGCTGTAGTAGGTCATTTTTCCGGTGCGCAACGTGGTCATATAGGCTTCCTCGTTCATATAAGCCATCATCAGGACCTGGTTTGTGCGATAATCCTGTACGATAACGGGCATAAGACCGTCCGGTCCGAGTTTGAATTCGGAAAATTCCATGACAACGTCCAGTGTATGTACTTTGATACCGCGCTCCTTGCAAATCTTTTTCAAAGCCGTAATCTCTTTACAGTTGCTGTTGACAATATTTCCGGCGATACCGGACACACCTTCGCGTTCCATGACGGAGAGCATTTTATCCAGTGAGATTTCAGGAAGAAATACAATAGCCGGAAGAGATGAAGCTCCGAGACAGTTTTTCAAGGCATGTTCGTCAATCAGAATAAGTTCACTGACATAACTTTCAAGCAATTCTTTGTTGATGGCGAGCGAATCTTCGCTGGCGATTGTCGCAGCAATATGTTCCCGTCCGAAGCGCAGGGAAACGTCTTTTAAAATTGCCTGACTGCACTCTTTTCCCATATTGAGAACCGCTTTGTCACATCCTGCATAGAGGAATTTCTTGACATCTTCTAAATTGTTAATATGTCCGGAACCGTAAACCGGAATCTGTACTTTGTCACAGATCTGGCGGATGACAGACAATGATTCTTCGTGCATTTTTTCGTTGTAGGACATGTCGAAAACGATAATCGTATCCACGCCGCCTTCGCTGTAGCGACAGGCAAGTTCTACAGGATCGGCAGAAACTACCGTGTTGTCCATAAAGCTTCTGACAGCTTTTTTATCCTTTAAATATATACTTCCCACAAACTGTTTGTAACTCATGTGTTTTCTCCTTATAGAGTACCTTTTGTGCTCAATACATCTGTAATTCTTTCATCGTATGCGACGGCCTGATCCAGTGATTTGGCAAATGCTTTAAACATTGCTTCGATCTTATGGTGATCATTTCTTCCGGATAACATTTTGATGTGCAGATTCATTTCTGCATTTGCGCATACGGCATAGAAAAACTCGGATGTCAACTGTGTTTCAAAAATGCCGACATGATCGGAACCAAACTCGCAGTCGAAATCAAAGTATGCTCTTCCGCCGAGATCCAGACTGCACAGTGCAAGTGCATCATCCATCGGTAGAATAAAATATCCGAAGCGGCAAATTCCTTTCTTTTCACCAACGGCTTCTTTAATAGCTTTTCCGAGAACAATACCGACATCTTCTACCGTGTGATGCGGATCCACATAAAGATCACCTTCTGCTTTTAAATCCAAATCAAAGAAACCGTGTTTGGCAAATCCTTCGAGCATATGATCCAAAAAACCGATGCCGGTAGTAATATTGCTTTTTCCGGTCCCGTCCAAATTCAGCGTCATAGAGATTTTTGTTTCTTTTGTCGTTCTTTTTATTTCAGCTGTGCGCATCTTTCGCACCTCCTTATATCAAAAAAGTTCTACTCAAATCTTACTTTAATGGAGTTTTCGTGTGCCGTCAAGCCTTCCTTACGTGCAAAAAGTTCGATGTCTTTGTGCACAGCCTCCAAGGCTTCCCTGGAATAAGAAATAATGCTTGATTTCTTAATATAATCATCGACAGAAAGCGGTGAGAAGAACTTGGCGGTTCCGTTTGTCGGAAGAACATGGTTCGGCCCCGCAAAATAATCTCCCAACGGTTCCGAAGAATAATTGCCGAGGAACATAGCACCTGCATGTCGGATTTTGGTCATGGTCTCGTAAGGATTTGCGGTCAGAATTTCCATATGCTCCGAAGCAATCTCGTTTGCTGCATCTATTGCATCTTCCATGGAATCCGCAACTAAAATATAGCCGTAGTTGTCCAGGCTCTTTTCAATAATCTCTTTTCGGGAGAGCTGCGCGGTAAATACATCGACTTCCTCGGAAACTTCTTTGGCAAGTTTGCTGCTTGTTGTAATCAGGATAGAGGATGCAAGTTCATCGTGTTCTGCCTGGGAAAGAAGGTCTGCAGCCACATATCTCGGGTTCGCAGTCTCATCTGCCAGAACAAGAATTTCGCTCGGACCGGCGATAGAGTCAATGCTTACATAGCCGTAAACTGCTTTTTTTGCCAGAGCGACAAAAATGTTACCCGGACCGACAATTTTATCCACTTTCGGAACGGACTCGGTTCCGAAGGCAAGAGCCGCGATAGCCTGTGCACCGCCGGTTTTATATATTTCATCGACACCGGCAATCTTAGCAGCGACCAGGGTTCCCGGATTTACTTTGTTATCAGGTCCGGCAGGTGTTGTCATGACAATCTTGGAAACACCTGCAACTTTTGCAGGGATTACAGTCATCAATGTGGAACTCGGATAAACAGCCTTTCCGCCCGGCACATAAACACCGACGCTGTCAAGGGGAGTAATCTTCTGACCGAGAATGCTTCCGTCCGGTCTGGTATCAATCCAGCTGTTTCGAACCTGTTTCTGATGATATTCGGTAATGTTAAGGGCTGCTTTTTTCATCACCTCAATGAATTCCGGTTCGATCAGGGAGAATGCTTCCTCAATTTCTTTTTCCGTCACTTTAAAATCATCCGGACCGATTGTGTTTTTATCAAATTTGTGAGCAAGTTCAAACAGTGTTTCGTCTCCGTTTTTGCGCACATTTTCAATAATCTCCTGCACTGTTTTTTCGTATTGGCCGTAATTGTTCGGGCTGCGTTTCAGAAGATCGTTTAAAAGATTGTCTTTGGACTCTGCAGTAAGTTTGATAATTTTCATTTATAAAATCTCCTTTATGTCTGCAATCAGTTTTTTGATACGTTCCGCTTCCATTTTCATACTCACCTGATTGACAATCATGCGTGCAGACAACGGACAGATTTCTTCCAAAACATCCAGTCCGTTTTCGCGAAGCGTTGAGCCGGTTTCCACAATATCCACAATGACGTCGGACAGTCCGACAATCGGACCGAGTTCAACGGAACCGTTCAATTTAATAATATCTACGGTCTGTTGTTTTTTGTTATAGAAATAGTCTTTGGCAATGTTCGGATATTTGCTGGCAACACGTATCATCTCGTGGTGTTTGAGAAGCTCTTTTGCGCTTGCCGGTCCGCATACACACATACGGCATTTGCCGAAGCCGAGATCTAAAACCTCGTAGGCGCGTCGCTGTTCTTCCAAAAGTGTATCTTTTCCGACAACGCCGATATCTGCAGCACCATATTCTACATAAGTAGGAACATCAGGGCCTTTTGCAAGGAAAAATTTTAATTTGTGTTCTTCGTTGACAAAAATAAGCTTTCTGGAATCTTTGTCCTTCATCTCTTCGCAGGTGATTCCTATCTGTTCAAATAATTCCAATGTCTTTTTTGCAAGTCTGCCTTTTCCGAGAGCAAAGGTCAGATAACGCATATCTTCACTCATTTATTTATCCCTCCTCAAAAAAGCTTTTAAATCATAATTGTCTACAGGGAGTTCATCACCGCTGTTGTCCGACAGATCATAGACAAGTACTTTTTCGTCGGTTGTCAGGCGGTACAAATACGAAACCATATTGTTGTAGCCGTATTGCACATAATCGTTTAACGATTT
>JAFTVQ010000086.1 GCA_017461865.1 Lachnospiraceae bacterium | reverse complement strand
TCATATTTCTGTTCCAGTTCTTCGGAAAGAGTGGTTTGCTCTTTGGAAAGTTCCTGAAGACGGGCCACATTGGTGGCTACCTCGGGCAGAGCCATTTCCTCGTCAATCTCACTGATACGCTGTTCCAAAACAGCAATGCGGTCTTCGCATTTCTTTAACTGATTTTCTAACTTGCGCTTTTGGGCCTGCAATTCTTTTTGCTGCTGCCAGTCCAGTTTTCCGGCGGAGTCTTCGCCGGATGGGCCGGAAGCAGTGGCAGTTGTGCCGGCTGCAAGCGGAGCATAAACAGAATTTCCGGTTGAGCCTGCAACAGCAATGCCTTCCACCGTTTCTTTCTTTTCAAGATAATAATCATAATTCCCGCCGAAATTATAAAATTTGCGGTTAGCCAAATCTAATATTCGGGTGGCTGTCTGATTGACAAAATAGCGGTCATGGGAAACATATAAAACCGTGCCTTCGTAGCCGTTTAATGCCTGCTCCAGAATTTCCTTGGAAGTAATATCCAAGTGGTTGGTAGGCTCGTCGAGAATTAAAAAGTTGGCATTGGACAACATAAGTTTTGCAAGTGAAACGCGCCCGCGTTCACCTCCGGAAAGGTCTCCGATGCGTTTAAATACATCATCTCCGGTAAAAAGAAACGCAGCAAGCGTATTGCGGATTTCCGTGTTGGTAAGCGTTGGGTAATCATCTGAAATCTCGTCAAACAATGTCTTTTCGGCGTGCAGTACGTGATGTTCCTGATCGTAGTAACCGATTTCAACCTTGGTACCGTATCTTATTTCGCCGTCATCGGCAGTTTCCGCTTCGTTTAGAATTTTCAGAAGTGTTGTTTTTCCGGTTCCGTTGTCGCCGATGATCGCCACATGTTCGCCGCGCTTGATTTCAAAGTTTACTCCGTCAAATAAAGTATTGTCTCCGAAACTTTTGGACAAATCACAGACCGAAAGCACATCGTTACCGCTTGTGATACGCGGTGAGAGAGTGAGTCGCATGTCATCGCGCAGCTCGGTTGGTTTGTCCAGTATTTCTATTTTGTCCAACATCTTTTCGCGGCTTTCGGCACGCTTGATGGATTTTTCGCGGTTAAAAGATTTTAATTTATCAATGACCTGTTGCTGATGTTTGATTTCATCCTGCTGCTTTAAATAAGCTTTCATTTGTGCATTGCGGATTTCTGCTGATTTTTGTGCAAAGGCAGAATAATTTCCGAGATACATTCTTGTCTCGCCGTTTTCTACGGAAAGGACCTTATTTACGATGCGGTCCAGAAAATAGCGGTCATGGGAGACGATAATTACAGCTCCCTTGTAGGTGCGCAGATAATTTTCCAGCCAGTTGATGGATGAAATATCCAGATGGTTGGTCGGCTCGTCGAGAATGATAAGATCCGGATTCTGCAAGAGAAGTTTTGCAAGGAAAACACGGGTTTTCTGACCGCCGGAAAGCGTGGAGATCGGTTTTGTGAATTCTTCCTCCGCAAAACCGAGACCTTTTAAAACGCCGACCAGCTCGCTGCGGTATTTGTATCCGTCTTTGGATTCAAAGGCATGGGTTTTGGCGGTGTAAAGTTTCATCAGCTGCTCAAGTTCTGCATCGGAAGCGTGTTTCATGTCGAATTCAAGCTGTCTTAGATCTTCCTCCAAGTCCACAAGCTCCTGTTTGACGGAGAGCATTTCTTCGTATATGGTATTCGGGCTGTCGGTGCCGTCCTGCTGTGCCAGATAACCATAGGATTTGTCCTTGGCAAATGTGACCTGGCCTTTGTCCGGTGCAAGCTCCCCGACAATCATTTTGAGAAGTGTGGATTTGCCGGCTCCGTTGATGCCTACGATGGCAAGTTTGTCGGTGTCTTCCATTTGAAAGGAAGCCTGACGAATAACTGTATTATCAACAAAACTTTTGGATATGTTTTGACAGGATAAGATCATAGTTGTTTCCTCCGTTATGTAGCAAGTGCAGTTTTTTGTGCACATGAAAACAATATAGCAGAAATAGAAGAGATTTTCCATATGGGATTTTGGATTGTGGTGTTTAAATTTTTTGACATATATTTAACAAAGGGATATAATAGAAATATCATTTGGCAGGAGGCACTGAACGTGGAAGAAAAAGAGATTTCACAGGCCGTTATCGGTCGCCTTCCCCGCTATTTAAGATACCTCGGAGAATTGAAAGATGAAGGTGTGGAGCGTATTTCTTCACAGGAATTGTCACGCATCATGAATGTGACGGCGTCGCAGATCCGTCAGGATTTCAATCACTTCGGAGGGTTCGGACAGCAGGGGTACGGATACAATGTTGAATATTTGTATACGGAAATCGGCAAGATTCTCGGGATTGACCAGACACATAAGTTGATTATTGTCGGTGTGGGTCATTTGGGACAGGCACTTGCTAATTATATGAATTTTGAACGGAGAGGTTTTCTGGTGCGAGGACTTTTTGATCAGAATCCTGAACTTACGGGGACGTTGGTGCGTGGGATTCCGGTGCGTCCGATGGAAGAATTGGAAAGCTTTATCGGAGAAAATGATATAGACATCGGTGTTTTGACGATTCCGAAAGAGGGCGCGGTTCCGGTTTCCAAACGACTGGTTGATTGCGGGATTAAGGCAATTTGGAATTTCGCGCATGTGGATTTGGAGGTTCCGGATGGTGTGCAGGTAGAAAATGTACATTTGTCCGATAGTCTGATGAAACTTTCTTATAATATTACCAGGTTTGAAAAAGAACAGGGGTGATACTGTGTCACGCAAAGAAGAGGTATATAAACCGGCACTTATCGGAAAAAATATTCCGATACTGACATTGGATAATAAATGGCATAGACTGTTTACTCAGACGGAGATCAGTCCGCAAATCAGGGAGAAAGAAAAAGAACTGAATGATTTGCTTAAACGTCAGGGAAAACTGAATAACGAATGTAAAAAACTGCGCAGTATCAAGACAAAACTTCGCGATGAGATTGTGAGTCTCATGGATGAAGCCGATGCTTTGGCACAGAAGAAACAGGAAGAAAATAAAAAACTGATTGAAGACTGTAACGAGAGACTTGAGGCTGATCAGGATGAACTTCTTGATATTGAAAAAGAAATAAACGCGGTCAATTACGAGCTGATGTTGTTGTCTATGGAAGTCTGTTACGATGCCATAAAAGACAATACAGAAGAAATCGAACAAATTGACAAGTGGATTAATCAGATGCGTATCGATTTAAAAAAGAATGTGGTCCGAAAGCAGGAACGGGAGCTTTTTAATCAGAATTTATACAGCTATATGCATGATATTTTCGGACCGGAAGTGATAGAAATTTTTGATATGAAATACAATCCGGAAGATAAAAAACTGAAATCATAGTGACGTTAAAAAGGATGCGTTGCCGTATCCTTTTTTGACTTTCAGAAAGGATACCCATGAAATATGCGGTGACGGCCGGGCAGATGAAGGCCCATGAAAACTATATAATGGAGACGCTGGGATTGGATGCGATACTTTTGATGGAACGCGCCGCGCTTTTTACTGCGGAGGTTTTGAATGAGTGTGCAGAGAAAGAGGACAGAGTTCTGGTTGTCTGCGGAACAGGAAATAACGGCGGGGACGGATTGGCACTTGCAAGAATTCTGACAGAAACAGGCTATGAGGCGGATGTACTTTTGATCGGTGACGAAAACAAAAGAAGTGCGCTTAATATCCGGCAGGAAAAAATGCTTTTTTGCAGACAGAAGTTTCGCACGTTGACAGACACGAAAAAATCGGGCAAAGAATATTCTGTAATAGTGGATGCGATTCTCGGAATCGGGTGTACAAGGGATCTCTCGGGAGAAATAAGAGAAACCGTGGAATGGATGAATGCCCAAAATGCTTACAAAATTGCCATGGATATTCCGACCGGTATTTGTTCGGATACAGGATGTGTACGAGGAGCGGCGTTTGCGGCGGATATCACAGTGACGTTCGGCCTCCCGAAACAAGGTCTGTATCTCGGAGACGGAAAGAAATATGCAGGCGGGTTGAAATATGATTCCTGCGGAATGGTTTATCCGGATTTTTGGCAAAAGATGGCAGAGAAGAAGTCCGATAAGACCTTTGTTATAGAAAAAACAGATGTGCGCCGGGGACTAAAACGCGACAGTGGAGGGAATAAAGCCACCTTCGGGAAAATCGGGGTGATTGCAGGAAGTAAGAATATCGCCGGAGCAGCGGAACTTGCAGTGGAAGCGGCGTTTCGAAGCGGTGGCGGATATGTGCGTCTGTGCACACATGAAAACAATAAAAATTCGATTATGCAGACAATACCGGAGACGGTGCTTCAGTTGTACGGAGACAGGACGGAGGATGTTGCCGGTCAGGTAGATGCGGTGTTGGCTTTTGCAGATGTAATTTGCTGCGGGCCGGGACTTGGCACATCGGAAATTGCGAAAGAAATTTTGAATACGTTGCTGCAGCGTATTACGGCGGATAAAACATTGATTTTGGATGCAGATGCGCTGAATCTGATTGCACGGGAACATGAGCCGGCAGAGGTGTTTGCATCACTAGAATGCGATATAATTTTAACCCCGCATGTGTTGGAGTTTTCCAGACTCAGCAAACTTCCAGTGGAAGAAATTAAGGCGGATAAAGTGGAGATTGCCCGTGCGTATGCCAAAAAGCACGGAGTTATTCTTGTTTTAAAAGACGCACAGACAGTTATTGCGGATTCTGGTGGAAATGTTTGTATTTCGCCGAGAGGAAATGACGGAATGGCAGTAGCCGGAAGCGGAGATGTGTTGTCGGGTGTGTTGGCAGGAATATGCGGACAGTCGGACGACCCGTATACAGCTGCGTGTCTTGGCGTATATATTCATGGTATGGCCGGAGATAAGGCAAAGAAAAAGCTTGGGGCACACAGCATGATGCCGACCGATATGATAAGAGAATTGAAAAAATGTATGAAAAAACTTGGAAAAGAGGCAAATGAGCATGAAGCAGTATAAAAGAGTCTGTGCTTATGTAGATTTAGATGCAATCAAAAGCAATCTGGAGAGCATAAAACAAAATATTGCAGAGGATACAAAGATTCTTGCGGTAATAAAGTGTGACGGTTATGGACATGGTGCCGTGCAGATTGCACGGGAACTGGAACAGATACCGTATATATACGGATATGCGACAGCGACGGAAGAGGAATCGCATATTTTGCGCCAGTGCGGTATGAAAAAGCCGATTGTGATTTTGGGCTATACCTTTCCGGAAAGCTATGAACGTATTGTGCGGGAGAACATCCGCCCGACAGTATTTCGGCGGGATCAGGCGGAGCAGATTTCCGAGGCGGCTACGCAGGCGGGGAGAACGGTAAAGGTTCATATTAAGGTAGACACAGGGATGTCCCGTATCGGTGTTTTGCCGGATGCGGAGGGAATTTCCTTTGTGAAATATGTTATGGGGCTTCCGGGGCTTGAGGTAGAAGGTATCTTCACTCATTTTGCTACGGCCGATGAGGAGGAAAAGGAACCGACGCTGAGACAGATTCGGACTTTTTGTGATTTTTGTGACAAGGCAGAGGCTGAGTGCGGACGGAAAATACCATTGCGTCACTGCTCTAACAGTGCAGGGCTGATTGAATATCCGCAGGCGAACATGAATCTTGTCCGGGCCGGCATTATTTTGTACGGACTGTGGCCTTCGGATGTGGTCGCAAAAGATAAAGTGCATCTGACCCCGGTTATGACATTGAAAAGTCATATTGTGTATGTCAAGGAAATTGAAGAGGGAACACCGGTCAGCTACGGCGGAACATATGTTGCCGGGGACAGAAGAAAAATTGCCACGATACCGGTCGGTTACGGGGATGGTTATCCGAGAGGCCTTTCGGGCAAAGGGTATGTTCTTGTGCACGGAAAAAAAGCACCGATTGTCGGAAGAGTATGTATGGACCAGTTTATGGTTGATGTGACAGGAATTGACGGTGTGGAAAACGGAGATGAGGTGATTCTGATCGGCCGTGAGCAGGAGCAGGAACTTTCCATGGAATATTTGGGCGATCTTTCCGGAAGATTTAACTATGAACTTGCCTGCGGGCTTGCAAAGCGTATTCCGCGTGTGTTTGTAAAAGACGGCGAAGTGGAAGGAACAAGAGATTATTTCGAGGATTATCGTTAAAGAAAACGGAATACAACAGATTTTTTTGGAAATACTTTGAAAAAGACAAAAAAAGGAGTGTTGTATTTCGTGAAACGCGGTGACATATATTATGCAGATTTACGGCCGGTAGTCGGCAGTGAGCAGGGCGGAATCCGCCCGGTGCTTATCATTCAGAATGATGTTGGAAACCGTCACAGCCCTACGATTATTTGTGCGGCAATCACATCAAAAATGAACAAAGCCAAGCTTCCGACCCACATTGAGCTTGAGGCAGAACGGTATCATATGGTGAAGGATTCCGTGATTTTGTTGGAACAGCTCCGCACCATTGATAAAATCCGTTTGAAAGATAAAATCTGTCATTTGGATGCATCCATTATGAAAAAAGTAGATCGTGCCCTGCTCATCAGTCTTTCCCTCGGTACATAAGAGCGGTGAAGAGTTGAAAGATTGACGAACTATAGGTGAGATGATATATTAAGGAAGATGGTCTGCGCGGGAAGCGCGCAGATAAAAGAACAAAACGAGAAAGAGGAGATAGTTATGTCAGGACATTCAAAGTTTGCCAACATTAAGCACAAAAAAGAAAAGAATGATGCTGCAAAAGGAAAAATCTTTACAATTATCGGACGTGAGATTGCTGTTGCAGTAAAAGAAGGCGGACCGGATCCGGCCAATAACTTTAAACTTGCACAGATTATTGCAAAGGCAAAAGCCAATAACATGCCGAACGATACAATCGAAAGAGGTATTAAAAGAGCTTCCGGAGATTTGGGCAATGTGACCTATGAACATGTTACATATGAAGGTTACGGTCCGAGCGGTATCGCAATCATTGTAGAGGCATTGACAGACAATAAGAACAGAACAGCGGCCAATGTAAGAAGTGCATTTACAAAAGGTTCCGGAAGTATCGGAACACAGGGATGTGTGTCTTTTATGTTTGACAGAAAAGGACAGATTATCATTGACAAAGAAGAGTGTGACATGGAAGCAGATGATCTCATGATGATTGCACTTGATGCAGGAGCAGAAGATTTTGCCGAGGAAGAGGACAGTTTTGAAATCATTACCGATCCGGACGACTTTCAGGCTGTTTACGATGCATTAAACGGCGAAAATATTCCTATGGCATCGGCAGAGGTGACTATGATTCCGCAGAATTATGTGGCTCTGTCGGATGAAAACGATATCAAGCAGCTGAATCGTACCCTCGATCTTTTGGATGAGGACGATGATGTACAGGCTGTATATCACAACTGGGATGAATAAAATGGTTTAGAAGCAGGGCGGGAGATGTCATCTTTCGCCTTGTTTTGATTTCCCGATTATGGTATATTGATAAAGGTGATATCTGACATGTGGCAAGTGAATGAACTTTTTGAAAACCGCGAATATTATTTGCAGCGGTTCAATAAAAAACTGTATGGTGAAACGTTTGAAGAATATGAGCAGACATTTCGTAGTTTTGACAAGCTTTGTATGAAACATTATGAAAATCACGGTGATGTAAAATTACTGTGTGACAGTGTGGCGGAAGCGGTTTGCGATTATGTTTCGGGAATGAAAGAGGCACAGATGTTTAAAAACGCCATGCAGGAAGCGCAGTGGCAGGAAGAGATGAATTTATTTGTCGTTACATATTTGTTTCCGGCAATTTTAGAATGCAGGAATGATTATTATAAGCAGATGGCCAAAACCATTGAGAAGAAATGGGCGGGTACATTTAAAGGGTACAAGATAAAAGCCGGAACTTTTGAAACAATAAACAGTGGCTTTCAGAAGAAAGCATTCGGACTGTTTTAAGAAGTTTTATTCCGATAAAATACGACATGCAATATAGGAGGATATGACATGAAACCGATGAATGAATATGGAAAAGGAACACAGTGTATTCAGGGAGGATGGCAACCGAAAAACGGTGAGGCAAGAGTTCTTCCGATTTATCAGTCTACGACGTTCAAGTATGAGTCGACAGAGCAGATGGGACGTTTGTTTGATCTTGAGGAGAGCGGATATTTTTATACAAGACTTCAGAATCCGACCAACGACTGTGTGGCACAGAAAATTTGTGACCTGGAAGGCGGCGTGGCAGCGATGTTGACATCTTCCGGACAGGCAGCCAACTACTATGCGGTATTTAATATTGCCGGCGCCGGAGATCATGTCATCATGTCTTCAAGTGTATACGGCGGAACGTTTAATCTTCTGACCGTTACGATGAAGCGTATGGGAATTGAATGTACGGTTATCGATCCGGACTGCAGCCCGGAAGAATTAGATGCGGTTTTTAGAGAGAATACCAAGTGTGTATTGGCAGAAAGTATTGCAAATCCTGCACTTGTTGTTCTTGACTTTGATAAATTTGTTTCCGCAGCACATGCGCACGGTGTACCGATGATTGTGGATAATACATTCCCGACACCGATTAACTGTCGGCCGTTTGAGTTCGGCGTAGATATCGTGACGCATTCCACTACCAAGTATATGGACGGTCACGCAATGGCAGTCGGCGGATGTATTGTTGACAGCGGTAATTTTGATTGGACCAAGTATCCGGACAAATTCCCGGGACTTTGCTATCCGGACGATTCTTATCACGGAGTGACTTATACGGAGCGTTTCGGAAAAGCTGCGTTTATTACAAAAGCAACGGCACAACTGATGAGAGACCTCGGTTCCATCCAGTCTCCGCAGAATGCCTTTTTATTGAATGTCGGTCTTGAAACCCTGCATCTCCGCGTTCCGCGTCACTGTGAGAATGCGCAGAAGGTGGCAGAGTTCCTTGAAAATCATCCGAAGGTAAAATGGGTGGAATATCCGGGCCTTAAGAGCAGTAAATATTATGAGAGAGCACAGAAATATATGCCAAACGGTACATGCGGCGTTATTTCCTTTGCGGTAAACGGTGACAAGCAGGATACGGTCCGTTTTATGGATCAGCTTCAGCTTGCAGCCATCGTGACCCATGTGGCAGATGCAAGAACCTGTGTACTTCACCCTGCAAGCCATACGCACAGACAGATGAATGAACAGCAGCTTGCTGAGGCAGGTGTGGATCCGGGAATGATCCGTCTTTCTGTCGGTATTGAAGATGTGGAAGATATCATCGGAGATCTTTCGCAGGCGCTTGAGATTGTATAAGATTACAATGGTATGGAGATAAAAAATGGATAGATTGGCAATTGTAGTTCCTTGTTATAATGAGGAGGAGATGCTTCCGATTACGACAAAGGAACTGACCGAAGTTTTGAATGATTTGATCCGCAAGGAAAAAATTGCAAAAGACAGTTATATTTTGTATGTCGATGACGGAAGCAAGGATGCGACATGGGAATTAATTGAAAAAATGCATAAAGAAAACGATAAAGTATTCGGTTTAAAACTTGCCGGAAATGTAGGACATCAATATGCGCTGACAGCAGGAATGATGCAGGCAAAAGAACATGCGGATATTCTCATATCCATCGATGCGGATCTTCAGGATGATACGCTTGTTATGGAGGATATGGTGGATAAATATCATGAAGGAAATGATATTGTTTACGGTGTCCGCAATGACCGTAAGAAAGATTCGTTCTTTAAGCGTACGACGGCACAGGTTTTTTATAAAGTGATGGCGGCCATGGGAGTGAAAACAATTTACAATCATGCCGACTATCGTCTTATGAGTAAAAGAGCCGTAGACCATTTTGCAAATTATGAAGAGGTGAATTTATATCTTCGCGGTATTATGCCTTTGATCGGTTATAAAACGGAGTCTGTCTTTTATGAGAGAAAAGAGCGTATTGCCGGAGAATCCAAATACCCGTTCAGCAAGATGATTGCATTGGCGTGGAACGGTATTACATCTTTCAGTGTGAAGCCGATTAATTTTATTGCCGTATTGGGAGGCGTTATCATTTTTCTCAGTATTTTGGCGGCGGTTTATGCGTTCGTATCCTACTGTAACGGTAAGGTTGTTGCTGGATGGACATCGTTAATTTTATCTATTTGGCTTTTGGGCGGTCTTCAGCTTTTTGCCATCGGAGTGATCGGACAATATATCGGCAAGATATACATGGAAGTAAAACACAGACCGCGATACAACGTGGAAACTTATCTGACGCATGACAATAAATAAGGTGATATATTTCAGAAGGGGGTTAAGCAGTGGGAGCAGCCGATTTTAATGAGAAAAAAACAATTAAATTTATTGAAAATCCGTTGCCGGGTCCGAAACCTCATGTAAAAAAAGAAATGGCTTATGATTACGATGTGCCGGAGGAAAAAATGCATTTTGACATTGAAAAGCCGAGCAATAATTATTATGATATTTCTTAGGAAACGGGAGATAATAAAAAAGGAATCGTGAAAGCGATTCCTTTTTTGTTGCTCAAAACAGAAGAAAGCAGGAGATCATATGTCAAAAAAAGAAAAACTGGAAAAAAAGAAAACAGAGTCTGAGCTGATAGAGGAAACGGGAAGCGTCTCCCTGGATGCAAACGGTCAAAAACACAACATTGAATTGATTACCATCATTGGGGAAGTAGAAGGGCATGAAAATCTGTCCGGCAGTTCAAAAACAACCAAATATGAGCATTTGCTTCCAAAACTGGCACAGCTGGAAGACGCGGCGGATGTGGACGGGGTTTTGGTTTTGCTTAACACAATGGGAGGAGATGTGGAGGCTGGACTTGCCATCGCCGAAATGATTGCATCCTTGAGTAAACCGACAGTTTCACTTGTGCTGGGAGGCAGTCACTCCATCGGAGTGCCGATTGCGGTGAGTGCGGATTATTCTTTCATTGTGAAAAGTGCTGCCATGGTTATTCATCCCGTTAGAATGAGCGGGATGGTTATCGGAACCCCGGCTACTTTTGAGTATTTTAAATCGATTCAGGATCGCATTACAGGGTTTGTAACAGAGCACTCAGCCATAGCAAAAAAAGAGTTTGAAAAGCTTATGATGGAGACAAAAGTATTGACCAAGGATGTGGGGAGTGTTCTTGATGGGAAAAATGCAGTGAAATGCGGTATTATTAACGAAGTAGGCGGATTGAAGGAGGCTATGAAAAAGCTCCATGAAATGATTGATGATTTGGAAAAATAATGGTATACTGACATTTAGAGTTTATTTTCAAAACGCGAAATCGGAGTGAAAGAAATGTCAGCACAAAGAGGTAGGAAACCTGCTTCTTCCCGAAAATCGACGGGAGGAAGAAAAACATCAAATAAAAAACAGGAATCCTTCAGCACGGAAGTAAAAGATGAAGTGATTTTACTCAGTGCGATTGCGATTACTATATTGTTGTTCTTATGTAATTTTCATATTATCGGCAAAGCGGGAGATGCAGTGAGCAATGTTATGTTCGGATTGTTTGGTCTTTTGGCCTATATTGCACCGCCGGCTTTGTTTTTTGCGTGTTTGTTCGGCGTGATTAATTTGGGTAACCGTACGGCGACGGTTAAGCTTTGGGCAGCTGTTGTGCTGTTTGTGGACGTTGAGATTATATTGGCGCTTTTGGCCGGAGTGGATAAAGTCGGAGAGAGTGTCGGAAATTATTACAGTTATGCGACGGAGCATACATTCAGCGGAGGCGTGATCGGTGCATCGCTTGCGAGAGGAATCTCAGGACTGATCGGAATAGTGGGAACCATCGTTGTTGTTTTGATTGTCATGATTCTTTGTCTGGTTTTATTGACAGAAAAATCTTTTGTCAAAGGTGTGGCCGGCGGGGGTCGGAGAATGTACGAGACGGCAAGGGATGATTTGGACCGCCGGATTGTGCGGAATGAGGAGATGCGTGAAAGCAGAATGCAGCAACGTTCCGCGAGAGAACAGGAAAAGGAAGACCGGAAAAAGAGACGGATGGAACAGAAAGTTTCCGGCGTTTCAGTAGATACGGCCATTCCGAAAAACGATGAAAATGAGATGGGCGCAGACATACATGAGGTACAGGATGTAAGGGAGCATGAATATCTGTCCGAGCAGGAAGAACTTGACCGTATTCAGATAAAAGGACTTACTTCCCGGGAGCCAGCACCGGAAGCAGAGATGCAAAAGCGTGTACATAAAGTCAAGGTGCTTGAGGAAGACACTGTTGATATGGATAAATTGTCCGCCACGCTGGAAGCAGATGCGGACAAGCTGGCAATGCAGGAGATTGAAATTGAAAAACCTGTTGTGCCGGTGAAGAAAAAACCGTACAAAAAACCGCCGCTTTCTTTGCTTAAGAAGAATGAAAACGGTGGCGGAGGAAACTCGGAAAAGCAGTTGAAAGAAACTGCGATGCAGCTGAAGAAAACATTACAGACATTCGGCGTGAATGTGACAATCACGGATATCAGCCAGGGACCTGCGGTGACCAGATATGAGCTTCAGCCGGAGATGGGAGTAAAAGTCAGTAAGATTGTTAATTTATCGGATGATATCAAACTGAATCTTGCTGCAACGGATATCCGAATTGAGGCTCCGATTCCGGGAAAAGCAGCCATCGGTATCGAGGTGCCGAACAAGGAAAACAGTATGGTGGTCCTGAGAGATTTGTTTGAGACACAGGATTTCAAAAATTTCCAGTCCAACATTGCGTTTGCAGTCGGTAAAGATATTGC
>JAFTVQ010000085.1 GCA_017461865.1 Lachnospiraceae bacterium | reverse complement strand
GAAACAAAGGAACAGGTTATTGCCAAAAATCCGATGACATACGAAGAGTATGAATTTTTAACACAGACAGAGGAAGTTATAGTAGATGGGCAGACAGTTGAAGAATACAAGTATCATGTAGTCAGCCTGAATAAGCTTTGGTCGAAACTCGGAATTTCTGCTTTGATTGGGGATGATGATTATAAAGCGGTATTTCGTCGTGTAAATGGCAAGGTTCTTGTTTATTTATACCTTGATTTCGGTTCAGACGAGATGATGGCAAATGAATTCTTCAAAGCATATTATGAGTATGATAAAGATAATGTGAACAATTATGTGAAATCATATATCAGTGATATGAAATGGAGTTCGAATCTTACCGGTAATAACAATGCGAAATTGACACTTGCCGGCAATGCATTCTACTTGTCAAGACATGATGAAGTTATTTTCCAGGAGCATGAATTGGCGGATGGCAATGAGTATACGAAAATGCTAGACCGTCAGATGGAATATTCTAATATTCATGAGTCTATGATGCATTCACTTTCTCCGAAGTATGATGAAATGACGAGTTTACAGCAGAGTTCTGAGATTTTTGATTCCCTTGTGGATGAGGCAAAGCTTGAGCAGATGAGCAAACTTGGATCATATGCTATTGCAAATGGCGCGGTTAATCTTTATGCAACCATCAAAGACGGAGATGTAGTGTATCCGTCCGGAAGTTGTCCGACGAACTCTAAGATGATTGTTGCTTCCGGAGATATTTATCTGACACAGAACTTCAGCGGACTTGCGATTGCAGGAGGAAATATATACATTTGTGAAAATTGCAAGAAGGTTGATTACAATCCTGCCATGGTACTTCAGGTAATGCGGGCAAAAGCACATGATTCAGCTGCGGCTAAAGATGTGTTTGCCTATGAAGTATTCGGTGCAAAAGGTGCACTGTCTTATGCAGGTGCCGGTGATGGATCAGAAGAAGATGAAGAAATATCTCTGAGTGATTTGATTCTGTATCAGAATTGGCAGAAACAGTAGAATAGGTGGTGGAGCATATGAAAAGAAACAATGCGGGTATGTCGATTGTTGAGATTGTAATTGTTGTTGCTATCATCGCTATCTTAGCAGGCGTAGGTGGGTATGGAATCGGTCAGATTTCAGGGTTCCGCGCGAGAGAGTGTGCAAGTAAGATTGCCAGCAGTTTGACTCAAAATAAAGTAAAGACCCTTGGTAAAGCGACAAAAACAGGAAATATGGCTTGGGAGCTGTATCGTTCGGGAAATGATTTTTATGTAAGAACCGTGCATAATGCGGATGGTGCAGAGTCGTATTCCGATGAGAAAAACGTGAATGACGGAACGTTAAAAGTTGGATACAGCGATTCTGTCAGCGGTGATCCGACATGGCTCAATGACGGTGAAAATATCCGTCTGTGCTATGACCGTTCATCCGGAGCGTTGTGTGATGAATCGGGTAATTTGACAAGCATAAAACGAATTGTGGTTAATTATGGGGCAAAAACATACACGATTGAGCTGAAAGCAATGACAGGAAAAATTATTTCCAATACATAGTCAGTAGAAAGATGGAAAGACAGTTTTAGTAATAGGAGAAGAGTCAATGAGTAAAGGATTGAAATCATTATGGAAAACCGGAAGAGGGAAGAATCGTGGACTTACGATTATTGAACTTATAGTTGCGATTGCAATTCTCGGTATTTTATCGGTGACTGTTATTTATATGATGACATCATCATCGAAATCATACAGTTCTATGAGTGTTGAGTCACAGTTGCAGTCGGAAGCGCAGCTTGTTGCAAACTCCATTACAGAACTTGCCATTGATTCTTTTGATGCCAAAGATGTGTTACCGGGTGATACCGGAAGTCTCAGTGCCAACAGCGTAAAGGGAGAATGTCTTCTTCTCGATACCAAGGTGGACGGCGAGACAAGACAATACATGGTTGTTCAGGAACCGGATGAAGATGCGTTATATTTGGCGAAGCGTGTTTATAATGACGGAACGTCCAGCTGGGGAGGTATTGAAAAAGAACTTCTCGCAAATTATATTTCCGGATTTACGGTAGATACTTCCCGCGTGGAAGATGAAAACATGCTTGAGTTTTCGCTTGCGTATGAGAAAAACGGAAGAAACTATGTAGGAAAGTATCAGGTTTTGATGCGTAACAGAGCTTATGCAGACAAAGAAAAAGAGGAAGATCCGACAGAACCAAATGAGAGACTTCGTATTGATATCAGTCCGCAGATTGTGTATGTAAACATAATCGACAATAAGCTTGACAGTTATCATGTTTCGGATGTGAATTCCGCTAAGGTTTCGATTGGAAGCGGTGTTCCGTTTACCGCAACTGTAGATTCCAACATCGGAGCGTCGGATAAAGTTAAGTGGGAATTAAAAAATGCAGATACCGATATTTTTACATTAGATTCCGAGGAAGCAGCGACTAATTTACTGAACGGGACTGCAACGGCAAAGAAGTCTTTTAGAGATGTTGCGATGGATTCGTTCATGGTTTTAATTACAAAGACTGAAAATTTGGCGGGCGGAAAGAAGATAGATGCAAGTCCAAAGGCCGCACAGGTGTTGCTTCGTCGCATTAAGGGCATTAACTTGTATGCACTCAGCGGAACCGTAAAATGGGCAGACCGCTATGAGCAGGTATTCGGCGGTGTTTCGGATCCGGAAGCAGATGGATATGCGTATGCAGGAGTAAAAGGAAAATATATGCCGATTCATTTGAATGCGGCAATAACTTCAAGTAATATCGCGTATGGCGGAGGCGTTAGCTGGAAGATTTATGAGAAAACGACTTCAGGAACATGGACAGAGTGTTCCAATACTGCTTACGCACAGCTTCAGAATGCAGTAACACCTACATCAACTTCAAATGTGGTTACGTTCGGGTCTGCAGTAGAAAACGGACAGGTATACAAAGTGGTTGCAACATCGCTCTTCGACCCTAGTTTTGAAGCAGAGTATATCTTTGGAATTGCACCGAACGGACCGAAGAGTGACGATGGTTTCTATAGCCGTGGTTACTATACGGATATGGGAGCTTTGTTAGAGAGTTGGGTTTGGCATAAGGACCAGGCTTTGGTAGAAAAACTGGTATTTTTGAAAGTGACCAGTGTGGATGGTTCAGAAAATGTCGGTTTATCTGAAGACAAGATCAGCATCAGACAGGATGCCGATGGTACTTGGAGATTATATGTTGACTATGATGCGTTTGCATATGCCGGAAGTCAAAAGGAAGATTTATATGTAGGTAATGTAGACATTCATCTTACTGTAGGATATTACGATAAGTACGGACATCTCTGTATAGACGGGAAAGGATGCAGCGCTTATCTGGATGAATTAGAGGCTCAGGAGGGGAGAAAGGTTTGTAACGGTATAGATCATCATCCGGGATGTCAAGGCGGAGATGCTTGTAAATGCAATTGTACGAAAGTACTTTCGACAGCTTATCCGGTAGGGCGAAATGAAGATGGTAAGATTTTTTATGGAAGTTCGGATGTTACATATACTCCGAAACCGGTTGTGGTGTCCAAAGTTGATCCGACAGACAGTGTTGTCGTTGTGGAAAAGGGAAAAGCAAGAGGTATTACGGTAAAAACAAATTATTATAATATTGTCTCTCCGAGAAAAGGCACCTATTATTTGGGCGCTTATATTGAGGATATGTATAATAACCTGTTAGAAACCGGAAAGGGTTCTACACATGCGTATTTTAATGTGGAAATGGCAAGTTCATACGGAGATACGGATTCATATATTGATACGGCGGTTATACAGCTTGGGGCAAAAACAACGAAAGAGCAGAAAATGTATTTGACCGAACCGTTGAAGCTTCGTTTGACAGCGAATGATTTCTATCTTATCAAAAAAGGGTCGCCAAATGAGAATTCCTATACAGATTATAGCATTCTCATTGCGAATGTAGAGGGAACACCATTCTACATTCCGGGACCGGAAGCAACAGGCGCTTATGCATGGTCGGCAGATGAGGTGGCTAAACTTGATGCGGGTAATGAGACATCTATTACCGGAAAAAGTGCGACCGGCAGTACGGTGCAGGTAGTAGTTACAAAAAAAGACGGAATATACAGCTTTGATTATAACGGAAAAACATATATATATAAGCAGAATTACAATGTCTGGGCGAAATAGTAACGGAACTGAGAAATCGGTTCTGATTGGAGAGAGAGTATGAAAAGAAATAGTAAACTAAGAAAAGTAATAATGGGCGGTGTCGGATTTGCGATGGCTGTTATTGTGTTCTTTGTAGGATCTATGCAGAGTATGCAGGAAGTGGAAGCAGACATTCGTGTATTTGATAAGATTACGGAAAAATTCCCGTATGAGGAAAATAAAGCCTTTAAACTTAGTATATTGGAGATTGTACCGGACAAAGCAGACGAAGTGAAAGAAATAGGATATTTCTTGGAAAATCTAAGAGAGCAAGAATCGCCGTTAAACGTTTCCCATGGTACCGTGCACGGCACTGTAAAGGCGGATTTGAGCGGTATCGAAAAACCGGAGGAGCCAAAATTAACACAGCCTACATGGCCGAGTGGATATTGGGATCCTGTAAATAATGTCTATGTGCAACCAACACAGGAACAGATGGATGAGTATTATGCTGCGTCGGCGGCATATAACCAGGAACAGCAGGATTATAAAAATAAGATGGATGCGTATAATCAGGCGGTGGCGGATGCAACAGCGGCGGCAGCGGATGCTGCATATGCAGATACATTGTATCAGCTGCGTACTTACGGTATGATCCGGCCTACCGGTCCGGATTCCAACGGAAGTTATCCGATATATGCAGAGTTTAATAACGCCGGCGTGGCTATTTTCTCGAACTATCAGAATCCGGGATGTAACAATGCATACCCGCAATCCTATACACTGGGTGTGTATGAGATGGCAGCCGGAGACTACAATATTGCGGACGGTTTTGCAATTAATGATGAGGGATATATCTGTAAGGTAAATCAGGTCAGTTCCAATACGACAGTCAGTGCGGGCGGTTTGGTCAGCGGAAATGAAACGACCATAGAGCTTGTTCCGGTGATGGATATTATCTCGTCCAAACTTTCGCTTCCGACATCGGAAGAGTACGGTCAGTTGATTACTGCTGTGGCAGAAGCGGATCTCGGAAATGGGGTCGGAAATGTAAAATTTACCAGATCGGAAACGATTACGGATAAGAAACAGTACTATGGTCTGTCCGATCAGCAGTTGTATTATCGTAAAGAGAGCAATACAGATTTTTATAACAGTAATTATTTTAAAGAGTATGTGCTTGGCAGCAGAACAAAGTATGAAAATAAACCGATTATTTATAACACGGTGAAGGCATCTGAAGTGACCAAAGAGGAGATTGCGAATGCAGATCTTGTTTATATTTCCGGTAAGTCCGTTGACTTTGCGATAAAGAATACAGACGGATCGGGAAATGATATTTCGGAAGAGATTTTACTGGAACTTTACAATCAGGAAGTGAAGAACCATAAAGCGATTTTGATGGATTATGCATGTTATAGTGCAGATGCCAAGACGAATATATCGAAGTTGGCCGTATTGCTTTGGCGTGAAAACCAAAATGCAATTAAGACCACATATGAATCGGCATATGGTGATGAAAGCGATCCTGATATAATGACGAACCTCGATTTCTTGAAAGGTGATGCCCTGAAGGAACTCAAGGAGTCTATGATGACGGGGGCAAACGGAAACTTTGTTACGGGTAATGTGTACGTTTACAACCATCATATGAGTGATTTCGATGATCCGAAGTCGATGATTGATGCGGGAGATATTTTTGCAAACGGTGATTTTAACAGTGCATATACGGCAAGTGTAATGCAGGCAGGATTTACAAATGTATTATCCTACATCACTACAACAAACAAGAACTCAACGACAGGATTGATGATACCGTCGGTTACACCTGCGGTTGCGGTTCAGTATATTTTGATCAGTGACGGAAATCCGCTCACGGTTGTAAAATCCAGCCTGAATGTGTTGGAGATTCAGCCGGTTATGTCCTTCTTGTATAACGAGGGAAGAGGTTCGGAAGAGTACCAGTTTATGAATGACAAGAGCGATGCCAAGAAGAATCGTGAAACATTCGTTGAAAGCTATCTCGGCGAGTATTATAAGGACAAAGTGGAATTCGTTGAGTTCACTTCCATGACGGTTGATGAGTTTAACGGCCGGAATGAAGACTTGGTTGAAACATATGATATCATCTACATCGGTAGTGAGCGAGGGGATTTATATTACACCGAGGAACTCAATACAGTAAAGAAAGAAAACGGAAAATACGGAACCGGCACGGAAAAGCAGCAGTTGCCGTCGTATACGGATAAAAAAATGAGCGGTAATGTGTATTATTCTATCGGAGATGCGTTGACGATGGATGGTGGCATTACTACGAATGTGTATGCGTTCCTTGATAAGCCGACCTACGATGCACGGTATGCAGGACGTGATATTACAGCGGATAAGCTTGGTAAGCTGAAAGAATACCTTGAATCAGAAAGTCTGATTTTTGTGGCGGGTGATCTTATGGCGACAACCTCCGCGGGAATCAGTGAAATCAACCCGACTGCAATTGCAGAGCCGGGGGATAAGGATGACCATGGTAGGGTAGATAATTCGTCAAATATGTATGAATTATTGCGTTATGCACAAGGCTACCGCTTTAACTACACAACCGGAGCATATGAGAATGCGAGCGATGAAGGAAGCTACGATACATACTCGAATCTGATCAGTATCGATGATGTTTTGAATAAGGTAGTGGAGAAATCAACAGTAGATCAGTATGTGTCGACAGAAAAGCTTGAAATCATGATGTCTGAGCAGCCGCGTGAGTATACCTACTCGACATTGCCGAATTCTCAGGTTATCGATGCAGATAGTATTCAGTATTTAGAGGAAGAAGCAGACGGCACAAGAGAGCTGAAGTATGAGTTTATGATTACTTCTGCTGTCGATAACGCTTTTACTACGGTTACATATACACCGTCTCTTTATATTGACGTTAACAATGACGGTAAGTATTCGGCTGCATCAGAGAATGTAAAAGATATTAAGATTGTTGTTCAGGCAAGCGGAGCGGAAGCTGAAAAAGATGCTCAGAACAATTACGTACTGAATAAAGATGTAGTTTATGAGATGACAAGAGCGTTGGATGAGTCATACAGCGGATATTTGAAATGGAAGCTGAATATTCAGGCTAACGGATATGCAAATTCGCATGCTTCTGTGGAGGGAAGTACCGTCGTAAAGAATGTGGGCGAAGAAGATGTAATTCAGATTTTGCAGCTTACAGATAATGATGGTTCCAATCTGAATCTCCAGACGCAGGCGGAATCTGAGACATCGTTGTTTGGAAAATATTTGGCAGCGGTTCCGGGATACCGTGTTGTGATCAAAACAATGACTGTAAAACAGTTTGAAGATGATTTCAAGGCTAAGTGGGATGCGTATAACGGAGATATGACCATACAGGAATTTGCTTTGCAGTACTTTAAAGAGATAGAAATCGTAGCACCGACGACTACAGACGCAAATGACGGAAGTTACGGAGCTGACATGCTTGTGCTTGGTTTCGGTGATGACTTTGCTCCGTGTAATACGGCAGAAGCGATTTCTGCAATCCAGAGTTATATGGAAAGTGAAAATCCGGTATTGCTGACGCATGACTTTATTATGTTCCGTGCACCTTCAAATCAGGTGAAATACCTCAGAAATTCGGTTGGTATGGACAAATACGGTGTAACGCAGAATATTGTCAAAAAGAAAGTCGGAAACGATACCGTGGCTGAACTTGCCAACTATATGATTGATTCCACAGGTGAAAAAATCCTGCATTCCGGAGATACCTATACAAGAACCGACAAAGAGGATAATGAAAAGATTCAGTTGATTGAGTCGGTCGGAAAAGCAGTAGCATACCAGCCGGGAACAGAACGAGGCATGGTTTTGAAGTATACGCAGGGTCTTTCCAACGGAACTTTGGTTCGATTTAAAAAGACGGGTAATAACTGGCTGAATGTAAACGGCTTAGGTGGCGGTAATGACAATGGTGCTACCGTTTACACCGTAGATAAGTTGAATTCGGGACAGATTACATCGTATCCTTATAATTTGCCTGACAGTTTTAAGGTAACACACACACATGGACAGTACTATCAGCTGGATCTTGATGCGGATGATGATAATGACGGTGAGTCGGATGTGGTTGTATGGTATACGTTGGGAGAGTCAAGCAGAGAGAATTATAATCCATGGGGTGCGAAGGCGGCCGGTCCTAGTCCGTCGGACGGATACTACATTTATAATAAGGGTAATATTACGTATACAGGTGCCGGACATAGTGACATGACCAAGGCGACTGAGACAGAGGCACAGCTGTTTATCAACACACTGTTTGCCGCATACAATGCGGCGACTACGCATCCTGCAGTGAGATTCTATGAAGAAGCTCCGGATGCACTGGCTACTCCTATCAGCAGTGTTGCGATTCCGTATGACAAGAATGTGACAAAAGATAATGCGATTGATTCTTCTATATTGAAAGATGCACAGGGAGAATACAGATATCATTTTGTAAATCCTAATGTGACTGTAACGGATTTGGGAACGCCGATGTTCTTCCGTTTGGCAGATACGAACTTTGTGCGTGGTACGAAATATATGGAGATTGAGTATTATATGAAAGTAGACGGCAAAGTCGGTGCTGAATTTGAACTGGATGATAAATCTAAGGCAACGATTGAACTGCTAAAATATCGTGATGCAGAAATACCTGTAGTTAATATCTCGGAGAAGATGACAACCTATAAGGTTCATAACGGAGTATTTACCGATGCGATTGCTCTTGATGTTGAGACAGGCAAGCTTTCTACTTTGGAGAGTGAGGTTCCTTACGGATTCTATTTGCCGCTGTCATACTTAAATGACAATAGTCAGGTGACGATTTATATTACGGCAAAAACACGAATATATACGATATCGTCTCAGACAAATCTGCCGATTATATCAGAAGTAGAAGGTATGGGTGTCGGTGAACTTACAGTTACCAAAACAGATCTTCTTGATCTTGATTAAGTCTTTTACAGACACAATACGATTAAAATTAAGGAAAGAATTCCATATGGAATTCTTTCCTTTTTTTGTCTGTATACAAAAAAATAACTTTACACAACCTAAAATTTGGTGTATAGTTTGAAACGATTATGAAAAATAGTCGAGAGCAGTGAATAGGGGAAAAGGAAATGGCGAAGTATTTAGTAATTGTAGAGTCACCGGCCAAGGTGAAGACAATTAAAAAATTTTTGGGAAGTAATTATGAGGTCATGGCCAGCAACGGTCATGTCAGAGATCTTCCGAAGAGTCAGATGGGAGTATCTCCGGAGAATAATTTTGAACCGAAGTATATTACAATCCGAGGCAAAGGAGATATTCTTGCAGCGCTCCGCAAAGAAGTGAAAAAAGCAGATAAGATTTATTTGGCAACTGACCCGGACCGTGAAGGAGAAGCGATCTCCTGGCATCTGTTGGAGGCGCTGAAGCTTCAGGATAAGAAGGTATATCGTATTACGTTTAATGAAATCACGAAGAATGCGGTGAAGGAGTCGCTCAAAAATGCCCGTGCCATAGACATGGATCTTGTGGACGCGCAGCAGGCCAGACGCGTGCTTGACCGTATGGTGGGATATAAGATTTCACCGCTTTTGTGGGCAAAGGTAAAACGCGGACTTTCAGCTGGACGTGTGCAATCGGTAGCTCTTCGCATTATTTGTGACCGCGAGGATGAAATCAATGCGTTTATTCCGGAGGAATATTGGACGCTGGATGCATCGTTTGACGTGGAAGGAAGCAAGAAGCCGCTTTGTGCCCATTTTTACGGGACAACGGAAGAGAAGAAGACAATTGCTTCCAAAGAAGAATTGGATGGCATAAAAAAGGCATTAATGGGTGCTTCCTATGAAATTACGGATGTAAAAAAAGGAGAGCGTGTGAAAAAAGCGCCGCTTCCGTTTACAACATCCACCCTTCAGCAGGAGGCAAGTAAGGTACTGAACTTCTCAACCCAGAAAACAATGCGCCTTGCACAGCAGCTCTATGAAGGTGTGGAGATAAAGGGAAGCGGAACAGTCGGCCTTATCACCTATCTGCGTACGGATTCCACACGTGTTTCGGAGGAGGCGGAAGCTGCAAGCTATCAGTTTGTTTCGGAAACATACGGGGAGGAGTATGCTGCCCAGATTCATACAAAGGATAAAAACACGAAGAAGATTCAGGATGCGCATGAAGCAATCCGACCGACCGATATCAGCCGGATTCCTTCCGATTTAAAGAATTCACTGAGCAGGGATCTTCTAAGATTATATCAGTTAATATGGAAGCGTTTTGTGGCGAGCCGTATGGCAGCTGCTGTTTACGAGACAACATCCGTGAAGATTGATGCAGCAGGTTACCGTTTTACGGTGGCAGCGTCCGGATTGAAATTCCCGGGCTTCATGTCGGTTTATACGCAGGATGATGAGGAGAAAGCGGAGAATGTACAGCAACTTCGGAGTTTGAGCAAAGACGCGAAAGTGTCCTTTGGCGGATTCGAGGAGAAACAGCATTTTACGCAGCCTCCGGCACATTATACGGAAGCAAGTCTTGTCAGGACATTGGAGGAGCTCGGTATCGGACGTCCGAGTACCTATGCGCCTACCATTACCACCATCCTTGCGAGACGTTATGTAGTAAAGGAAGCAAAAAATATTTATGTGACAGAGCTTGGGGAAGCAGTAAATAAAATTATGAAAGATGCGTTCCCGAGCATAGTCAATGTGAATTTTACGGCCAATTTGGAGTCGCTCCTTGACTCGGTGGAAGAAGGAACGGTCAATTGGAAGATTGTAATCGAAAACTTCTATCCGGATCTGCATGACGCGGTAGAAAAAGCGGAAAAGGAGCTGGAGTCTATAGAGATCGCCGATGAAGTATCGGATGAAGTTTGTGATCTGTGCGGAAAACAGATGGTCATCAAGTACGGTCCGCACGGAAAGTTCCTTGCATGCCCGGGATTCCCGGATTGCCGGAACACCAAACCTTATCTTGAAAAGATCGGTGTGGCCTGCCCGAAGTGCGGAAAAGAAGTGGTAATCCGCAAAACGAAAAAGGGAAGAAGATATTACAGCTGTGAAAACGGTCCGGAATGTGATTTCATGGTATGGCAGAAGCCGAGCGGACAGCTGTGTCCGGTCTGTGGGGAGGCACTTCTTGAAAAGGGAAGTAAGCTTGTCTGCTCCAAGGAAGGATGTTCCCATGTGGAGGCCAAAAAGCAGGAAAATAAATAGTTAGAATATTTATTTAATTGTACGAATATATTGAAAAATTCGTTTTATTGTGGTACGATATTTGTGTAACCCGTCGGTTCTGAAAGATGGAGAGGGACATGAGCAGCGTACAGTTATTAGATAAAACGAGAAAGATCGGAAAGTTACTTCATAATAATAATTCCAGCAAAGTGGTTTTTAATGATATTTGCAATGTGTTGAAAGAGATTTTGCAGTCCAACGTTCTTGTTATCAGCAGGAAGGGAAAGGTTCTCGGTGTCGGAAACAGGGATGCCGTTCATGTGCTGGAAGAGTTGTTTGAAAGTAAGGTCGGTACGTTTGTGGACGGTGAGCTCAACGAGAGATTTCTCAGTGTCCTTTCCACGAAGGAAAATGTGAATCTTCAGACGCTCGGATTTGAGAAGCAGGGAGTGGAAGATTATAAGGCTCTGATTTCCCCGATTGACATTGCCGGCGAAAGATTGGGAACTTTATTCATTTATAAGCTTGATAAACAGTACGAAATTGACGATATTATATTATGCGAGTACGGTACGACAGTCGTTGGGCTTGAAATGCTCCGTTCGGTCAATGAGGAGAGTGCGGAGGAAGTGCGTAAGAGAGCGGTTGTGAAATCTGCAATCAGTACACTGTCCCAGTCGGAGATGGAAGCAATTGTACATATTTTTGATGAGCTCGGCGGAATGGAAGGAATTCTTGTAGCCAGCAAGATTGCAGACAGGATCGGAATTACCCGTTCGGTGATTGTCAATGCCATCCGTAAGTTTGAAAGCGCCGGTGTGATTGAATCGCGATCCTCCGGAATGAAAGGTACCTATATCAAGGTGCTCAATGAAGTTCTCTATGAGGAGATCGATCAGATCCGTCGTTAGAGAATAAGATAAAACAGAATAATGGGGAATACGGATGTTTCCCGGTAGAAAATGGATTTGCATTTTTTGTAAATCCATTTTTGTGGTTTACATAAACTATATTTTGTGGTTTTTAAAAAATAATCCACAAGATAATGTTATTTTTTGCGAAGAAAACCTTGTGTTTTTTATGATTTTCTTTATAATAAAATAGAGTGGGCAAAGTATGCCCGAAAGGAGTGACCGTATGTTTAATTCCAACGTGTTTAATTATGTGAATGTCCTTGATAAAGCGCAGGATGCAGCGTGGTTGAGAAATGAAGTGATTTCTCACAATATTGCCAATATCAGTACGCCGAATTACAAGAGACAGGACGTTGCGTTTGAGGAGACACTGCGACGTGCCATGAGCGATGCGAAGTATATTGAGACGGACCATAAGGTTGCGTCACTCAGCATGCGTGCCCTGACGCCGACGACATACACAGACTATTCGGGATTCTCTTATCGTCTGGACGGCAACAATGTGGATATCGACACGGAAAATGCTTATCTTGCCAGCAACCAGATTAAGTATAATGCACTGGTGACAAGTACCAACCAGGAATTTGCAAGGTTGGCCATGGTGATGAAATAAATAGTTTCGCAGCAGAGGAGGAGTTATTATGTTTGAATCTTTTGATATTAATGCATCCGGTCTTACCGCACAGCGTTATCGACTTGATGTAATTTCCGAAAATATAGCCAATGTAGATACGACCAGAACAGAAGACGGTACACCGTATCGCCGTAAATCCGTAATTTTTGCGGAAAAGGGAAACGGACACAGCTTTTCGAGCGCCCTTGATAAGGCCAAAGGTACGTATCAGGCAGCCGGTGTTAAAGTGGCAGCTACTTTTGAGGACACTTCCACCGATCTCAAGATGGTGTACGATCCGGCGCACCCGGATGCGGATGAGAACGGTTATGTTTCCTATCCGAACGTGGATGTGGTAACAGAGATGACCAACCTGATTGATGCCACGAGAGCTTACGAGGCGAATGCTACGGCGTTTACGGCAAGCAAGAGTATGGCGGTCAAAGGCCTTGAAATGGCACAGTAATCAAAGGTAATTAACAGTATTTGTGTGACATAAATGAGGAGTAAAGCATGGATATCAGTTCTTTGTACAATGTAAGCAGCGGAGTCATCCGCAATGTAATGCAGGATAATGCATATGATACACAGATTGCGGACGCGGGAAGCAATGATGTGTTTGCATCCTTTTTGGATTCGGCCGTACAGAGTCTCAATTCGACCAATGCATATATTTCGAATGCGGAGGACGAGCAGATGAAACTCGCTTTGGGAGAGACGGAAAACACCCATGATCTGACAATCGCATTACAGAAAGCATCGACAGCATTACAGTATACGGTTGCGGTGCGTGATAAGTTTTTGGAATCCTACCGGACAATCATGAATATGCAGATTTAATGCCGGTAACGGGATGATGTTGATAAGCACAATGCGTGAAAAACAGGAAAGCAGGAGAGAAAAATGCTGGACAGACTGAAAGAGATCCCCAATAAAATATTAGAATGGTGGAACAAATTCACACCGAAGCAAAAGACGATTATCATATGTTCGATTGCCGGTGTAGTAGTTGCCATCGGTGTGCTCAGTTATGTGCTGACAAGACCTCAGTATACGGTAGTGAAGATCTGTGATTCCACAGCGGTTGCGGCGGAAGTGACGGAACTTTTGGAAGCGAATGAGATTACGCATTATACATCGGATGATGCTCTGACGGTTTATGTATTGAAAGAGCAATTGTCGGATGCCCGGCTGGTTCTCGGAGCCAACGATATTTCTTCGGAAGGCTTCGGTATAGAAGATGTGACCAGCGGCGGATTCACCACAACGGAATCAGATAAGCAGAAACGATATATTTTATATAAAGAAGGTAAGATGGAAGAAGATTTGATGGCCAATGACTTTGTCAAAGAGGCTCATGTGACACTCAGTGTTCCGGAAGATGACGGTACATTGATCAGTCAGAATTTGGAATCTTCGGCATCGGTAGTGTTGGGGCTTTCCGGTGATATGCCTCCGGAGGTGGCGTCTTCGCTGGCCCATTACATAGCAACCGCCCTCGGCAATTCCAATACGGACAATGTCACGATTATTGATACCGTGGGTAATCTTCTGTTCTCCGGTGAGACACAGGCGTCCGGTGTGGGTAATATCGGTACACAGCTCTCCATGAAACAGGAAGCGGAAAAACTTGTAAAACAGGAAGTAAAAAGTGTTCTTCTCGGAACGGATCTGTATGATTCCATTGAAGTGGCAAGTAATTTGTCTCTTGATTTTTCTTCCTACAAAGAGACGGATCACAATTATTACGTGGAAGAAGGGCTGTCACAGGGATATCTGGCACAGGAAAATATTTATTCTTCTGAGAACGAAAGCGGAATCGGCGGAGAACCGGGAACGGGAAGCAACGATCAGGACGGAACGACTTACGTCATTGAAAACGGTGACGGAAGCACGTCGACCGTGACGGAGGAAGAACGCAAATATCTTCCGAGCGAAAAAGTGACGGAAAAACTTACGCCGGCCGGATTGATTGTTTATGATGAGTCTTCTATTTCCGTTACGGCCAAGAAGCTTCATGTATATAACGAGGAAGAGGTGGAAGACCAGGGGCTTCTCAATGATATGACATGGGAGGAGTTCAAATTAGCCAATGCAGAGCAGATCAAGCTGGATGTGGATGAAGATATGTACAGCATCGTGCAGACTGCGACCGGTATTGCAGCGGAGAATATTTCTATCGTGGCCTATGAGGTTCCGGTATTTATGGATAAAGAGGGAGCTGCAGTGGAAGCTGCGGACATCGTACAGGTGTTGCTTATCATAGCTATTTTGGCGGTGCTGGCATTTGTGGTTATCCGGAGTATGCGCCAGCAGAAAGAGGAGGAGCCGGAAGAAGAACTGGCAGTGGAGAAAATGCTGCAGTCTACGCCGGAACCTGAGATGGAAGATATCGATCTTGAGGGCAAATCAGATGCCCGTAAGCTGATCGAGAAATTTGTAGATGAAAATCCGGAAGCGGTAGCAAATCTGCTCCGCAACTGGCTGACAGAAGATTGGGGGTAAATAAAGAATGGCCCGTTATGCAGACTCAAGCTATACAGGAATTCAAAAAGCGGCGATTCTTTTGATTTCTCTCGGACCTGAGAAGTCGTCTCAGATTTTTAAACATCTGAAAGAGGAAGAAATCGAAGAACTCACATTGGAGATTGCAAATACAAAGAGTATCACGACCCAGGTAAAAGATGACGTTATCAATGAATTTTATGAGATATGTCTGGCACAGCAGTATATTGCCGAAGGCGGTATCGGATATGCCAAGGAACTGTTGGAAGGAGCACTCGGACCGGAGAAGGCGATGGAAGTAATCGGAAGACTGACCGCGTCCCTTCAGGTAAAACCGTTCGAGTTTGTCCGCAAGGCGGATGCTTCCCAGCTTCTCAACTTTATTCAGGACGAACATCCGCAGACGATTGCACTTATTTTATCTTATTTGTCGCCGTCGCAGGCGGCGCAGATTATTTCGGCGCTTGCTCCGGACAGACAGGCGGATGTGGCAAAGCGTGTCGCTACGATGGACCGTACCAGTCCGGATGTCATCAAAGAGGTGGAACGCGTGCTCGAGACAAAGTTATCTTCGCTTGTAAATCAGGAATACAACGTCATCGGCGGTGTCGATGCGGTGGTAGAAATCCTCAATACCGTGGACCGCGGAACAGAGAAACATATTATGGAAACATTGGAAATCGAGGAGCCGGAATTGGCAGACGAAATCCGCAAGAAGATGTTCGTGTTCGAAGATATCTTGCTGCTTGATGACCGTGCGATCCAGCGTGTTCTCCGTGATGTGGAAAATTCAGACCTTGCCATTGCTCTTAAGGGAGCCAATGAACAAGTTCAGAATGCAATCTTCAATAACCTTTCAAAGCGTTTGGCAGCTATGATCCGGGAAGATATGGAATTCATGGGTCCTGTGCGTATGAAGGATGTTGAAGAAGCACAGCAGAAGATTGTTAATATCATACGTAAACTTGAAGATTCGGCAGAAATTGTTATCTCCAGAGGTGGTGGCGATGAAATCGTTGTATAGACAAAATTTGTTGAAGTCCGGTTGGGTCATGGTGAACCAGGATGAGGTATGCATCATTGATTCCGATAAACGGATGGAAGAGAAGATGATCGCTTCTCCGGAGGCTGCTTTTGATGCGGAAGATGTGACAGCCTACCGTCCGACCTCTTTTGACGGGGCGGACAAAGCAGATGCCGGAGCGGTTGATTTGCTCTTTGAAGACGGGATGGATGCAGAACTTGTGCAGGCACAGCAACCGGAGGCATTGGCGGAAGAGTTGAATGCAGCGGGAGCGCAGGCGGAAGAAATTTTGCAGCAGGCCCATGCGCAGGCGGAAGAGATTATGCAGCAGGCACGTGCCCTGGCAGAGCAGGAAGCCAGACAGATTAAGGAAAATGCCCGGCAGCAGGGGATGCAGGACGGATATCGGGAGGGTATCCAAAAAGCGGAAGCAGAGGCGCAGGCGGTTCGGAATGAATATGCGATGAAAGAGCAGGAACTGCAACGCTTATATGAAGAAAAAATGACAGACATGGAACCGTATTTGATTAAGGAGTTAACCGGAGTTTACGAGCATGTCTTTCAGGTGGAATTTTCGCAGTATCGCAATGTGTTGCAGCATTTGATCGCCAATACGCTCCGCAGTGTGGAAATGAGTGATACGTATCTGATTCATGTATCTGAGGCGGATTATTCGTATGTCAGTATGCAAAAAGCCCAGATTATGGAGGAGGGCTGTGTGAAAAATGCGCAGCTTGAGATTGTGGAAGACCGGACATTGTCCAAGAATGAGTGTCTGGTTGAGACGGAAGACGGCATATTTGACTGCAGTCTCTCCGTACAATTGACGGAATTAAAGAGAAAGCTTCAACTGCTTTCCTATACCGGGAAAAAGGAGTAAGCCTTGAGCTATTCAGAAATGCAGTTTCAGAAATACGAACAACTGAAAGAAGATGTGTATTTTAAAAGACTGGGAAAGATTGTCAATGTGGTAGGTCTGACGATTGAGTCGGCCGGACCGGATGCAAGACTCGGCGATCTTTGCCGTATATATAAAACAGGTCGCAGCGGTGATTATATCACTGCAGAAGTGGTGGGATTCAAAGACCGTCACACGATTCTTATGCCGTATGAGGTTACGGACGGAATCGGGGGAGGATGTGTGGTAGAAAACGAAGGATATCCTCTCAGCGTTAAAGTTGGACCGCAATTGCTTGGAAAGACGCTCGACGGACTCGGGCGTTTTTCAGACGAAGGCCTTATGGACGGAGCACAGGAGTATCCGGTCGAGGCTCCTCCGCCGGATCCGATGGCGAGGGAAATTATCGACGAGGTGCTTCCTCTCGGTGTCAAAGCGGTGGACGGTCTGATTACGGTAGGAAAAGGACAGCGTATCGGTATCTTTGCCGGATCCGGTGTCGGAAAATCTACGCTTATGGGTATGTTCGCGCGCAATACGAAGGCGGATATTAACGTGATTGCCCTGATCGGAGAGCGTGGGCGTGAGGTGCGTGAGTTTATTGAACGCGACTTGGGCGAAGAAGGAATGAAACGCTCCATTGTGGTTGTGGCAACGTCGGATAAGCCGGCACTGGAAAGAAACAAAGCGGCCAAGACAGCGACTGCCATTGCGGAGTATTTCCGTGACAGGGGAAAAGATGTCCTCCTGATGATGGACTCGCTGACCCGTTTTTCCATGGCGCAGCGTGAGATCGGGCTTGCCAGCGGAGAACCGCCGGTAACAAGAGGTTATCCGCCGAGTGTGTATTCCGAGATGCCGAAGCTTTTGGAGAGAGCGGGACGTTCGGACAAAGGGTCTATCACGGGACTTTATACGGTACTTGTAGACGGTGATGATTTCAATGAACCGATTACGGATACGGCCAGAAGTATTTTGGACGGACATATTATGCTCAACCGTAAACTGGCGCACAAAAATCATTATCCGGCCATTGATGTGCTGCAGAGCATTTCGCGTTGTATGAGTCAGATTGCGGAAAAAGAGCACAAACAGGTGGCAGGCAAATTGAAAAATGTTATGGCCACTTACAATGAGTCGGAAGATTTGATCAATATCGGTGCCTACAAAAGAGGAAGCAATCCGGGTATTGATAATGCCATAGAAAAAATTGATGCGGTGAATCGCTTTTTGCTGCAGCAGACGGATGAAAAATATGATTTTGAGCAGGAAGTTGAAATGATGAAACAGATTTTTGAATAAATCGGCGGATGAGGAGTTATGGGTAGATTTCGTTACAGAATGCAGAATATCCTGAATATTAAAGAAAAGCTGGAAGTGCAGGCGAAAAATGAGTTCGCTGCCGCCAATATGGAACTGGCAGAAGAACAGGAGATCCTTGCGCAGATGCTTGCCCGTAACAAACAGCTGGAGGAGGAATCCAGACAGCTTCGTCTGCGTGAATCGCTCAGTATCAAAGATATTGAGGATAACACATTGTCCAGGGAAATCCAGCGGGACAGGATGAAACAGCAGGCGCTGCGCATCCATGCAGCGGAAAGAAAAGTAGAACAAAAGAAAAAGGTTATGGTTGATCTGATGAAAGAACGTAAAACTCATGAGATTTTGAAAGAGAGGGCGTTTGAGCAGTTTCTTCTGGATGAAAAAGCGGAGGAGAGTAAGCAGATTGACCAGTTGACCAGTTATACATATGGTCGCAATTAGAATCGGAGGAAGGTGAAACGATGGCACAAGGAGCGGAAGGGCTCGGTTTTGATATCAAAGCGGATCAGAAGAGACTGAAAGAAGAAAAAAAGAAGCTGAAACAGCAACAAAAGCAGCAGAGAAAAGAGGCGAAGGCCCGCGCAAAGGAACTGGCTCTTGAAGAAGCGCAGCTTGCGGAAGAGTCGGAGGGTAATCCGTTTTCTGTGGCAATTGTGACATTTATTATTGTGCTTGTCTGGATTGCAATCATCTGTCTGTTGATTAAACTGGATGTCGGCGGTTTCGGGACGAATGTAATGACACCGCTTCTTAAAAATGTACCGGTGGTAAATAAAATTTTGCCGGAGCCGGAGACAACGGCGGATGAAAGCGGATACGAAGGATATGCGACGATTCAGGACGCGGTAGATTACATTAAGGTGTTGGAACTTCAGTTGGAAGCAGCCAGATCGGAAACGACATCGGACGGAACAACCATCCAGCAGATGGAGGCGGAAATCAAGCGTTTGGAAACGTTTGAGAGTAACCAGTTGGAATTCCAGAAGATTAAAAATGAATTTTACGAGGAAGTCATATATGCGGAAAACGGACCGGGGCCGGATGAATACGCAAAGTATTACGAAGCCATGGATCCGGCAACTGCGGAAGCACTTTATAAAGAAGTGATCAAGGAGCAGCAGGAGACAAAAGAGGTGCAGGATTATGCAGCGGCTTATTCCGAAATGAAGCCGAAGGCAGCGGCTGCAATCTTTGAATCCATGACAGATAATCTGGATTTGGTTGCGCGGATTCTCAGTGTTATGACAGCGGAAGACAGAGGGGCCATACTCGGGGCGATGGATCCGGTAGTGGCAGCGAAAATTACCAAAATAATGGATCCGCAGACTTAAGTTTTAGTGGGAAATGTCCGATAAATATTCTGAGGATTTATAAAATCTTTCAGAAAGGAGGACGAATATGACAAGTGCATCAATTATGGAAATGCAGCAGACCGGCTATGTATCGGCGACAAATGCAGTAAAAGCCGGAGCAGCGGCGGCTGAGGCGCAGATGCAGTTCTCGGACGCGATGCAGTTTGCTTCTGCCGGACAGCAGGACGAAAGCGCAGGAGTTGCGCATGGTTCGGAAGTGAAAGTTCATGCGGAAAAAAATGCGGCACAGCATACGGGACGCAAAGAAATCCGTGAGGCGGAAACGGTGTCGTCAAAAGAAGATGTGGCGGCAGAGAAAGTGTCTGAAGAAGTGGAAGCGGAAGAAGAAGCTATTGTCAAAGAGATTGCCGAGGAGCTTGGAGTGTCCGAAGAAGAAGTGCGTGAGGCTATGGAAGTGCTCGGGCTCAGTGTGATGGATCTTTTATCTCAGGGTAATATGGTTGCTTTGGCAGCAGAACTGACCGGTGTCCAGCTGGTGGAAGTGCTTACGGACGAAACATTGTTTTCGCAGATTACGGATTTGGCACAGACAGTGCAGAATCAGATGCAGTCGTTGGCGGATGAGCTCGGGATGAGTGTGGAAGAGCTTCAGGCGGTGATTGATAAGCAGATGAGCATGCAGAATGTCGAAGAGAGTGTGTCAATGGACCGGCAACAGATGCAGATGGTGGATGAGGCGTCGCAAGTGGCAGAGGAACCGGTGATGCAGGAAGCCGAAGTGATTGCAGAAGAACCGACAGAATCAAAAGATGCAGCCACAGTGAAAGTAACTGAGGAGGATGGAACATCCGAATCGGAGACGGTGGCTGATGCACAGCAGACAACAAAACATGAGAACAGCGCCATGGACAAAGGTGAAGATAAGAATTCAGCGCTTATGAACGGTCAGAATACACAGACAGTAGTTAATGGCGAAGTGAATTATGTAAACCAAGCGTCGGCGGACGAGATTTTTGAAGGACAGTTTGATCTGGAAAGAACGAGAGAGATGATTGATCAGATTTCGGATTATGTGAGACTTCATCATTCGGAAAAGATTTCATCTATGGAGATTCAGCTCCATCCGGTAGAGCTTGGCACGGTAAATCTTCAGGTGGTGGCTAAGGACGGAACTATCAGTGCACAGCTTACGGTGCAGGATGAGGCAATCCGTGCAGCACTGGAAGGACAGATGTTACAACTTCGTGAATCTTTGCAGGAGCAGGGGTTGAAAATCGACGCGGTAGAAGTGACAGTTGCCAGCCATGAGTTTGAACAAAATCTGGATCAGCACGGAAAAGATGCAGAGGATGAGGCGGCAAGAGAAAAGAAGAGCAGCAGAAGAATTCTTAATCTGGACGAAATCGGACAGGAAGAATTAGAAGAGATGGAAATGTCGGATGCGGACCGTTTGCAGATTGAGATGATGCGAATGGGCGGTAACCGAATGAATTTCCGGGTATAAAAGGAGGAACGACAATGGGCGTATCTGCAATTATAGAGGAAGGTCTCGTGGCCAATGCGACTTCAACGACATCAAGTGCTTCGGAGAAGGGCAAGACATCTTTAGGAAAAGATGATTTTCTCCAGCTTCTTGTGGCACAGATGAAATATCAGGATCCGTTGGAACCGACATCGAATACAGAGTATATCGCACAGTACGCAACGTTCTCGGAAGTAGAACAGATGCAGAATATGAGCCAGAGTATGGATCTCAGCCGTGCTTCCGGATTGGTAGGTAAGACGGTAGAAGTCACAACGACCAGTGAAAGCGGCGTAGAGTCCACAATCATGGGAAAAGTAGACTATGTGAAATATGAGAACGGCAAGGCACTTGTGGCGATTGATGAAGAATTGTATTCATTGGATGATGTAACATATGTATGTGATGAAGCTTATCTTACAGCGTACGGCTTGGCTTCTACACTTGTAGGTAATGTTGCAAAACTTCCGGAAGTGGAAAAAATCACACTTTCCGATAAGAGTGCCATTTCTGAAATTTTGGATACATATGACGGAATGGATGATTATCAGAAGACATTCGTTGCAAACGAGGTAAAACAGAAAATCGAGCAGTACAGAGAAAAGTTGGCGCAGGTGGTTAAGGCAGCGGAAAATTCTGCCGATAATAATAACAGTAACGAGTAAAACATTATAAGGAAATGAAATAAGGCATTCTCATGGAGGAGGATATATGAACATTCAAAACAGTCCATACCTATCCGCAGTGCAGGTGCCGAAAAACAGTTCCGCAGTGGCCGGGAATTATTTGCCGCAGAGTGACGGGCTCAGTTTTGAACAAATACTGAACAGGAAAGCGGTTGTCGGCGGGGAGACGGAAGAACTTAAATTTTCCAAGCATGCGACCAATCGCCTGGCGGAAAGAAACATCAGTCTCAGCAGCGAGCAACTTACCCGGTTAAAAGAAGGAACGGATAAGGCAAGCGGAAAAGGTATCAAAGAACCACTTGTATTGATTGATGATCTTGCATTCATCGTCAGTACCGGAAGCCGGACAGTCATCACAGCGATGGGATCCGGAACCACAGAAGAAAACATTTTTACAAATATTGACGGAGCCGTTATCAACTAGCCGGACCTTATGGAGGCTAATATTCCTGACTGACAGAGGGAATAAACGGACCGGGAAAACAGGAGGTCATTCATTATGATGAGATCACTTTATTCTGGTGTATCAGGCCTGAAGGCTCACCAGACAAAAATGGACGTTATCGGTAACAACATCGCAAACGTTAACACAACAGCATTCAAGTCTCAGTCGATTACATTCTCAGAACTTATGTATCAGACAACACAGTCTGCATCCGGTGCCAATGCGGAAACCGGAAGAGCCGGTACCAACGCAAGGCAGATCGGTCTCGGTGTTACTACGGGTGCGATTTCTACATCTATCGAGACAACCGGTGCAACACAGTCAACCGGAAATCCATTCGACCTTAAAATTACAGGGGAAGCACTGTTTATTGTCAGCAACGGACAGGATACCTTCTTTACAAGAGACGGTTCTTTCTATGTGGACGGACAGGGTAATCTTGCTATGACATCCAACGGATATACCGTGCAGGGATGGCAGGTGCAGGACGGCAACATTGCAAAAGACACGGTCAGCGCACTTCGAATCATGAGTGCGGAAAATATGACATATCCGCCGGAAGCTACAACAGAGGCATATGTGTCCGGTATTATCGATAAAAACGACCCGTCGGTAAGTTCGGAAGCGGGTAAGATTGTCAGTGTCAATTTCTTTGACAGTCTCGGTTATGCCTATACGGCAAAACTTTCTATGAAAGCAACAGGAACCGAAGGTATGTATACAGTAGAACTTGCGGATGTTTTGGATTCCAACGGTGATGCGATTGATACAACAAATATTCAGCTTGGTTCGGTAAAGACGGTAGAAGATGCACAGAATCTTGTTCTTGCAAACGGATATACAATCAATGGAACTACATTGACATACTTAGATGATGCGGGTAACTCACAGGATATCAATCTTGCAGGTGCACTTACGGCAGAACAGCAGGAAATCGTAGCAAATGCATACGGCTACACTACATATGAAGAGTTTGCAAAATTGTACGTGGCAAATCCGGATGGTACAACGACGACGCTCGGGGCACTTATTGAAGCGAACAATCTTGCGGGCGCAATCAGCCCGGATGACGGTTCGATTGCAGTTGCCGGAAAACAGATTACCGGTGGTGTTGTTCAGTACAATACAAGCACGGGTCAGATTCAGAGTGTGAACGGCTTAACGAACAATCTTGAGTTGGTACTCAGTTTTGGGGATGATGCAGGAAGTGCATTTGAAGATATCAATATTGATTTTTCGCCTTCTTCCAACTACAACAACAACGGTACAAGTACAATCAGTGCGGTGAGCGGTGATACAGACGGACTCGGAGCAGGTAGAAAGCTCGGTGAAATGTCCGGAGTATCCATTCAGAATGACGGTATGATTTATGCTTCCTACGACAATGGACAGACAAAGCTTCTCGGACAGATTGCCGTAGCGACGTTTGCAAATGCATCCGGTCTTCAGAAAGAAGGAGACAACCTTTATTCTGCAACGATGAACTCCGGTGAATTTGACGGAATCGGTCTTGATGTAACTGCGGACGGCGGATATATGACAACGGGTGTTTTGGAAATGAGTAACGTGGATCTTTCGGCTGAGTTTACAGAGATGATCACAACACAGAGAGGTTTCCAGGCGAACTCAAGAATCATTACGGTTTCTGATACACTTCTTGAAGAACTTGTAAACCTGAAACGTTAATTTGATATAATAATGGGATAGTCATACAGTGTTTTTTGAGGTATGAAAAGGGCGGTGGCGCTGAGCCAGCGCCCTTAACCATATTTTATAAAATATACATATTTTGGGTGTGCAAATAATTGTAAAAGTAAGTAGACAAGAGGTGAAAAATCTAGTAAAATTGTGTAGAAAGGATATTTTTACATATTAGAGTGAAAATAGACAGGTGATTGTTTTGGATTTAGCATCGATTTTAGGTTTAGTCATATGTTTTGCTCTTTGTATTTTCGGTATTGTAACAGGTGATGCGGGCTGGGCTGCATTGATCAACTTCTTGGATCCGGCATCCGCGTTGATTACGTTTGGTGGTGCCTTTTTCTGTGTTATGGCCAGTTATACTATGGCAGATTATTTTGCGGGATTAAAGAGTTTCCTGTTGATTTTTAAGGTGCCGAATCTGGATACGGCAGAAATGATTCAGAAGATTATTGATTTATCAAATGTTGCGCGTAAAGAAGGATTGCTTTCGTTAGAAGAGGCAGCAGCCGATTTGGATGATGCTTTTTTGAAGAAGGGAATCCTGTTGATCGTTGACGGAACCGATCCTGAGCTCGTTCGCGGAATCATGGAGACAGAGCTTGACAGCGTGGATGGCAGACATAAAAAGAATATGAGCTTTTGGCAGGATCTCGGAGCCATGGGACCGGCGTGGGGTATGATCGGTACCCTGATCGGTCTTGTTAATATGTTACAGAACCTGTCCGATCCTTCGGCAATCGGACCGAATATGGCGATTGCCTTACTTACGACATTATACGGTTCGCTTCTTGCCAACTGGATTTGTACTCCGGTGGCAAGTAAGTTGAAATCTAATAATGATACAGAAATTATGATTAAAGAAATCATGGTGGAGGGACTGTTATCCATTCAGGCAGGAGAAAATCCACGTGTGATTGAAGAAAAATTAAAGTCGTTCCTTGCTCCGAAGGATAGAGAAACCGGACAGGGTGAAGGTGGTGAAGCAGATGTCTAAGAAAAAGAAAGAAGATCTTGCGGCGCCTGGTTCCCCGGCGTGGATGGCCACGTTCAGTGACCTGATGAATCTTCTTCTTTGTTTCTTCGTGCTTTTGTTCTCCATGTCCAGTGTAGATGCCAAAAAGTTTGATGAGGTTGCGGCATCTTTTTCACAGACATTCAGTATTTTTGAGGCAGGGGCAACAGCAATCGGAGACGGTATACTCATCAGCAACGGCGTCAGCCAGTTGAATGAGCTTGACAAATACATAAACAGCACAGGAAAGACCGCAGAGTCAGAGCAGGACGTGGATGTGTTCGAAGAGTTTGAAGAAAAGAAGCTCTCCGAATCCGAGGAACTTGCAGAAAAGGTGGAAGAAGCTTTGGCGGAAGACGGAAATCAGCACGAAGGAGATATTTCCGTTGATTTCACATCCCAGTATGTTTCTTTGACGCTGAACGGTGCGTTTCTTTTTGATTCGGGAAGTGATCAGTTGAAGGAAGAGGCATTACCGCTTCTCGATAAAGTGGGAATGATTCTTGTGCGTTACGCAGAGAGTACCATTGAGATTGAAGGTCACACGGACAATGTACCGATCAGCAATTCCAAGTTTGCAAACAATGATGTGCTCTCGAGTTTTCGTGCGCTTTCCGTGTTCGATTATTTTATGAGCACCACGTCTTTGGAACCGTCGGTACTCAAACATTCCGGAAGGGGAGAGCATATTCCGATTGCGGATAATACAACGCCGGAAGGCAGAGCGCAGAACAGACGCGTAGAGATTAAAATCTATACCGAGTTATCCGGTTATTAGAATGAGATAAAGGGAGAAACAGAACATGAAAAAGAATTTGTTATCTATCTTGATTCTTGCATTGCTGATTGTCAATTTGGTGTTTTCTACCGTGATTATGATCAGCGTTACATCAACGAATAAGAAGACGGCGGCAGTGATCGGCGATATTGCCAAAATACTGAACCTGGAGCTTGAAAGCGGAAAAGCAGGCGAGGAGATTGCGGAGGTTTCCATTGACGATACGGCGGTTTATGATATTGCAGATCAGATGACGATTCCGCTCAAAAAGGGAGAGGACGGAAAAGATCATTTTGCACTTGTGTCGGTAACACTTGCTATGGATATGAAGCATGACGATTATGAGACATACGGCGGCGAAGAGTCCATGAAAGCAAAAGAAAGTTTGATTAAAGGACTGATTGTGGAAGCGTTCGGCGATTATACGATGGAACAAATCCAGGCGGACAACGGCGATGCAGTCCGTGAAGATATTCTGAAACGAATTCAAACAATGTTTGACTCTGATTTTATTTATAAAGTCACATTCCGGGATATTATTGAGCAGTAAGCACTTACCGGACATTACATAAACAGGAGGTGAGTCAGGTGGGAGACGTTTTATCTCAAAGCGAGATAGACAGTTTGCTGAATGCGCTGAGCAGTGGTGAACTGGATGTGGAAGAAATCAAAGAAACGCCGGAAAAAACAGCCAAAAATTACGACTTTAAACGACCGGCCAAGTTCTCGAAAGAACACCTGCGAACTCTGGAAATCATCTTTGAACATTACGGGCGTCTTTTGTCTACCAACCTGCCGGTATATCTCAGAAAAACAGTGCAGGTAAATGTGGCCAGTTCGGAAACGGTAACATTCTCGGAATTTACCAATGCCCTCAGTAATCCGGTTGTACTCGGAATTATTAATTTTGTGCCGCTGAATGGTAATATTATTTTGGAACTTTCGCCGAATCTCGGTTTTGCTATTTTGGACCGAATGCTCGGCGGCTCCGGAATACCGCTTGAAAAGAACAGGGAATTTTCAGAAATAGAAATGTCAATTCTCGATAAGATTATGATTGCATGTATGCAACTTCTGCGGGAACCGTGGAAAAACGTGGTGGATTTGGATCCGTTCATGGAGAGGATTGAAACCAATGCACAGTTTGCCCAGATTATTGCACCGAATGAAATGATTGCCATCGTTACGCTGAATGTAAGGATCGGCGACATTGAGGGTTACATGAATGCCTGTCTTCCGTACATTACACTGGAAGAAATTATGGACAAATTAAATACGAAATTCTGGTTCTCAACGATGCAGAGCATCAGTGATGAGAATTATGCAGAATATATTGAGTCGATGATCAAACGTACAACCGTACCGGTGAAAGCGGTACTTGGTAAGAGTGTAGTCTCGGTAATGGATTTTGCGAGCCTGCAGGTTGGCGATGTGATCCGGCTTGACTCCAAGGTAGATGAAGAACTTCCGATCTACGTTGGAAATCTGAAAAAATTTACTGCACTGCCCGGAACGAATAAAGACAATTATGCGGTTCGGATTATGTCAGTAGTGAGAGAGGAGGAATAATCCATGGACGGTATGCTGTCTCAGGACGAGATTAATGCGCTGCTAAGTGGTATGGATATCGGCGGAGATGCACCTGCCGAGCCTGCTTCGTCAGAGGCGCTTATTGAACTGAGTGATATTGAGAAGGATGCCATCGGTGAGATTGCCAATATCAGCATGGGTACTTCGGCGACAACGTTGTACTCATTGGTGAACCGTAAGGTAAATATTACAACACCTGTCGTATCCGTAGCTACATGGGAAAATTTTATCGATGACCATGAAAGACCATGTGTATTTATTCAGATTCGATATACGGTAGGCCTTGATGGAGCCAATATTTTAATATTAAGAGAACACGATGTAAAGGTAATCACTGACCTTATGATGGGCGGTGACGGTACCAATACGGAAGGGGAGCTTGGTGAACTGCATTTGAGTGCAATTTCGGAGGCGATGAACCAGATGATGGGATCATCCGCCACATCTCTTTCTTCTATGCTCGGTAAGATGATTGATATCAGCCCGCCCGATGCAAGTCTTGTGAATATGCTCGACAATAAGCGCGGCGGTGATATAGCACCATTTCTGGATGAACAGTTTGTAAAGATTGAATTCAGAATGCAGATTGAAGATTTGGTAGACAGTACAATCATGCAGCTCTACCCGATTGATTTCGCAAAATCACTGTATGAAATCTTTATGGGAAACCAAATGGGCGGGGAGGAACCTGCTCCGGCTCCGGAACCTGCTCCGGCTCCGCAGCCTTTTGTTCCGGAGAAAGTGGAACCGATTCCGCAGCCAATGCCGGAACCGATCCCACAGCCGATGCCGATGCAACCGGATCCGATGGCGATGGGTTACGGAATGCCGCAGATGGGTATGCAGCCTCAAATGATGGCGATGCCGCAGATGATGCCGGTACAAAGTATGAATATTCAACCGGCACAGTTCCAAGCGTTCGGTGGTGCCGGGGCTACAGCAGTCAGTCAGGAAAATATCGGACTGATTATGGATGTTCCGCTTGAGGTAACGGTTGAACTTGGACGGACCAGAAAATCTATTGCTGAAATTCTTGATTTCACACCGGGTACGATCATAGAACTTGATAAGATTGCAGGAGAACCGATCGATGTACTGGTAAACGGTAAGTTTGTTGCCAAAGGAGAGGTTGTTGTAATCGAAGAGAGTTTTGGTATCAGAGTAACGGAAATCGTAAAATAAAGTTAAAAGAAATAGGAGAGAAATAGAAATGGCGAAAAACATTTTAATTTGTGACGATGCAGCTTTTATGAGAATGATGATCAAGGATATCCTTACAAAGAACGGATATAATGTAGCGGGCGAAGCAGAAAATGGTTTGAAAGCAGTAGAAAAATATGCGGAAGTAAAACCGGATCTTGTTCTTATGGATATTACAATGCCGGAGATGGATGGAATTCAGGCGTTGAAGAAAATCAAGGCTTCCGATCCGGGCGCAATGGTAATCATGTGCTCAGCTATGGGTCAGCAGGCGATGGTTATCGAGTCTATTCAGGCCGGTGCCAGAGACTTTATCGTAAAACCGTTCCAGGCAGAACGTGTACTTGAAGCGGTTAAGAAAGTAGTGGGCTAATATGATTTTGATGTCTTCCGGGGCAGTAGAGTCTTTTGTACAGCTTTTAACAGCAATTATAATATTCGCGTTTGTGCTGTTTATCACATTTTGGACAACAAGATTTATTGCCAAGTATCAGAAGCAGACTATGACTTCGGGCAATATGGAAGTCATGGAAACGACGAGAATCGCACCGAACAAATATCTCCAAATCGTTCGCGCGGGTGACAGATATTTTGTGATTGCATTGGGCAAAGATACAATTACAATGCTGGCAGAGATTGAACCGGAGCAACTGAAATTGCGAAAAGATGCGGAAGGCGATATACAGCCGATTGATTTTAAGGCGATTTTGGAGAAAGCAAAGAACAGCAGAAAAAAGCAGGCGGATAAGGATGAATAAAAGAGTATTGCGGATGTGCGCTATGGCTCTTGTGCTTGGAATATTTGTGTTCATGGGGACGATGGCAGTACATGCGACCACTATGGATTCCAATTTTGCAGGACAGACGGAGGACCGGACCAATATCAATGAGCCGGGAACGTCTGAGACGCCGGATGAGCTCGCCGATCTGAACATAGCAAATACAATGACAATTACATATAATGACGGCAACGGTACGGTTGCGGGTCCGATTCGGATTTTGCTTGTGTTGACGGCAATCGCCATTGCTCCGACTTTGTTGATTTGTCTTACATCCTATACCCGGATTTTGATTGTGATGCATTTTACAAGGCAGGCGCTGAATACGCAGACAGCACCGCCGAACCAGGTTATCATTGGACTGGCTTTGTTTTTGACTTATTTTATCATGAGTCCTACAATCACAGAGATCAATGAGCAGGCTCTGATTCCTTTTGAAGCAGGTGAGTTGTCGCAGGAAGAAGCTTTGGAAGCGGCAGCGGAGCCAATCCGTGATTTTATGTATAAGCAGACACAGCTTAAGGATGCCAAGATGTTTTGTGAAATCGGCGGTTACGAATGGACGGGAGAGCTTGAGGATATACCGACAAGCGCATTGATTCCGGCATTTATGGTCAGTGAGTTGCGGACGGCGTTTATTATCGGTTTTGTAATCTATGTACCATTTCTTGTCATAGATATGGTAGTGTCTTCTGCTCTTATGAGTATGGGTATGATGATGCTTCCGCCGACGACGATTTCCATGCCGTTTAAAATTCTTTTGTTTGTTCTTGCGGACGGATGGAATCTTGTTATTGTGAATTTGGTAAAAACATTTATGTAGCTGCCTAGGCAGCGTATATAGCAGAAAGATAGGAGTGAGACGATGACAATCGATATGGTTATGGAAATTGCCAACAAGGCATTGTATACCATTATTTTGACGTCGGCTCCTGTTTTGCTTATATCACTTGTAATCGGTCTGGTTGTCAGTATTTTCCAGACGGTTACATCCATTCAGGAACAGACACTTACGTTTGTTCCGAAAATTCTTGGGGTTTTTGTAACGTTAATGCTGGTCGGACATTGGATGTTAAATAATATGACATCACTTATGACGGAAATGTGGTCTGATTTTGCGATTTACATAAGGTAGAAATATGATAGAATACAGTTTTTCATTACAGGAACTTGAAATATTTCTTTTGATCATTGTCCGCATGACCTGTTTTCTTTTTGCAGCCCCGTTTTATGGAATGGACAGTACACCGGGACAGTTTAAAATTGCGCTTGGTGTATTTCTTTCTTATCTTGTATATTTTACAACAATGCCGCATGAGCAGGTGGTTTACACTACAGTGCTGCAATATGCGACGATTGTTTTAAAGGAAGCGATTGTCGGGCTGATGATTGGCTGGGGAGCCAATATATGCAGCTCTATTGTTTTTTTTGCGGGACGAATGGTGGACATGGAGATCGGTTTTGCCATGGTAAATGCCATGGATCCGACTACGAAAGAAAATGTTACCATTTCCGGTTTTTATTACCAGTACATGGTTATGCTCATGCTGGTCGTGTCCGGAATGCATCGGTATCTCATACAGGCTATCGTTGATACGTATGAGCTGATACCTGTGGCAGGGGCGGTATTTCGAACGGATTTGATGCTGGAGCCGGTTATTTCTTTTTTGAGCAGCTATGTAAATATCGGATTCCGTATTTGTCTTCCGATTTTTTGCTGCACGCTGATATTAAATGTTGTACTTGGTATTCTTGCCAAGGTTTCGCCGCAGCTGAATATGTTTGCAGTCGGAATGCAGCTCAAGATACTTCTCGGATTGGGTATTATGTTTCTGACAACGGGAATGTTGCCGTATGTCAGTGATTTCATTTATACGGAAATGAAAGTTATGATTGTTGCGTTTGTGGAGGCTTTAATGCCATGATGGAATTAGATCTTCAGTTCTTCGCTAAGGAAGGACCCGGAGGAGAGAAAACCGAGGAACCTACCGCCAAAAAGCTCAAGGATGCCAGGGATGAAGGACAGGTAGCCAAGAGTAAGGAGATTGCCAACGCTTTTACCATGGTCGGCATATTTGCATTGATGAATGTCATCGTCGGTTTTTTGGGAGAAAATTTTCTCGAGGCGTTTTCGGACGGCTATAACCGGATTCCGGAATTTATCAAATTACATAACGGAGAATTCCGGACCGGCGACATGATGATATATTTGAGGCATGTGCTTTTGCATATTACATTGATGCTTGCACCTTTTTTGGCAGTTGGATTTGTGCTGGCCTTTTTAGCGGATTTGATTCAGGTGAAATGGCATATTACAACCAAGCCGTTAAAACCGAAATTCAGCAAGATGAATCCGATCAGTGGATTTAAAAGGATGTTTTCTTCGCAGTCTTTGGTAGAGTTGCTGAAATCCATATTGAAGATCGGTCTGATTATTTATGTGGTATACACAACATTGCGTGATCAGATGGAAGTCATATATCTGTTGTTTAATATGACTCTTTGGCAGGGGATTGCCGTGGCGGGAGATATCGCCATCAGTCTGGGGCTGAAAATATCCATTGTTTATATTATTATTGCACTGCTTGATTTCGCATATCAGAAGCATAAGTTCCATGAAGAACAGAAGATGACCAAGCAGGAAGTGAAAGATGAATACAAGAATGCAGAAGGAGATCCGGCGGTCAAAGGAAAACAGCGTCAGCGTATGCAGGAATCGTCCAGAAGACGTATGATGCAAAATGTTCCGAAAGCGGACGTGGTTATCACAAACCCGACTCATTTTGCAGTTGCTATACAATATGATCTTGATGTGGCGCCGGCCCCGATTGTGTTGGCGAAAGGTGAAGATCATCTGGCCGCTAAAATTAAGGAAGTAGCAAGAGAAAATAAAGTAGAAATTGTTGAAAACAAACCGCTTGCACGTATGCTTTACTACAATGTGGAAATCGGGGAACAGGTTCCGCCGGAACTCTATCAGACGGTGGCAGAAGTGCTTGCAATGGTATACCATATCCAAGGAAAGATATAGAAGATAAAATTTGACGGAAGGAAGGTGACGGAATGAAAAAAGCAGATATCGGCGTAGCGGCGTATGTCCTTGCGGCGTTTATCATGTTAATTGTACCGATTCCGTCAGGACTTCTGGATGTGCTTTTGGCCTGTAACATGGCGGTGGCTTTTGCCATTATGTTTGGTTCCATGTTTGCCAGGGAAGCACTGGATATGTCCTATTATCCGACCATACTTCTGTTTACAACCATCTTCCGGATTGCGCTGAACGTATCATCCACACGTTTGATTCTGACGACGGGAGATCCGGGTAACGTTGTCCGCACCTTCGGAGAATTCGTGGGTGGTAACGACCTGATTATGGGTGCAATTGTATTTATCATCCTGATTATCATTCAGTTTATGGTAATCAACAAGGGTTCTGAGCGAGTGGCGGAAGTTACTGCCAGATTTACCCTGGATGCTATGCCGGGTAAACAGATGGCCATCGATGCAGATTTGAACACCGGAGCCATTACAGATAAACAGGCAAAAGAGCGCCGTGACAAGATCCAGCAGGAAGCAAGCTTCTTTGGTTCCATGGATGGTGCGGTGAAGTACGTCAAAGGAGATGCCACAGCGGGTCTTATTATCACCGCGGTTAACATTATCGGCGGTATTCTCATGGGCGTGCTTCGTCAGAATATGGAAATTACAGCGGCACTGGAAGAATATGCAGTCCTTACCATCGGTGATGGTTTGGTCAGCCAGATTCCGTCTCTTTTGATTTCGCTTTCCACAGGTATTCTTGTGACAAAGGGAAGCAAAGATGCGGACTTTGGTTCGGTGCTTATCAAGCAGCTGTTCGGTGTGCCGAAGACGATGTATCTGGTTGGGGCGGTACTTATCGGTCTCGGTATTATTACACCGCTGAATACATTGATATTCCTGACAGTTGGTGCTGTTTTTATTGTTGTGGGCCGTATGATGGCAAGTACCATTGAAACTGCCCAGATTGAGAGTGAAGCCAATGAAGAGGAAATGGCGGTGGAGGAGATCCGCCAACCGGAAAATGTTACTTCGCTCCTTCAGGTGGACCCTATCGAGCTGGAGTTCGGTTATGGTATTATTCCGCTTGCGGATGTTAATCAGGGCGGAGACTTGCTTGACCGTGTTGTTATGATACGTAGGCAGATTGCGCTTGAGCTCGGTACGATTGTGCCGATTATCCGTCTGCGCGATAATATTCAGTTAAATCCAAACCAGTATATTATTAAGATAAAAGGCATTCAGGTCAGTGAAGGTGAAATTTTGTTTGATCACTACATGGCCATGAATCCGGGATATGTAGAGGAAGAAATTACGGGTATTAAGACTTTTGAACCGTCCTTCCATCTGCCGGCTGTCTGGATTACGGAAGGACAGAGAGAACGTGCGGAAAGTCTCGGGTATACCGTTGTTGACCCGCCGTCCATCATTGCAACACATCTGACTGAGATTATCCGCCGTCATATCGCAGAACTTCTCAGCCGTCAGGATGTTCAGAATTTGGTGGACAACTTAAAAGAGAGCAACCCGTCTATCGTGGAGGAACTTGTTCCGAAGATGCTCGGCCTCGGCGAAGTGCAGAAGGTATTGCAGAATCTGCTTAAGGAGGGTATTTCTATCCGTGATCTGCTCACAATTTTCGAGACGATGGCTGATTATGCGCCGACAACCCGTGACACCGACATCTTGACGGAATATGCACGTCAGAGTTTGAAGAGAGCTATCTCTGCGAGATATTTCCCGGCAAATGAGACGACCAGCGTAGTGACGCTGGATCCGCAGGTGGAGCAGGAAATCATGGGAAGCGTCAAGCAGACGGAACAGGGGGCTTACCTTACACTTGCCCCGGACCGGACGAAGGCGATTATGGCGTCCGTGCAGGCAGAAGTAGAAAAGTTGGAAAGTCTCGGAAAAAATCCGATTATTATCACGTCACCGATTGTTCGTATGTATTTTAAACGGTTGACAGAGGACTATTTTAAAGATTTGATCGTAGTATCGTATAATGAAGTTGAAACAAATGTAGAATTGCAATCTGTAGGGATGGTGAGTGCATAAATGATAATCAAGAAGTTTCAGGGAAAGACAGAAGAAGAAGCTCTGGCAGTTGCGAAAAAAGAACTGGGGAACGCGGTAGTGCTGATGAATGTCAGACAGGTGAAGAAGAAAGGTCTCTTCAGTATATTGAAACCGCAAATGATTGAGGTAACTGTGGCGTTAGAGGAAGAACCGGCTGATCAGTCGGCAGATCTCCGCTCGGCGGTGGCAGCAGTCAGTGAAATTGCAAAGAATCAGGAAAAACAGCAGCAAAAATCAGAAAAGAAAGAGCCGGCTGTTGCTCCGAAGGTAAGCAAGTCCGATCACATCGCAGCAGAGCAGGAAGAGGTTGTCAAAAAGCCTGTTGAAAAGAAAGAAGAGAGCGGAATTGAAGAAAAGCTCAATACTCTGCAGAGTATGCTGGAAAAGCAGATCGGACAGAAAGAAGAAGAACAGACAGACGAAAAAAATGAAAATATAGAATTTTTCAAACTTCTCTACAGTATTATGATGGAGAATGAACTTCATGAGAAATATGCCAATCAGTTGATTGATGATCTGGACCGGACGATGAAACCGAATATGCCGATTGATTTCATGCTTTCCAATGTATACCAGAAAATGGTATTAAAATTCGGCAAACCATGTACCATCAGCCCGGCGGAGAAGGGGCCGAAGATTGTTTATTTTATCGGTCCGACCGGAGTCGGAAAAACGACTACGATAGCAAAACTGGCTTCAAAACTTTCTGTGGAACAGAAAAAAAAGATTGCGTTGCTGACGGCGGATACGTATCGTATCGCAGCGGCGGAACAGCTTCGTACATATGCCAGTATTCTTGAAGTGCCTTTCCGGGTGATTTACACTGCTCCGGAAATACAGACAGCACTTGCGGATTTCAAAGATTATGATTTCATTTTAGTTGACACGGCAGGACATTCCCATCACAATACAGAGCTTCATGACAATATGAGAGCGATGATTGATGTGTTGGATGCTTCGGTAGAGAAAGAAGTATATCTTGTAGTCAGTGCGACGACAAAATACAGAGATTTGATCAGTATTGCGGATTCTTATAGGGCGATTACCGATTACAATTTGATTTTTACAAAATTAGATGAAACGACATCTCTCGGTAATCTTTTGAATTTGAAATTATATACGGGAGCGGCTATGTCATACGTGACATGCGGACAGAATGTTCCCGACGACATTGCTGATTTTAACGCCCAGGAGACAGTAAAACTTCTTCTCGGCGGAGGTCGCCTTTAATCAGGGGACCGAAAGGATGGTGTAAGGGTGGATCAGGCGCAACAGCTTAGAAATATAATAAAAATGAAAAATCCCTCAAGCAGACCGCTTGCCAGGGTGATAACAGTGACCAGCGGAAAGGGCGGAGTCGGAAAATCAAATGTTTCCATTAATCTTGCTGTCCAGTTCCGGAAATTGGGACAGAGAGTTATCATTTTGGATGCGGATTTCGGACTTGCCAATATTGAGATTATGTTTGGAACAGTGCCAAAACATAACTTGTGTGATTTAATATATCAGGGAAAAGATATTACAGAAATTATCACATGGGGACCGGGAGGTGTCGGATTCATATCCGGCGGATCCGGTATTGCAGGGTTATCCAATCTGAATAAAGAGTATTTGACTTATATTATTCAGAATTTGGCGAAGTTAGATTCGATAGCGGATGTTATTATAATAGATACGGGAGCCGGGATTTCCGATGCAGTATTGGAGTTTCTTGTGGCAAGCGGGGAGATTGTTCTTGTGACGACACCGGAGCCGACTTCGATTACGGATTCTTATTCTCTGTTAAAGTCTTTAAACAGACATCCGCGTTTCAGTCGTGAAATGACACAGATCAAAGTCCTGGCAAACCGTGTGGACAATCCGCAGGACGGAAGAGTTCTCTATCAGAAACTGAATGCGGTTGTTTCCAGATACCTCAAGTTGCCGCTCGGCTATCTCGGATCCATACCGCAGGATATGCAGCTGTCAAATGCGGTTATGCAGCAGAAACCGATATCCCTTCAAAATGAAAATGCCAAATCTTCCCGTGCCTTTGAGGAGATTACGCGCATTATGATGTACGGTGAGGAAGCGGGACGTATTAAAAAGAGAGGAATGGCGGCATTTTTCTCACATATTGTCGTAAATAAAAAAATTATGGGAACAGAAAATAGCAAGTAATATTTATTGTATGGAGGTCACATGCTAACAAAATATGTAAGACCAGGGGAAAAGGTTGAATTACAGACAGTCGAGCGGTCGATTTTAGGATCGGTATCCGACAAAAAAGCATACGCTTCAAAAGTGTATGATGTTCTTTCGGACGAACAGATTGAAATATTGATGCCGATGGAGAAGACGAAGCTTATTTTGCTTCCGGTAGGCGGAGAATATGACATTTGTTTTTATACCAGACAGGGACTTTATCAGTGCTATGTCAAGATTGTTGACCGCTATAAGAGTGATAATAATTTTATTCTTTTGTGTGAGCCGACCAGCAATTTAAGGAAACATCAAAGACGTGAATATTATCGCTTCTCCTGTATATTAAACATGAACAGCCGTGAGCTGGAAGAGGAAGAGATTGAAGCGGTTGAAAAAAATGAATTCTATTTTCAGCCGGGTCTTCCGCTCCGTAAGAGCGTGATTGTAGATATCAGTGGTGGCGGTGTACGCTTTGTCTCAGACTATAAATATGAAATAGACACTGTTATTTATTTGTCCTACAAGCTTCAGATTAACGGCAGGGAAAAGGAATATGAAATCGCGGGAAAAATTCTTGCTTCCAAGGAGATTGACAACAGACCGGGCGAATATGAACACCGTTTACAGTACCTAAACATGGAAAGTACGGAGAGAGAAGAAATCATCCGTTATATTTTTGAAGAAGAAAGAAAGAATAGGCAGAGAAAAAATGGATTCTAAAAAGAAAAAAATATTAGTTATAGATGACTCTGCACTTATGAGAAGAATAGTATGTGATATAATAGCGTTAGATGACAGATTCTGTGTTCAGGATATGGCGGCAAACGGCGTTGAGGCAATCGCATTATTAAAACAAAATGTGTATGATGTGGTAATACTGGATGTGGTTATGCCGAAATTGGACGGAATCGGTGTTCTCATGCAGATTAGGGAGCTTGATATCCGGACGACGGTCGTAATGTACAGTACAGCGACTTCGGAGGGTGCGGCGACCACGATTAAGGCGTTGGAACTCGGAGCGGTAGATTTTATACATAAGCCGAGTACCATCATGGGAGCCAAGACAGAGTCCTTTATGGAACGTTTTCTTTCTATTCTGGAATGTGCAGCGGAACAGAATGAAGCAAGACTGGAACAGGCGGGACAATCGGCATCGACGAAAAAGGAAAAAAAGACATTAAGTGATGCGGATTCCCAAAAAATCGTTGCCATTGCCAGTTCTACGGGAGGTCCGAAGGCATTACAGGAAGTGATTCCGTATCTGCCTGCAGATTTGGATGCGCCGGTTCTTATTGTTCAACATATGCCGGAAGGTTTTACGGCATCTCTGGCGCAGCGGTTGGATGAACTTAGTCCGCTGACCGTCCGGGAAGCCGAAGACGGTATGGAAATCCGGAAAGGAAATGTGTATCTTGCGCGTGGCGGAAAGCATATGGAAGTTTCGACAAGGGCAGGAAAACACTATTTGGTTCTGAAGGACGGCCCTACAAGAGAAGGGGTTCGTCCGTGTGCAAACTTTATGTATGAAACATTGGGAACATCGGAGTATGACAGTATCATTTGTGTTGTTCTCACCGGTATGGGAGCAGACGGGACACAAGGTATTCTGAACTTATCAAAACAGAAGGATATATATGTTATCGCACAGGAACAGAGCACCTGTGCAGTATACGGGATGCCGAGAAGCATAGTGGCGACAGGGATGGCAGACCGGATCGAACCTTTAGACAACATAGCTTCGGCTATTATTTTAAACGCGGGGGTACAATAGTATGGATGTAACGCAATATCTGGAGATTTTCCTGGACGAAACAAAAGAACATTTGCAGAGCCTGAGTGATCAGTTCATGATTCTGGAGCAGGAGCCGGACAACATGGACACAATCAATGAGATTTTCCGTTCTGCCCATACCCTGAAAGGTATGGCGGGCACTATGGGATATAAACGTCTGCAGGCTTTGACGCATGACATGGAGAATGTGTTCTCCGAAGTGCGCAACAATACGATTAAAGTCGACAGCGCCATGGTGGACCTGTTGTTCCAGGTTCTGGATGCTTTGGAAGAATATACCGAAAATATTCAGAATACAACAGAGGAAGGAACCAACGATAACGAGCATTTGATTAAGGCGTTGAATGATTATCTTGCAAACGGCGGTTCCGGTGCACCGGCGGCCTCAACACCGGCAGCGGCTCCTGAAACGGCACCGGCAGCGGAAGTGACGGCGTCCCAGAGTGCGGATCCGTCAAAAGAGAAATGGCGCGATATTAAACTCGGTGATACAGAGAATGCGGTTCTCGGCGAGGCGGTAAAGCAGGGAAAGAAATGTTACGGGGTTTCTGTTTATGTACAGGAAAGCTGTATTTTGAAAGCAGCTCGTGCATTCCTTGTATTTAAGGCTTTGGAGGAAATCGGAGAGATTATTGTTTCTGTTCCTTCTGCTCAGGATATCGAGGATGAGCGTTTTGAATTTGATTTTAGTATGATTATAATTACGGAAGCAGATGCGGAGTCTGTAAAGAAGGCTGTTCTTGATGTGTCGGAAATCGAGGCTGCTTATGTGGGTGAAGTGGAAGTGAAAGTTCCTGAAGCAAAAGCTGAGGTTCAGGTTGCACAGGTAGAAGAAACTGCAAAAGCGGACAACAGTGCACAGGGCGGCGTGGCAAAGCAGGATAAGAAACCGGCCGGAAAACCGATTGTGAATCGTACTGTCCGTGTCGATATTGAAAAACTGGATTCTCTCATGAATCTTGTCAGCGAGCTTATTATTGCAAAGAACTCTCTGGTGTCCACATCTTCACAGGAGGGAATGCTTACCGATACTACCTTTAATGAACAGATTGAATACCTTGAAAGTGTTACGACCAATCTGCATGAATCGGTTATGAAAGTGCGAATGGTTCCGATTGAATCCGTAGTACAGAAATTCCCTAAGATGATTCGTGATCTTTCAAAGAAATTAGATAAGAAGATGACACTTTATATGTCAGGTGAAGAGACAGAACTTGACCGTACGGTGGTAGATGAAATCGGAGATCCGTTGATGCACTTGCTTCGTAATTCGGCCGATCACGGACTTGAGTCTTCTCAGGTGCGTAAGGAGAGAGGAAAACCGGAAATGGGATCCATCTTCCTTGATGCATATCAGGAAGGTAACAACGTTATCATTGAAGTTAGAGATGACGGTAACGGTATTGATGTGGAAGCTGTCAAGGCGAAAGCAATTGCCCGTGGTGCCATCACGGCTGAGCAGGCAGAAAATATGTCGGACAAAGATATTATCGGTCTTTTGTTCCTGCCGAGTTTCTCTACGGCAAAACAGGTTACGGATGTTTCCGGACGAGGTGTCGGTCTTGATGTTGTTAAGTCGAAGATTGAATCACTCAGCGGTGAAGTGGATGTAAGAACCAAGCTTGGAGAGGGAAGTACGTTTATTATCCGTCTTCCGCTTACTTTGGCAATCATCCAGGCTCTCATGGTAGAAGTCGGCGGTGAGAAGTATGCGATTTCTCTCGGTTCTATCCAGACTCTGGAAGATATTGATCCGAGCGAAATCGAGCATGTACAGGCTAAGGAAGTGATCAATCTCCGCGGAACAGTCATTCCTCTTATTCGCTTAAACGAAGTTCTAGATATTGAATCTACCAAGTCTCCGGACGAAAATCTCCTTGTTATCATTGTTAAGAAAGGAGATAAACTGGCAGGTCTCGTTGTTGATGAACTGATGGGACAGCAGGAAATCGTTATTAAGTCGCTTGGTAAATACATCAATAAATCTAAGATTATCAGTGGCGCTACAATCCTCGGTGATGGCGAGATCGCTCTTATCCTGGATACCAATGCATTGTTATAAGAGAGGGAGGCAGACATGAACGAGATCAGAGAACAGTATGAAACCACACAGTTTATCGTTGTGAAATACGGCGACGAACAGTTTGGTGTTGATATCAAATATGTAGATAATATCGTGCGTATGCAGCGTATTACAAGAGTGCCTAAAGTACAGACATACATAAAGGGAGTTATCAATCTCCGTGGTGAAGTAATTCCGGTGCTCAGCCTCAGACTCAAAATGGGACTGGAAGATGATACAATTACAAAGGCAACGCGTATTATTATTATCAAACTGGAGTCAGGAGAATGCATCGGTGTTCTTGTTGACGAAGTAAAAGAAGTGGTAACTCTTGAAAATGCAGCGATTGAGAAGGTTGCTTATGATTCCAAGGATCCGAGAGCGAATTTTATTTTCGGAGTAGGAAAAGAGAAAGACGGCCTTATCTCTCTTCTGGATATTTCCGGAACATTTGCAGAGAAAGAAGCATAAAAACCGATTAAAGGAGCGGTGCTGTATGAGTAAATTTGATTTAAATCATGTTTCACAGCAGTACTTTGACATACTCAAGGAACTTGGGAATATCGGAGCCGGCAATGCAACGACAGCACTGGCTCAGATGCTCGGTTGTAAAGTGGACATGAAAGTTCCGCAAGTGAAACTGCTTGATTTTAAAGAGGTTGGAGCCTTGATGGGCGGTGAAGAGCAGATTATGGCAGGTATCTATCTTCTGGTGGAAGGAGATATTACCGGAAGCATTATGTTTCTGCTGAATGAACAGTCTGCGCATACGTTGGTTGCAAAACTCATGGGTATGGAGGCAGCAACAGATGAGCCTCTGAATGAAATGGAATTATCAGCGTTGAAGGAAATCGGTAATATTATTACCGGTGCTTATCTTAACTCGCTTTCTATGCTGACAAATATGAAAATTATTCCTTCGATACCTGATATCAGTATTGATATGGCAGGAGCAATATTAAGTGTGCCGGCAATTGAGTTCGGTACATTGGGAGACAAAATTTTGTTGATACAGACACAGTTTACGGATGATCTGACATTGGATGGATTTTTCATTTTAGTGCCGGATCTGGAGTCCTATGACAAAATTCTCGGTTCGTTGGGAATGAATTAACCCGAAGGGATAACGAATAGTATATGAGTGAAATGATTAAAGTGGGGATGGCAGATTTAAAAGTCTGTGTCAGTCCGGATACCATTACGACATTGGGACTTGGATCCTGTGTCGGTATCGCACTGCGGGATCCCGTGACCGGGATAGGTGGGCTGGCACATATCATGCTTCCCGATAGTAAACAAATTAAAGATAGCTCTAATATTCCGAAGTTTGCTGATACAGGGATTGAGGAACTGGTTCGCTGTGTTGTCGGGGCCGGTGCTTCCAGAAATCGTTTGGTTGCCAAAATTGCAGGAGGAGCGCAGATGTTTGCCTTCCAGAACAAGTCAAATCTTGTCCGTGTCGGTGAACGCAACGTGGAAGCGACAAAGCAGAAACTGAAAGAGTTGGGGATTCCGATTTTGGCGGAGGATACAGGTGCGAATTACGGAAGAACAGTAGTTTTTTCGCCTGAGACCGGAGAGTTTCAAATCCGTGCAGTCGGAAGGGAGCCTTATTCTATATAGGATATAGATAATATTAGGTTTACATAAAGTGAGAAGTGTATGGAAACAAAAAATATACCAGCGATCGTGATGCTGCTTGCCGGGCTGGTAACCAGCATAGTTATGTATCGGAATGATTATGATCTCAATACCACATTAAAGGTGGTGTTGCTCGTTTTCTTTGTGTTTTATATTTTTGGATCCTGGATAAAGAGATTGCTTGACAAATTCTGTCCGGTGAAGACCGAGGAAGAGGAAAAAGAAGGCGAAGAAGACGGTGATGAGGAGAAGGCAGAAGGGGAAGAGTCGCAGAATCAGGATGGTTCTGTGATTGAGAAAAAGTAGTCGGTAGGGGAGAAAACTGCTTGTGGGAGGTTATCGTATGGATGAAGCGGCAAGAAAGCGTTTGTGGATTGATTACGCGCGCACGAAAAGCCCGGATATCAGAGAAAAAATCATATTAGAATACGCACCTCTTGTAAAAGTGGTTGCAGGACGGCTCGGAATGTATCTCGGCAACAATGTCGAGTTTGATGATCTTGTAGGATATGGTATTTTCGGACTTATCGATGCGATTGACAAATATGACTCCTTGAAGGAAGTGAAATTTGAGACATATGCAAGTCTCAGAATCCGTGGTTCCATTTTGGATCAGATTCGTAAGATGGACTGGATACCGCGGACAATACGCCAGAAGCAGAAACAGATAGAAGCTGTTATGCGTCAGGTGGAGCAGGAAACGGGAAGACCTGCAACCGACGAAGAAATAGCGTTGGGACTCGGTATTTCCGATGAGGAGTATGTTGAGTGGCAGTCCCAGATGAAAATAACAGGTGTTGTTTCTCTGAATGAGTACTTGGAACAGGGAAGTGATATTTCCAATGAGCGTGGGCGGGTGTCCGGACATTTTGCCCAGCCGGAAAAGATCATGGAACAACATGAATTGAAAGAAATGCTTATGGAAGCATTGGAATTGTTGACAGAAAAGGAGAAGAAGGTAATTCTTCTGTATTATTACGAGGAATTAACTTTGAAGGAAATCAGTAATATTTTGGAAGTGTCTGAATCGCGTGTTTCGCAGCTTCATACAAAGGGGCTTTCGAAGATGAAGACCAGACTCGGAAATTATATGGGAATTCTCCATGATTCATTGTAAAAGGGAAGGGGATTACGGTATACCGTAACGGAAAGGAGGTTTTATGAACTCTTATTTTCGCATGGTAACAACGCAGATGGGGACCGGCATTGAGTTCATTCCTGCAACAGAAGGCGGGAAAAGGGTGGATATCAATGAGGTAACGGCGTATCTGCAGTTGAAAAGGATTACGCAATATGACGTGAAAGAACTATATCAGGCAATCCAGACGATGAGAACGGAGCCTGTTGTTGTTATGCTTCCGGTACCACACAGATTACCGGAAAATGAAATGTTTTTTTTGAAGGTGTCAGAGGATAAAATGACAGCGGTAATTCGCTTTGTGCCGCCGAATGAGACAGGAAGTCTGATGAGTAAGTCGGATATTCTCGGAGATCTTGCACACAAGAATGTGAAATACGGAATTGATGAGAAAGCAATCGATGCGTTTCTTGAAAAGAGGGAATATTGTACGGATATTGTTGTTGCATCCGGACTTGCACCGCGTAACGGAAGTGATGCGAGCATTGAATATTTCTTCAATACAGACCGCCATGCACGTCCGACGCGTCTGGAGGACGGTTCGGTTGACTTTTTTAATTTGAATACAATCAATCATTGTAAAGAAGGCGATGTGCTTGCCAGATTGACGCCGGAGGACAGAGGCGACTATGGTTGTAACGTATACGGCGAGCGTATAAAGCCGATAGAGGTAAAGCACCTTACGTTAAAATATGGTGACAAGATTGAGTTGTCTGAGGATAAGTTGGAGATTCGATCTAAAATTAACGGGCATGTTATGCTTGCAGGAGACAAAGTGTTTGTGTCCGATGTGTATGAAGTGGAAAATGTCGGCACGGCGACCGGTAATATTACTTCAGAAGGAAATGTGATTGTATCGGGTAATGTGCAGGCTGGATTCAGCATTAACGCTACGGGCAGTGTGGAGGTCCGGGGCGTCGTGGAAGGTGCGTCCATTACGGCCGGCGGTGATATTATCATTGCCCGGGGCATGAACGGAATGGGAAAGGGCGTCCTGAAGGCCGGCGGAAGTGTAGTGGCAAAGTTTGTGGAAAATGCTACGATTGAAGCGGGAACCCATGTGGAAGCCAACTCTATTATGCACAGTAAAGTGAGTGCCAGAACACAAATTACCGTGGACGGTAAAAAGGGATTTATTGCAGGCGGTGCAGTGCGCGCCGCGGAAAAGATATCTTGTAAAACACTCGGTTCTGCCATGGGAGCAGATACTTTGGTGGAAGTTGGTGTTGATCCGCAGCAGAAAATGCGTTATGTCGAATTGCAGAAAGAAATGGCGGAGATGAACAAAAAGTATGCGACTATACAGACTACGCTGACAGGTGCTGCAGCTAAGATTAAGTCCGGGGCAAAACTGCCTCCGGAGCAGATGCAGTATGTCCGCTCGTTGATGCAGCTCAGCCAACAGCTTCAGGAGCAGATGGCTGCCGGGAATGCAGAGTTTGAAGAACTGGATCAGATGCTGACCCATCGTTCGGATGCGTGTGTATGCGTGCGTGAAACGGCATATGCAGGAACAAAAATTGTAATCGGTGAGGACTCTTTGACGTTGAAGAGTGATATCAAGTTCAGTCGTTTTGTGGATGAACACGGAGAAGTAAAGATTCACTCACTGTAGAGGAGGAGATTGGTATGGCGATCGGTCCGATGCAATTAAACGGTATTATGACAAGAACACAGGATTTTACCGTGATAAAACAGAATGAGGATATGAAGCCGATGATGGATCAGGCGGTTTTTCAAACGGCCATGGAAAAGACGGTGGAAAAGAAACTGACTCAGGTAAGACAGTCTGATGAATCTGATAATTATCAGAGGAAACAGGATGCCAAGGAGAAAGGAAAAAATGAGTATCAGGGTGACGGCGGAAGAGGAAGAAGACAGGGTCAGGCGGAGTTTTCAGCTGACGGAAAAGTAATCCGCAAGGGGATGTCCCATTTTGAATGTTCGGTATAACTGGTTTTGTCAGAAAAGGAAGAATAGCAAAAAAGAGGAAAAGAAATGACCACACTTGAGATAATATTGCTGATTCTCGGTGCTCTCATTTTTATCGGCAGTTTTATTGTGCCGGAAAGTAAGAGTGAGATGGAAGAAGTGGATAAGCAGCTGACGCAGGAACAGATACAGGAAATGTTGAAAGCGGAATTAAAAAATGTCCGCTCCCAGGTGGAAGATACAGTGGAAGAAACCGTGTCTTATTCCATGGAGAGAACGGAACGTGCTTTGGAGCGTATTTCCAACGAGAAACTGACAGCGATTTCGGAATATACGGAGACGGTGTTGACGGACATTCATAAAAGCCATGAAGAGGTGCTGTTTTTGTACGATATGCTCAATGACAAACATGAGAATATCAAAGAGACGGCCAGTGAAGTTACAAAGGCTGTGAAAGAAGTAAATGAAGCGGTACAGGAAGCGGACGTGGTTAAAAAAGAGGTGTCTGAAGCGACGCAGGCACTGGATGAAGCGTTTAAGCCGATAGACTTGACCGGAATTGAGAAGCTGCAACCTCCGGCAGAAGAAAAAGAGAAAAAAACAGAGAAGACGGCAAAGAAAGCAGCGACAAAGTCTGTTGCGAAAAAGAAAGAAAAGATGCCGGAGAAAACGAATATATCGCTTCAATTCGATGCGGCGCAGGAATCGGCGGATAATAATAATGAGCGGATTCTTGAACTTCACAAGAAAGGAAAAAGCAACGTGGCAATTGCCAAGGAGCTTGGCCTTGGTGTCGGTGAAGTGAAGCTGGTAATCGATTTGTTTAAGGGGATATAAAAATGAAACTTAGATATTACATGAGAGGTCTCGGCATCGGTATTTTGGTGACGGCTGTTCTGATGAGCGTGACGATAAACGGAAAGACCGAAAAGCTGACCGATGATGAGATTATTGCGCGGGCTGAGGCTTTGGGGATGGTACAGGAATATGAAGACGTGGTTCTCGCAGATACGGTGTCGGACAATCAGGCAGAAAAAGAAACAGCTGTCGTGACAGTGCCGGATGTGGAAGCAAAGCAGGAAGAAGATGATGAGAAGAATCAGCAACCGGACGAGAATGAGACCGTAGTACAGGAAGAGGAAGAGACGGAAGAAGAGCCGAAAGAGGAAGAAACTCCGATCAAAGAAATTGAAACAGATCAGACGGTTGAGATTGTAGTGCAGGGCGGAGACGGATCCCAGACGGTGGCAAAGAAATTGCTTCAGGCAGGATTGGTTGATGATGCACAGGCCTATGACAGATATCTTTGTACGAACGGCTACGATAAGAGGATATGTACGGGGACTCACAGGATTCCGGTAGGAGCCGGCGATGAGGAGATTGCGGCGATTTTGACAACGCGGCCGAATTAGTCATCAGATATGAGACAAAATTATAACAAAATATCAGAAAAGCCCTTGAAACAGGGGCTTTTTTGTGTTAAAATCTATGCGTTGTGGTCTGCAAAGACGCAATAAGTAACTATTAAACACGCAGACGGATTTCCGGCCGGTGCTTCTTTAACGCGGAGGTGGCACGGAAAGTTGATGTGTGCGGAAGCAAATTTTAACCAAATGGAGGTAAAGACATGAGCGTTATTTCAATGAAACAGTTATTAGAAGCAGGTGTTCATTTCGGACATCAGACAAGAAGATGGAACCCTAAGATGGCTCCGTACATCTACACAGAGAGAAACGGTATCCACATCATCGACTTACAGACATCTGTAGGCAAAGTGGATGAGGCTTATCAGGCAATCTCAGAAGTTGCTGCAGCAGGCGGTACTATCCTTTTTGTAGGTACAAAGAAACAGGCTCAGGATGCTGTTAAGACAGAGGCAGAGCGTTGCGGAATGTACTACGTAAACGAGAGATGGTTAGGTGGTATGCTCACAAACTTCAAGACAATCCAGTCAAGAATTGCCCGCTTAAAAGCAATTGAGACAATGTCAGAAGACGGAACATTCGATGTACTTCCGAAGAAAGAAGTTATCGCTCTTAAGAAAGAGTGGGAAAAATTAGAGAAAAACTTAGGCGGAATCAAAGAAATGGAACATATTCCGGATGCTATCTTTGTAGTAGACCCTAAGAAAGAAAGAATCTGTATCCAGGAAGCACATGCACTCGGAATCACATTGGTAGGTATCGCTGATACAAACTGTGATCCGGAAGAACTTGATTTCGTAATTCCGGGTAACGATGATGCAATCCGTGCAGTAAAACTCATCGTTTCTAAGATGGCAGATGCTGTTATCGAAGCGAACCAGGGTGCTGCCGAAGAAGTTGCAGAAGCAGCAGAAGAGGCAGATGCTGAATAATTCGGTTTTATAAATGGTAAATAAGTTTAGAATATAACGGAGGAAAATAATATGGCAATTACAGCAGCTATGGTAAAAGAATTAAGAGAAATGACAGGCGCAGGTATGATGGACTGTAAAAAAGCTCTTACAGAAACAAACGGTGATATGGATGCAGCTGTTGATGTATTAAGAAAAAGCGGTGCTGCTAAGATGGAAAAGAAAGCCAGCAGAATTGCAGCCGAAGGTATTGCGCGTGTAGCAACAAACGGTACAGATGCGGTTGTTGCTGAGGTTAACTCTGAAACAGATTTCGTTGCTAAAAACGAAGTGTTCCAGGAGTTTGTACAGGCAGTTGCTGACACTGCTCTTGCATCAGGATTAAACGGCGGTGCAAACGGTGAAGATGTAGATGCAGTTCTTGCTTCAAACGGTCTTCAGGATCTTTTGGTAGAAAAGACAGCTACCATCGGAGAAAAATTATCTTTCCGTAGATTTGCAAAAGTTTCCGGTGATTGTGTGGCTACTTATCTTCACGGCGGCGGAAAAATCGGTGTTTTGGTTGCAGCTACAGGTGCAAACGGCGATGCTGAGAAAGAAGCGCTTACAAACGTTGCTATGCAGGTTGCAGCTATGAATCCGCAGTATGTGGGAAGAGCTGATATTTCACAGGCTGAAATCGACAAGATGAGAGACATTACAGTAGACAGCTCATTAAATGATCCGGCTTCACTTCCGAAACCGATTTTAAATGCTTTGTTTGATAAAGCAGTAGGTGATAAGTTATTCTCAGACGAAGATCTTGCTGCATACGAAGAGAAGAAAAATGATAAATATTTATTCAACTTCCTTTCAGATGCTGCTAAGGCTACGTTGGCAGATTTGGCAATGCAGGATAAGGCTAACATTGTTGAGAATAAGATTTTCGGCGGTATGATTGAAGGCCGTATCTCTAAACAGCTGAAAGAAATCAGTCTTCTCGATCAGGTATATGTAAAAGCAGAAGACGGTAAGCAGACAGTCGGAAAATATCTTGAGTCAGTGAACAAAGCACTTACAATTACCAAGTTCGTTCGTTTCGAAGTTGGTGAAGGTATGGAGAAGAAGAACGAAGACTTCGCTGCAGAAGTTGCTGCTCAGATGAACGCATAATCAGCGTTAAATTGTACAAAATTAAAAACAAGCCCTTGAAATTGTGATTTTTTGCGATTTCAGGGGCTTTTTTGTGTCGGTTGCAGGTGCCAACTGTTTGCATATCTGTCTGAAATGGTGTAAAATATACACAATATCTAGATGGGGATGAGGAAATGGATACAAAAAAAGGGATAATAAATAGATTTATTGATTTTGTGAGGAAAGACACGGGAGCTGTGAATGAACCGAAGAAAATCACAGTGATAGTGCGAGTTCTTTTGTTGTCCTATATTGTGTATTATGCGATTAATATATTGTTGTGCGGTGTCATGTACATGTATTTTCAGAGTATGGCACTTTTTGTGTTGTATATTGTTGCATGTCTTGTTATGTTTGCCATGACTTATCGGGGTAAGACATCGGTTACACTTTGGGGATTTGTTGCGGTTACGCTCGTTTGTGTAGTCAGCTATGTGCATTTTCTCGGATGGAATACCGGTGTGCAGCACTTTTTGATGATTTTACTTATTTTGTATTTTTTCTCGAAATACAAAAATTACGGAAAAAAGATTATTTTTGCAGTGGCTGTTACAATTTTTCGACTTTTTATGTTTCGTTTTTACTATATGCGGACGCCGGAAATTGTTCTGTTGTCCGGTGAGATAACGACGTTGCAGGTTATTAATACCGTCATGATTTTCTGGTGTATCTCCTTTATCTGCTTTGTTTGCAGCGAGAGCAGTCAGGAATTGGAGGGGAAACTGCTGGAATACAATGCGATACTTGAAAAGCAGGCGACGGAAGATGCGCTGACCGGACTTTATAACAGGAGAAAAGGAAGGGATTTGCTTGAGGCGGTTTCGCACAATGCGGAAATGGCGGAAGGGTGCTGTGTCAGCATAGCAGATATCGACTATTTTAAAAAGGTAAATGATACTTACGGACATGATGCCGGTGATGAAGTGCTGAAAACACTTGCAAATTTGTTCCAAAGCGAAATGCGGCGCAGGGATTTTGCAATCCGCTGGGGCGGAGAAGAGTTTTTGTTTGTGTTTTTTAACTGTAGCGGAGATGAGGCCTGTGCCATGCTTGAAGAACTCCGTAAAAAGGTGCAGGATACAGTGATTACGGCAAACGGACAGGAAATTAAGGTGACAATGACCTTCGGTTTGACGGAGTTTTTACAGCAGGATGATGTGGATGCGACGCTGAAGGCAGCGGATGAAAAATTGTATCGCGGCAAAGAAGAAGGAAGAAACAGAATTATATACTAAAACACTTTTTTTACATTATGATTTGTGGTACAATAAATCGAATGTGAAGAAGGAGAGAGTTTGGTATGTCACAAAATACGGAGGAGAGGACCGCAAGGGTCGGTGTTTTAAAAAAATGGATCATTGCATTCCTTATCTTGGGTATTTTGTTGCCGATTCTGTTGTGCATTCTTTTGTTTATTAAGGTGGAGCAACTGCAACAGCAGGTAAATATGCTCAGTGCCGCAAGGAAAGCGGGAGCGTTGCAGGATGCTTCGATTGTGATTGTGGATTCGGTAGATCTTGCGGATCAGATTGTGATAAAAGAACAGGCGGTTGCTTTGGATGTCGGACCCGGAGGCGCTAATCCGGCGGGAGAGATAAGCAGCGAAGGAGATGCAAACCGGAAGGATGCCGTAAAAGACGGCAGGGAGGATGTCACAAAAGTTTATTTGACATTTGATGACGGACCCAGTTCGTATACGGATGAGATACTTGATATATTAAAGCAATACGATGTGAAAGCGACATTTTTTGTGACGGGCAAGACGCAGGATGTATACGCACCTCTTTACAGACGCATTGTGGAGGAAGGACATACGCTCGGGATGCATTCCTACAGTCACAGATATCATGAAATATATGCGTCGCGGGAGATGTTTGCGGAGGATTTGGAAAAACTGCAGGAATTTTTGTATGATACGACAGGTGTTTGGTCCAGATTTTACCGCTTTCCGGGTGGAAGTTCCAACCGGGTCAGCGATGTGCCGATGGAAGAACTGGCAGAATATCTCACGCAGGAAGACATTTTCTATCTGGATTGGAATGTTTCGTGCGGCGATGCTACGGGAAGAAGGTTGAGTCCGCAGCAGATTGCAGACAATGTGACCGAACATGTGGAGAAATACCATACGGCAGTCGTACTTTTGCATGATGCATCAGACAAGACGGCGACAGTAGAAGCTTTGCCGTTGATGATAGAAAAATTGCAGAGTATGGAAAATATTGAGTTTGTACCGGTTGATGATGAAATGACGATGGTACAGCATTTGCAACAAGAAAAAGATGTGAACTGAAAATGAAGAAACGGAGGAAAATACGGTGGGATTTTTTCAAGATTTAAAAGAAGATCTGTCACTTGCGGTGGATGAGTTACTCCCGGAAGAAAAACAGGAAGCAGACCAGCTGGATTTGGAAGAGGATACAGCGGTGGAAGAGGCCATGAAAGAAGTTGAGAAGGCCCTTGCGGAAGAGTTTGCGACAGAAACGGATGCGGAAACAGAGACGGAAGCAGAAATTGAGGAACTTACCCTTGAGGAAGAAGAGACAGAGGATGTTGTAGAGGATACAGCACAGCCGGAGGAGGCAACAGAGGAAGAGGTTACAGAAGAGCCGGAGGATGTTGCAGAGGAAGAAGCTGCAGCGCAGCCGGAAGAGGTTGCGGAGGAAGAGACTGTGGCAGAACCGGAAGAGATTTTGGAAGAAGCGGAAGAGTTGGCGGAGCCGGAAGAGGAAGAGCAGCAACCGGCAGCGACACCGGTAATCGATGCAGCTGCGGCACAGATAGCCAGCATTGCAAATATTGTTGCAAAAGAGGAGGCCGGAGGAGAGGATTTCGAAGAGAGAGAAATGCAGTCTCCGGAGGAACTTCTTGCAGTAGAGCAGGAAGAAGAAAAAGAAGAAACAGAATTAGAAAAAGAGGTAGAAAAAGCAATGGCAGAACAGAAAATTAATTTGGCGGAAGAAGAAGTAGTGGATGAAACAGCAGTGATTACTGCCGGCATGATGATTACCGGTGATATGGTTTCCAAGGGAAGTATTGAGATTCTCGGTAAAGTGAAAGGAAACGTGGAAGTTCTCGGCAAATTGAATGTATCCGGAACAATTGAAGGAGATTCTAAAGCAGCAGAAGTATTTGCGGATTCTGCACATATTACAGGAAAAGTAGTTGCAAGCGGAACCATCAAAATCGGACAGAACTCTGTCATTATCGGTGATATTTCAGCTACCAGCGCAGTGGTTGCCGGTGCTGTAAAAGGAGATATTGATGTACAGGGACCGGTAATCCTGGATGCATCTGCGATTGTTATGGGTAATATTAAATCAAAATCTGTACAGATTAATAATGGTGCCGTTATTGAAGGTATGTGCTCACAGTGTTACGCAGAAGTGAATCCGACATCCTTCTTTGATGAACTGATTCAGAAATAAGACAGGAGACAACTTATGAAAAGAATCATGTTGAAATTGAGCGGGGAAGCTCTTGCAGGAGAAAAGAAAACAGGATTTGACGAGGAGACGGTCAGAGCTGTTGCCGTTCAGGTAAAACATCTTGTGGATGACGGTGTCCAGGTTGGAATTGTCATCGGCGGAGGTAATTTCTGGAGAGGACGTACCAGCGAAAATATCGATCGTACCAAAGCCGATCAGATTGGAATGCTTGCAACCATCATGAATTGCATTTATGTTTCCGAAATATTCCGGAGCGTCGGAATGAAAACAAATATTATGACACCGTTTACGTGCGGTGCCTTTACGGAATTATTTTCCAAAGACCGCGCCAATCAGTGTTTTGAGGAAGGCATGGTAGTCTTTTTTGCAGGAGGTACCGGTCATCCGTATTTCTCTACCGATACAGGAGTTATGCTCCGTTCGATTGAGGTGGAAGCGGATGTTATTCTTCTGGCGAAGGCGATTGACGGAGTGTACGACGATGATCCGAGAGTAAATCCGGAAGCAAAGAAATACGATGAGGTATCCATTGATGAAGTGGTGGCTAAAAATCTTCAGGTTGTAGATATGACAGCTTCCATTCTTGCAAAAGAAAATAAAATGCCGATGTGGGTATTCGGCTTAAATGAAGAAAACAGTATTGTGAATACAATGAACGGGAAGTTTAACGGTACGAAGGTAACGGTATAGGGAGGATATCAAAATGGATGAGAGAATTAAAGTTTATGAAGACAAAATGCAGAAGACGGTAGATCATCTGGTTTCGGAATTTGCAACAATCCGTGCAGGAAGAGCAAATCCGCACGTGCTTGATAAAATCAAAGTGGATTATTACGGAACACCGACACCGCTTCAGCAAGTTGGTAATATTACGGTGCCGGAACCGAGAATGCTTCAGATCGCACCTTGGGAAAAAACACTCATCAAAGAGATTGAGAAAGCAATTATGATGTCGGATGTAGGTATTACACCGTCAAATGACGGATCGGTTATCCGTCTTGTTTTCCCGGAGCTTACGGAAGAGCGTCGTAAAGATTTGGTAAAAGATGTCAAGAAGAAGGGTGAGGAAAATAAAGTTGCTGTCCGCAATATCAGAAGAGACGGTAACGATGCCCTTAAGAAACTCGGAAAGAGCGATGTTTCAGAGGATGAAATCAAACAGCTGGAAGATCAGCTTCAGAAAATGACAGATAAATTCATCAAACAGATTGATGGAATGGTAGATGAAAAATCAAAGGAAATCATGACCGTTTAATATGCGGTGGAAGAAACGGGAGAGGTCGGAGGCCTTTCCCCTTTCGTTTATATTCACATTTGGAGGTATGTATGGTAGTGCCGAATCATATTGCCATCATTCTGGACGGAAACGGAAGATGGGCAAAAAGTAAAGGTATGCCCCGTAATTACGGGCATGTGCAGGGAAGTAAAAATGTGGAGGTCATCTGTGAAGAAGCCTACAAGATGGGGGTGCAATATCTGACGGTGTATGCATTTTCTACGGAAAACTGGAATCGCCCCAAAGATGAGGTAGATGCGCTGATGAAGCTGTTACACAAGTATTTGAGTACTTCTTTGAAGACAGCAGAAAAAAACAATATGTGTGTCCGTGTGATAGGAGATAAGACAAAGCTTTCGGAAGATATACAGGAAAGCATTGCAGCATTGGAAGAAGCTACAAAAAATAATACAGGCCTTCATTTCCAGATTGCGCTTAACTACGGCGGGCAGGATGAAGTGGTCCGCGCGGTGCGCAGTATCATGCAGGAAACAGAGCAGGGGAAATTGAAACCGGAAGATATGACGATAGAACGTTTTGCGGATTATCTGGACACAAAAGGGATTCCGGAGCCGGATTTGATGATCCGGACCAGCGGAGAACAGAGAATTTCCAATTTCCTGATTTGGCAGCTTGCGTATACGGAATTTTATTTTACCGATGTGCCGTGGCCGGCATTTGATAAAAAAGAACTGGAAAAAGCGATTGAGACATACAATGTGCGCGATCGCCGCTTCGGACTTGTAAAGGAGGAGTAAGCCATGCTTACACGAGTAATCAGTGGAATATTTATTGTAATTATTTTGGCAATTACCATGTTCTCCGGGGGATGGATTTTGTTCGGTGTTACGCTTTTAGTTTCTCTTATCGGATTCAACGAACTTATCAAAGCTACACATGTGAGACCGGATGAGAAAAAAATGTGCGGTGTCGAGATGGTTGGATATGCCGGCATCGCAGCATACTACATAGTAATCAGTCAGGCGACGGACAAGGTGTTTTTCCTGTTTCCAATCATACTGACGATTATGGGAATGCTGCTTGTATATGTACTGACCTTTCCGAAATATAAAGCTGATAAGCTTATGGCAGCAGCATTTTCCTTTATCTATGCACCGGTTCTTCTTTCGTATATTTATCAGACGAGAATGATGGAGAACGGAATTTATATTGTGTGGCTCGTGTTCATTGCATCGTGGGTGTGTGATACTTTTGCTTATTTTTCCGGCGTGCTGCTTGGAAAACATAAGCTTGCTCCGGTGCTCAGCCCGAAAAAATCAGTCGAGGGTTCTGTGGGAGGAGTGCTCGGCGCAGCTTTGGCCGGATTTTTGTATGCACTGGTACTGCAGAAAATTCAGACTATTATTATTCCGGACAACGCGCTGTGGGCATTTCCGATGATTGCGGCGGTTGGTTCTGTTCTCAGCCAGATCGGAGACTTGGCTGCGTCAGGTATTAAGAGAGATTACGGAATCAAGGATTACGGCAATCTGATTCCGGGACACGGCGGTATTGTTGACCGTTTTGACAGTGTAATTGTGACAGCTCCGCTCATCTATTACGGGGCGATGTTATTGATGCACTAGAGCTATAGTTTGACAGACAAGAGGATCAGTTATTATGAAAAAAATTGTTTTGTTGGGTTCTACCGGTTCCATAGGAACACAGACGCTTGAGGTAGTGAGCAGTTATCCGGAAAAACTTTCCGTACTTGCGCTTGCGGCAGGAAGCAATGTTGATAAAATGGAACAGCAGATCAGACAGTATAAACCGTCCTATGCGGTTATGTGGACGGAGGAGGCGGCGCAGGAGCTTCGCGTGCGTGTCAGTGACACCGATGTGAAGGTGCTGGCCGGTATGGAAGGACTTATTGAGATTTCGTCTCTTTTGCAGGCGGATGTTGTGGTGACTGCCATTGTAGGCATGATCGGTATCCGGCCGACGATTGCAGCAATCAGGGCGGGAAAGGACATTGCACTTGCCAATAAGGAAACGCTTGTGACAGCGGGGCATATTATTATGCCGTTGGCAAAGGAATACGGCGTTAAAATCCTTCCGGTGGATAGTGAACACAGTGCAATTTTCCAGTCGTTAAACGGAGAGCCGAAAGATAAAATCAGTAAGATTCTGCTGACAGCATCCGGTGGACCGTTCCGCGGATGGACAAAAGAACAGATGAAATCGGTGCAGGTGGAGGATGCGTTAAAACATCCGAACTGGGCCATGGGAAGAAAGATTACCATTGATTCCGCCACTATGGTCAACAAAGGGCTTGAAATTATGGAAGCCGGTTGGTTATTTGGCGTGACAGCGGATAAAATAAAAGTAGTAGTACAACCACAGAGCATCATACATTCTATGGTAGAGTATGTAGATGGTGCGGTGATGGCACAGCTTGGCGTTCCGGATATGAAGCTGCCGATTCAATATGCGCTTTTTTACCCGGACAGATTGCCGATGAGTGACAATAAAGTGGATTTTTTTGCGCTTCGGGAGATTACGTTTGAAGAGCCGGATCCGGAGGTGTTTGCCGGACTTGGGCTTGCTTATGAAGCGTTCCGTATCGGCGGAAGTATGCCGACGGTATTTAATGCGGCCAATGAAAAGGCAGTCAGTCTGTTTTTGAACCGGAAGATCGGCTTTTTGGATATTCCGGAATTGATCGGAGCATCCATGGAGCAGCATAGTGTTATCGAGAATCCGACAGTGGAGCAGATTTTGGAGACAGAGGCTTCCTGTTACGAATTTATTGAGAGCAGGTGTTAAATTTTGGGCATTGTTTTGTTTATACTGATTTTTTGTGTTGTAGTGATTGCACATGAATTCGGGCATTTTATCATTGCAAAAATGAATGGCATCCATGTAGTGGAATTTTCCGTGGGAATGGGGCCTTGTATTTTTTCCTTTACAAAGGGCGGGACGAAATATGCCATTCGGCTTTTGCCGTTGGGCGGAGCCTGTATGTTTGAGGGGGAAGACGGGCTGAATCTTGCGGAGGATGAATCCGGCGGGGAACCGGCAGAGAAATCTGCGGAGATGAAATCGGCAGAAAAGACAGATGCATCTCCGGTTCGTGACACACAGCTCGGGAAAAAGTCGGGAGCTTTTCCGGATGCACCGGTATTTGTCAGGATTGCAACGGTGATAGCAGGTCCGATTTTTAATTTTATTCTTGCATTTTTTTTCTCCATGATTATTGTCGGTAGTTACGGGGCGGATATGCCTGTGGTGACAACCGTGCTGGAAGACGGTGCTGCTTATGAAGCAGGCCTGCGGGATGGCGATAAAATTGTCCGCATGGATGGAAATAAGATTCATCTTTACAGGGAAATCAGTCTCCGGTCCATGTTAAACCGCGGAGAAAATATTGAAGTGACATATGAACGGGACGGGGAGACGTATCAGACGGTAATCACTCCGATTTATGATGAGGCGGCGCAGCGCTATTATATGGGACTTTCCGGCGTGGGTCAGTATGTGAAGCCGGGATTTGCCGGTACGCTCAAATACAGTGCCTATGAGGTGGGATACTGGATTGAGACGACGTTCAAAAGTCTGGAATTGTTAATTCAGGGACAGGTGACAAAAGATGATGTGTCAGGACCGGTGGGAATGGCACAGACGGTCAATAATATATACAATCAGTCCAAACCGGATGGTGTGTTCTATATTTGGCTGAATATGCTTAATTTTGCTATTTTGCTTTCTGCCAATCTTGGAGTGCTCAATCTTCTTCCTTTTCCGGCGCTGGATGGCGGAAGATTGGTGTTTTTAGTAGTTGAGGCTGTGCGGGGCAAACCGGTTCCTCCGGAAAAAGAGGGATTTGTCCATATGATCGGTATGGTTTGTCTGATGGTGCTCATGGTATTTGTGCTTTACAATGACATTGCAAAATTGTTCTGATGAGGAGGATGCGGAAATGTATCGCGATCATACAAAGGTAATTCAGATCGGAGACAGAAAGATCGGCGGTGGAAACCCTGTGCTGATCCAGTCTATGACCAATACACATACAGAAGATGTGGAAGCTACGGTTGCGCAGATTCTCCGCCTTGAAAAGGCGGGATGCGAAATCATCCGCTGTACGGTTCCGACACCGGAAGCAGCGCAGGCGCTCAAAGAAATCAAAAAGCAGATCCACATTCCTCTTGTGGCAGATATTCATTTCGATTATAAAATGGCAATTGCCGCCATGGAAAACGGGGCAGATAAAATCCGTATCAATCCGGGAAATATCGGAAGCATTGACCGTGTGAAAGCGGTGGTGAATGTGGCAAAAGAGCGCAACATCCCGATCCGTGTCGGTGTAAACAGCGGTTCATTGGAAAAAGAACTGGTAGAGAAATATCACGGCGTGACCGCAGAGGGTATTGTGGAAAGTGCACTGGATAAGGTGCGCATCATAGAAGATTTGGGCTATGATAATCTGGTCATCAGCATCAAATCATCGGACGTTCTTATGTGTGTGGCTGCGCATGAAAAACTGGTAGAGAAAACCAACTATCCGCTTCATGTCGGCATTACGGAATCCGGCACATTGACAAGCGGTAATATTAAGTCATCGGTAGGACTTGGAATTATTCTTCATCAGGGAATCGGTGATACCATTCGAGTATCTCTCACCGGAGATCCCGTGGAGGAAATTAAATCGGCAAAATTGATTCTTCGGACACTCGGTCTTCGAAAAGGCGGTATCGAAGTGGTATCCTGTCCGACTTGCGGAAGGACAAGAATCGATTTGATCGGTCTGGCCAACGAAGTGGAAAAAATGGTAGCAGATATACCGCTGGATCTGAAAGTGGCAGTGATGGGCTGCGTGGTAAACGGGCCGGGAGAGGCGAAGGAGGCAGACATCGGTATCGCAGGAGGTATCGGTGAAGGGCTTTTGATTAAGAAGGGAGAAATCATCCGGAAGGTGCCGGAAGATCAGCTTCTTTCCACACTGAGAGATGAACTTTTAAATTGGGGTAATGAGTAGATGAATCGAAGTTTTTTTGAAGTTTTTCCGACGCTGAAACTCAGCGGCGTATGTAAAGCTTATATGGAGATGGCTACGGTGGAACGCATTGCGACCACCCGTATGCGCGACCTCTACAAGGTTTACATAACGTGTGACAGACTGATTGAAAAACAGTATATATATGAAATCGAAAAAGAGCTGCTAAGGCAGCTTTTTTCGGCTGCAGATGATGATATGGGGATGCTGCGCCCGGCGGTGGAAGTAAAAATATATGAGACGTTCCGCCTGTCAGACCAGTATGATGTGCAGAAGCTGTTTGACGTGTATATGGACAGTATGTTGTTGGAACTGAAGAATTACAGTCCGGTGCTCTACAGCATGTTGAAAAAAGGTGAATTTTCATATCCGGAAAAGGGACAGGTTTTGCTTTCGGTGGAAAATATTCCGCTCCATCATCAGAAGGAAAGAGAAATTCTTGATATTCTTACGAAGATTGTCTGTGAAAGATGCGGTATCCGGGCAATTTTTGACATCGCATACGTGGAGCCGCAGGAGAGCAGATACCGGAAGGAAGACGATGTCCGAATTGCAAGAAAGGTGGCGGAGATTGCAGCCAGAGCAGCTTCGGATGAAAAGCCGAAGGGCAGCGATGATGAGTATGTGGATATGGGAACTGTAGGTTTTGATCCGTTCGGCGGAGAGGACGGGAAACCGGAGAAGACGCCGCAGGCGGTTGAGAAACAGGAACAGCCGGCGGTCAAGGAGAGAAAATCCTTTGACAAAGACAAACAGGGAAGAGGAGACAATAAGCCGTATCGCAGACCACAGCGCAAATCGGACAATCCGGATGTACTCTACGGCTTTGATATTGAAGGGGAGATTACACCGATTGATGCAGTTGTCGGAGAAATCGGAGAGATCGTCATCCGGGGACAGATTCTCGGGACCGATGAGCGGGAAATCCGAAATGAAAAGACAATTTATTCGTTCAATATTACAGATTTTACGGACACAATAAAATGTAAGATGTTCTGTCCGAATGAAGAACTGGCCAATATTAAGGCAGGCGCGGGCAAAGGAGCCTTTGTCATGGTAAAGGGTATCCCGACCCAGGATGCGTTTGACCGGGATATTGTGATTATGATTAAAAGCATTCAAAAATCCAAAGATTTCCGGGTGGCAAGAAATGATCATGCCATGGAGAAGCGAGTGGAGCTGCACTGTCACAGCAAGATGAGTGATATGGACGGTGTTGCGGATGTGACGGATATTATAAAGCGTGCCTACAAATGGGGACATCCGGCAATTGCTATTACCGATCACGGCGTGGTTGCAGCGCTTGCGGATATGTTCCATACATGGCAGGACTTGTATAAGGAGGCCAAAGCGGAGGCTGAGAAGGAAGGAAAGACCCTGGACAGGCAGGATTTCTTTAAGGTAATTATCGGATCGGAAATTTATTTGGTGGACGATTTGAAAAATATCGTGACCAATTCCAAAAATCAGTCTTTGGAGCAGGACTATGTCGTATTTGACATCGAAACCACCGGTTTTTCCAATGAGAAAAATAATATCATTGAAATCGGCGCAGTAAAAATACAAAACGGGAAGATTACGGAACGGTTTTCGAGTTATGTAAACCCGAAAGAGCCGATTCCGTTCCGGATTGAGCAGCTTACCGGAATCAATGATTCCATGGTGAAAGATGCGCCGGAAATAGAAGCGGTTTTGCCGGAGTTTCTTGCATTCTGTAAGGGGGCTGTTTTAGTGGCCCACAATGCGGATTTTGATATGGGATTTATCCGCGTGGCGGCAGCGCGCCAAGGGATTGATTTGGATGATACATATGTTGATACGGTGGCGCTGGCAAGAGTGTTGCTGCCGAATCTTGCAAAATACAAACTGGATCATGTGGCAAAAGCACTCGGCGTTTCTTTGGAAAATCACCACAGAGCGGTAGATGATGCAGGGGCGACGGCAGAGATTTTTGAAAAATTTCTTGAGATGTTAAGACAGCAGGGCATCACAGGGCTTGATGAGGTGAATGCGCTCGGAGAAGACAGTCCGGAAGCAATACGGAAACTGCCATCCTATCATGCCATTGTTTTGGCCAAAAATGATGTGGGACGTGTGAATCTGTATAAGCTGATCTCGGAGTCTCACCTGAATTATTTCAGCAGAAGGCCGAAAGTGCCGAAGAGCCTGATTATGAAATATCGGGAAGGCTTGATTTTGGGCAGTGCCTGTGAGGCGGGAGAACTTTACCGCGCGATTCTGGACGGCAAATCGGAATCGGAGATTGCAAAAATTGTGCGTTTTTACGATTATCTTGAGATACAGCCTCTTGGAAACAATGAATTCATGATTGATTCGGAAAAAGTGGAAAGTGTCAATTCCATGGACGACATTAAGGCAATCAATAAGCAGATTTGTGAGTTGGGAGATCAGTTCGGGAAACCGGTCTGCGCGACCTGTGATGTGCATTTCCTTGATCCGGAGGACGAGGTATACCGCCGTATTATTATGGCGGGAAAGGGATTTAAGGATGCGGATTCCCAGGCTCCGCTCTACCTGCGGACCACCGATGAGATGTTGGAAGAGTTTGAATATCTCGGAAGTGATAAAGCAAGAGAAGTTGTAATCACCAATACGAACAGAATTGCAGACATGGTCGATGTGGTGGACCCGGTTCGTCCGGACAAATGTCCGCCGGTCATTGAGAACAGTGACCAGACATTGACGGATATCTGTTACCGCAAGGCACATGAGATATACGGGGAGACTTTGCCGGATATTGTGCAGGAGCGGTTGGAACGGGAGCTGAATTCCATCATATCCAACGGATTTGCCGTGATGTATATCATTGCGCAAAAGCTTGTGTGGAAGTCGGTGGAGGATGGCTATCTTGTCGGTTCCCGTGGTTCCGTAGGTTCTTCTTTCGTGGCTTACGCGGCCGGAATTACGGAGGTAAATTCCCTGAGTCCGCACTATTATTGCAAGGATTGTCATTTTTATGATTTTGATTCACCGGAGGTAAAAGCATATTCCGGAATGGCGGGATGTGACATGCCGGACCGGATTTGTCCGCAGTGCGGAAAGCCGCTTGTAAAGGACGGCTTTGATATTCCGTTTGAGACATTCCTCGGGTTCAAGGGAGATAAGGAGCCGGATATTGACCTGAACTTCTCCGGAGAGTATCAGAGTAAGGCGCACAAATACACCGAGGTTATTTTCGGTGCCGGACAGGCTTACCGCGCCGGTACCATCGGTACGCTGGCGGAAAAGACTGCGTATGGTTATGTGAAAAATTATTATGAGGAACGCGGTATTTCCAAGCGGAGTTGTGAGATTGAGCGTATCGCAAAAGGATGTGAGAATGTCCGTCGTACAACCGGGCAGCATCCGGGAGGTATTATTGTTCTTCCGCTGGGAGAGGAAATCGATTCCTTTACTCCGGTGCAGCATCCGGCGAACGACATGACAACGGATATTATCACCACACATTTTGATTATCATAAGATTGATCATAACCTTTTAAAACTTGATATTCTCGGACACGATGATCCGACCATGATTCGTATGCTTCAGGATTTGACCGGTCTTGATCCGACGCAGATACCGCTTGATGACAAGCAGGTTATGAGCCTGTTTCAGTCCACGGAGGCGCTGCATGTGACGCCGGAGGATTTGGGAGGTTGTAAACTGGGAGCTTTGGGAATTCCTGAGTTTGGTACGGATTTTGCCATGCAGATGCTTATCGACGCCGGTCCGACATCTTTCTCCGATCTGATCCGTATTTCCGGTCTGTCCCATGGTACGGACGTATGGCTCGGAAATGCAAAGACGCTGATTGAGGAAGGAAAGGCGACGATTTCCACGGCGGTTTGTACCCGTGACGATATCATGGTCTACCTGATCAGCAAAGGAGTGGAAAGTTCCCTTGCATTTACCATCATGGAGAGTGTCCGTAAAGGAAAAGGTGTCAAGGATGAATGGGAAAAGGTGATGCTGGAGGCGGATGTTCCGGACTGGTATATCTGGTCCTGCCGTAAGATTAAGTACATGTTCCCGAAAGCGCACGCAGCCGCTTACGTTATGATGGCATGGAGAATTGCATACTGCAAAGTGTATTATCCCCTTGCGTACTATACCGCTTTTTTCAGTATCCGTGCCACGGCATTTTCCTACGAACTGATGTGTCAGGGAAAAGAGCATTTGGAACGGAACATTGAGGATTATAAAAAACGGAAAGATACCCTTTCAAATAAGGAAAAGGATACCCTTCGTGATATGCGTATTGTCCAGGAAATGTATGCCCGCGGCTTTGATTTTATGAAGCTGGATTTATACAGGGCGCATTCCCGCAATTTCCAGATTATTGACGGAAAAATTATGCCGTCCTTCTCCAGTATTGAAGGAATGGGTGATAAGGCGGCGGAGGCCATTATGGAGGCGGCAAAGGACGGACCGTTCCTTTCCAAGGACGATCTGAAGAGCCGCAGCAAGGTACCTCAGAGTGTGCTGGATAAGATGGGAGAAATGGGACTTCTCGGAGATATTCCGGAGTCAAATCAGTACAGTTTGTTTGATTTGATGTAAATTGCATTTATTTTTTAAAAAAAGTGCTTGCATTTCACAGCATTTTATAATAAGATAGTCGAGGACATAAAAGTCCTCATGGCTCGTTGGTCAAGCGGTTAAGACGCCGCCCTCTCACGGCGGAAACAGGGGTTCGATTCCCCTACGAGCTGCTCACTGTTTTATAACAGTCCAACCCGAGAAAGTATTGAAAATATCAAATTTTCAATGCTTTTTTTGTTTATCTTTTGTCAAAAAACAGTTTACGCGCTGTTTTTATCGTGGTAGAATGTACCTAGTATTGGGCTTTGGGAGGTTTTTATATGAAAAAAGAAGTATTTAATCAGATAGTTGTTGATAATATTGATGCCACGTTAGTGAGTGTTGTCTTGAGTAACGGTATGAAACTCAGCAAAGATCTTTTGATTGAAGGTAATAAGACGACGACGACAAATGTTACATTTATTAAGATTGAGGATAATTATGTAGCAGTGCGCAGAAGAATGGATGTAAGCTATGATTACAGCGGACAGACAAGACAGGGTGATTCCGAGTATGCGGATTTCTATATGGGATATGAAGATATTGCAGCGCTGGAGTTCTATGAGGAAGCCGTAAAACAGGCGCTGGATGAAAAAGCAAAGGCTGAGGCTGCGCCGCTTATGAACGAAGTGCAGGAAGAATATGTGCAGAAAGCAAAGAAGATCAATGAGGAGGAATCTCTGTTCCTCAAAACGGCAGGAGATATTTAAGAAACAAAAAATAGATTTTTATTCAATGCGAAATGGGGTGTAATCTCATTTCGTATTGTTATGTTTGGCAAAATATAAAAATAACATAAAAAAACTATAAACAAGAAATAAACAGGAGAGATCATCATGTCAAAGTTTAGTGTGAAAAGACCATTCACAGTGCTGGTAGCAGTTGTAATGCTGATTGTGCTCGGAATCGTCAGCTTTATGAAATTGACAACAGACTTGTTGCCGACCATCAGCATTCCGTATGTTATGGTCATAACGACATATCCGGGAGCATCGCCGGAACGGGTGGAAAGCGATGTGACACAAGTGCTTGAGTCTGCGCTCGGCACGGTTAACGGTGTGGAAAATGTGAGTAGTGTGTCTTATGAAAACTACAGTCTGGTGACACTGGAGTTTGCGGATGATACCAATATGGACAGTGCGATGGTTAAGTTGTCCACGCAGGTGAATCAGATTGAACTGCCTGAAAATGTGGGGACACCTTCGCTGATGGAAATATCTCCGGATATGATGGCTACGATGTATTTGGCAGTGGATTATGACGGCGGAGATATCTATGATCTGACCGCTTTTGTGGACGAGACGGTAATTCCGCATATGGAACGTCAGAACGGTGTTGCCAGTGTGACGGCGACCGGTATGGTGGAGGAATCCGTTGAAATCCGGTTGGATGAAAAGAAAATAGATAAATTAAATGCAAAAGTTCTCGGCATCGCGACTGACAAGCTGGATGAGGCACAGGCTGAACTGGATGATGCAAAACAGGAACTGAAAGATGCGGAAGCGGAACTGAAAAGCGGAAAGAATAAGCTGAAAGAAGAGCAGGACAGCGCAACCCAAGAACTGGCTGAGTACAGTAAAATGCTGGATGAGGCGATGGCTACGAAAGCAGCATACGCAGCAATTTTGGTCGGGCTTCAGACCGATCAGATGGCACTTCAGACAGAACTGGATGCTTACAAAGACAATAAGGTACCGGATACTTATAAGCAGATGAATGATGCTTTTTCGGGTGCAAGAGATGCGGTACAATCAGAGGAAACTTACAAAGCAATTTATGATGCGGCTTATATGCAGATAAGAATTGCAGCCGTCCAGCAGGCTCTCAGTGCAGCGGGAATGACCGGTGTTACGGTGGATGCGACCAATGTGGAAAGCTATCTTGCCATGCTCGGCGCAGAGGCAGCAGCTTCCATTAATACGGCAGCTGCCGAGAATGCAAAGAAGGTGGCGGATGAGCAGGTAGCGGCTCAGCTTGACAATATTCCGAAAAATGTGAAAGATGCCATTGACAATCCGAAAAAATTAAAGGCATTCCGCGCCATGCTGAAGGAGCAGGGACAGGAAGAAGCGGCAAAAAATATGACAAAGAAGAACCTCAAAAAGCTTTATGATATTGTTGAGGTTCGCATTCCGCAGATTGAGACGGAACTGGCCAACTTAAAGATTGAAATTGCGGCGACAGAAAAGATCAATGAACAGATTGACGCTTCGATTGCAGAAGCTGAAGCAGCTTATGTGGATGTAGAAGCAGGAAAGATAACGGCAGCAGCTTCTTTCGGTGCGTACACGGCGCAGATGGAGTCCGGACTGACTTCCATCGAAGAAGGAAAGACCCAGATGGAGCAGGCGCAGGAACAGCTGGATGAGAGCAGGGAAGCAGCGCTTGAAAGTGCAAATATGGATGCTCTGTTATCCCTCGAGACATTATCGCAGCTCATTGCTGCACAGAATTTTTCCATGCCGGCGGGCTATATTGATAATGGGGATGATACCCAGGTTCTTGTGAAAATCGGGGAAGAATTTGATACGGTGCAGCAGATTGAAAATATGATCCTTTGCAAGATTGATAAAATCGGAGACGTACGAATCAGTGATGTGGCTGCGGTTACGGTCATTGACAATGCCGATGACAGCTATGCAAAATTAAATGGCAATGATGCGGTTATTTTAAGTATTATGAAATCGAGTACGGCTGGTACATCTGCTGTATCCGAGACGTTGAAGGAAACCATAGAGGAACTGGAAGAAGAGTATGTCGGACTCCATTTGACACCGCTTATGGATCAGGGCGATTACATCGGATTAATTATCAATTCTGTGCTCTCGAACCTGATTTGGGGTGCGCTTCTTGCGATTATTGTACTTGCGATTTTCCTGAAGGATTATAAGCCGACGCTTGTGGTTGCATTCAGTATTCCGCTCAGTGTGCTTTTTGCCATTGTGCTTATGTACTTCTCGGATGTTACGATGAATATGATTTCCCTGTCCGGTCTTGCCCTGGGTGTCGGTATGCTGGTAGACAACTCGATCGTCGTTATTGAAAATATTTACCGTCTCAGGAATAAGGGAGTACCGGCAGCCCGGGCAGCAGTTATGGGAGCGAAACAGGTCGGAGGTGCCATTACGGCGTCCACATTGACAACGATTTGTGTATTTCTTCCGATTGTGTTTACAAGCGGTCTTACGAGACAGTTGTTTACGGATATGGCTCTCACCATCGGATACAGTTTGGTTGCCAGTCTGATTGTGGCGTTGACCTTTGTGCCGTGTATGAGTGCGACTGTGCTGAAAAATGCAAATGAAAAGAGTCATAAATGGTTTGATAAGGTAATCGGACTTTATGAGAAAGCGATTCGTTTCTGCCTGAAAGTAAAGGTTGTTCCGATGGCGGTTGCCATTGTGCTTTTGGTATTCTGTATTATCAGAGTGCTTAATACCGGTATGGTTTTACTTCCGTCCATGGGCGGCAATCAGATGAGTATGACCATGAGTGTTCCGGCAGAATGGGAAGTGGAAGACGGCTATGCGGCAGCGGATGATTTGATGGAAAAAATCAGGGATATTGACGGCATTGTGACCGTAGGTATTATGTCAGGCGGCGGCAGCGGAGATGTCATGATGTCTTCCGGAACAAATAAAGATTTTTCATTTTATCTGATTTTGGATGATGCGACAGGAAAAGACAACGGAGTTGTGGCAGATAAGCTGGAGCAAATCATGCAGGAAGGATATGCGGATACCGAATATACCATTGCAACTTCGAATATGGATATTTCCGCACTGATGAGCAGCGGTCTCCAGATTAATGTGTATGGTGAAGATACGGATGAGATACTTGAAGTGAGTAACGATATGGTTTCGCTTCTGGAGGACGTGAAAGGGTTTGAAAATGTTTCAAACGGACAGGAGGAAGCAGACAGACAGCTCGAAATCACCATTGATAAAGATAAAGCGATGCGTCACGGACTTACTGTGGCACAGATTTTTATGGAGATATCAGGGAAGCTGACAACAGAAGCCGATGTTACCACATTAAATACCGAAGACGGTAAATATCAGGTAACGGTAGTGAACGAAACGAAAAAAATTACCGAAGATAATCTGATGGATTATGAATTTACCGTGAAGACGACGGATGATGAGGGAAAAGAGGTTGAGGAGACCCATAAACTCAAAGAGTTTGCCGAGATTTCGGAAGGTGAAAGTATTGCACAGATTTCCCGTGTCAATCAGGAAAGATATATGACTGTTTCGGCGGAAACAATGGATGGCTACAATACGACGCTTCTCTCCAGACAGGTGGAGGACAAATTGGCAAAATATCAGGTGCCGGACGGAATCCGTGTGGAGATTGCCGGTGAAAGTACAGAGGTTATGAGTATGATGGAGGATATGCTTCTCATGATTCTTCTTGCGGTCATCTTCATCTATCTGATTATGGTGGCGCAGTTCCAAAGTCTTCTGTCACCGTTCATTGTGCTCTTTACAATCCCGCTCGCATTTACGGGCGGTTTCCTGGGACTGTTGTTCACGGGAGAAGATCTTTCCATGATTGCAATGATGGGATTTTTGGTGTTGGCCGGTGTGGTTGTTAATAACGGTATCGTGTTCGTGGATTATACGAATCAGCTCCGCCTTGCCGGTATGGAAAAACACGAAGCGCTGGTAGAGACCGGAAAGACCCGTATGAGACCGATTCTTATGACGGCGCTTACAACGATTCTTGCTATGATGACAATGGCGCTTTCCAGAGATGCTTCTGCGGTTATGAGCCGAGGTATGGTAATTGTAACTATCGGCGGTCTTGCGTATGCAACGCTTATGACGCTGTTTATCATTCCGATTATGTATGATGTTTTCTTTAAGAGAGAGATTAAAGAGATTGATATCGGTGATGAGGATGACGACAGTGACCTGGGCGGTCCGGTATAAACTTGAAGAAATGGCAAAAAATGTGCCGAAATGCTTGCATTTCAAGGCGCAGAGTGCTATACTGACTAAAGTGATAAATAAGAAATGATAAGAGAGTGGACTTGCAAGTCCACTCTTTTACATTGTCTGATAAGGCAGGAAGGACAGGTGAACGAATGTCAAAACGTGACAACTACGAAAACCGTTCGGAAGAACTTTTGCAGCCCATTGTGACTGCCAATGGTTTTGAACTGGTGGATGTGGAGTATGTAAAGGAAGGAAGTAACTGGTATCTTCGGGCGTACATTGATAAGCCGGGCGGGATTACCATTGATGACTGTGAATTGGTGAGCAGGGCTTTCTCCGAACAGCTGGACAGGGAAGATTTCATTGAGGATTCTTACATTATGGAAGTGAGCAGTCCGGGACTCCTGCGTCCGCTGAAAAAAGATAAAGATTTTGAGCGGTATCTCGAAAAAGAGATCGAAATCAAAACCTATAGGATGATCGATAAGTCCAAGGACTTTGAAGGTATATTAAAAGCGTATGATAAAGGAAGTATCACCATTTGGACAGAAAACGGTGAGAAACAATTTGCAAGAGCGGATCTGGCGTTGGTACGTCCGCATATTGATTTTTAATTAGGAGGAAAAAGGAAAATGAACAAGGAATTAATGACAGCACTTGACATGTTGGAAAAGGAGAAGGAGATCAGCAAAGAGACATTATTTGAAGCAATCGAAAATTCGTTGATGACAGCATGCAAGAATCATTTCGGTAAAGCGGACAATATTACGGTAACCATTGACAGAGAGACATGTGATTATAAAGTGATCGCGGAGAAGGATGTTGTGGCGACAGCTGAGGAAGTGGAGGATGCATGTCTGCAGATTGCACTTTCCGATGCATTAAAATACAGCAAGAAAGCAAAAGTCGGCGAGAAGGTACAGGTTAAGATTGAGTCCAAAGAGTTCGGACGTATTGCAGCGCAGAATGCAAAGAATGTAATCTTGCAGAAAATCAGGGAAGAAGAGCGCAGCGTAATTTACAACCAGTATTTTGAAAAAGAAAAAGATATCATGACAGGTATCGTGCAGAGATATATCGGAAAGAACATCAGCATTGATCTCGGAAAAGCGGAAGCGCTTCTCAATGAGAATGAACAGGTAAAGACAGAGCATTTTAAACCGACCGACAGAATTAAGGTATATATTCTCGAAGTAAAGAATACAACAAAAGGAGCACGTATTTTAGTGAGCCGTACGCATCCGGAGCTTGTGAAGCGTTTGTTTGAGGCGGAAGTGGCAGAGATTGCAGACGGAACGGTTGAAATCAAAGCGATTGCCCGTGAGGCCGGAAGCCGTACAAAGATGGCAGTTTGGAGCGACAATCCGAACGTGGATCCGGTGGGTGCTTGTGTCGGAATGAACGGTTCCCGTGTCAATACGATTGTTGATGAGCTTCGCGGCGAGAAGATTGACATTATCAACTGGGATGAAAACCCTGGTAATCTCATTCAGAATGCATTGTCTCCGGCTAAGATCGTAGCAGTGTTTGCGGATCCGGATGAAAAGACAGCGAAAGTAGTTGTTCCGGATTATCAGTTGTCACTTGCCATCGGTAAAGAAGGTCAGAATGCGAGACTTGCAGCGAGATTGACCGGTTACAAGATTGATATCAAGAGCGAGACACAGGCAAAAGATGCACCTGGATTCCGCTATGAAGATTATATGGATGAATATGAGGACGGCGAGTACGAAGAATATGAAGAATATTCAGAGGAAAGCTACGAAGAATAGAGGTTTATATGGGTAAAAAAATACCGCTCAGACAATGCGTCGGATGTGGGGAGATGAGACCAAAAAAAGAAATGATGCGTGTCATCAAAACACCGGAAGACGAGATTGTTCTGGATTTAACCGGAAAGCAAAACGGAAGAGGTGCCTATCTTTGCAGGCAGAAAGAATGTTTAAATCTTGCTGTGAAAAGCAAAGGATTGGAGCGCTCCTTCAAAATGAGTATTGACAAGTCGATTTACGAGAAACTTCAAAAGGAGTATGAGGGAAGCATTGAATAATACAGATCATAATAAAAAGAAGATTTTTTCCATGATCGGTCTTGCGACAAGAGCCGGAAAAACGGTCAGCGGAGAATTTGCAACGGAAAAAGCAGTAAAGTCATTTCAGGCGGAGCTGGTGATTGTTGCAGAGGATGCTTCGGACAATACAAAGAAGCTTTTTAAAGATAAAAGCAGTTTTTATGAAATTCCTTGTTATGAGTTCGGAGTCAAGGAGGAGCTTGGCCATGCAATGGGCAAAGAGATGAGAGCGTCTCTTGCAGTGACAGATTTCGGATTTGCGCAGTCGATTCGTAAATTACTTGACGGGACACAAAATTAGACGGAGGTAGTAAGATGGCGAAAATTAAAGTACGTGAACTTGCAGAAGAGTTAAATATATCAAACGATGATGTGAAAGGATTTTTGGCAACCAAGGGAATCGAAGTGAAACGAAGTGATTCCGGTGTGGATGAGGAAGCTGCACAGGCGGTGAGAGCAAACTTCGGAAAGAAAGAAGCAAAAGCGGAAGCACCGAAGGCGGAAGTGCCGAAGGCAGAAGCACCGAAGGCGGAAGTGCCGAAGGCAGAAGCACCGAAGGCAGAGGCTCCGAAGGCAGAAGCACCGAAGGCAGAGGCTCCGAAGGCAGAAGCACCGAAAGCGGAGGCACCGAAGGCGGAAGCACCGAAAAAGAAAAAAAGCATTATTTTTGTCAGCAATCCGCAGAACAGCAGTATGGGACCGAAACGTCCGCAGGGTGGCGGAAACAATCGTCCGCAGGGAAATGGCGGTGACAGAAACGGATACGGCGGAGGACAGAGAAACAACAATGCTTCACAGCCGTACAGACCATTGCCGAAACCGGTAATTAAGCCGGTGGCAATCACACCGACACCGAAGCCGCAGCCGATGAATCAGGGCAAGCCGAAAACGAAACCGGAAATTGCAGAAAGTCCAAATGTTCAGACAGAGAGACCGGCTGAAGTTATGCAGTCATCTGGTTCCGACAGAAGAGGTGACGGACAGAAACGTTTTAATGACAGAGACAGAAAGCCGCAGTACGGAAAGGGTGGCGGAAATGATAACAGAGAAAACAGAAACTACTCTGACAGACAGAGTGGTAACGGTTTTAACCGTGGTGGCCAGGGTAATGGTGATTCTCAGGGTCGCGGCGGTAATTCGAGATCTTTTGGCGGTAACGAACGCGGCTCGTACGGCGATGGCAGATCGCAGAATGGACCGCGCAAAAATCAGGGCGGTAAGGCTTCGTTCATTCCGGAAAGCCCGATAAAAGAGCAGGAAAAGCATCGTGACGATGAGAAACGACGCAATAATCAGGACAGAGATAAGAGAAGTAAAAAAGATCACATCTACGAAGATGATAACGAGATGATGATGAAGAATAAAAATAAAGCGGGACGCTTTATTAAGCCGGAGAAGAAGGAGACACCTCCGGAGGAGCAGATTAAAGTAATTACAATTCCTGAAACGATTACAATCAAAGATCTTGCAGATAAGATGAAAATTCAGCCGTCTGCTATCGTGAAGAAGCTGTTTATGCAGGGTAAGATTGTGACAGTAAACCAGGAAGTGGAATTTGAAACAGCAGAAGAAATTGCAATTGAGTATGAAATCATTTGTGAGAAAGAAGTTCAGGTAGATGTCATTGAAGAACTTTTGAAGGAAGAGGATGAAAATCCGGAAGATTTAGTTGCAAGACCGCCGGTTATCTGTGTTATGGGTCACGTTGACCACGGTAAAACATCCCTTTTGGATGCTATCCGTGAAACGAATGTGACAGACCGTGAAGCAGGTGGTATTACACAGCACATCGGTGCGTATACGGTTACTATCAACGATCAGAAGATTACATTCCTGGATACACCGGGTCATGAGGCGTTTACAGCCATGCGTATGCGTGGTGCGAACTCTACGGATATTGCAATTCTTGTAGTTGCAGCCGACGACGGTGTTATGCCGCAGACCGTGGAAGCCATTAACCATGCGAAGGCAGCCGGTATCGAAATTGTGGTTGCAGTCAACAAGATGGATAAACCAAGTGCCAACATTGACCGTGTAAAACAGGAACTTACCGAATATGAGCTCATTCCGGCAGATTGGGGCGGAACTACCGAGTTTGTTCCGGTTTCCGCAAAGACAGGGGAAGGTATTGATACACTTCTTGAGACAATCCTTCTGACTGCAGAGATTTTGGAACTTAAGGCAAATCCAAACAGACGCGCAAGAGGTCTTGTGGTGGAAGCGGAGCTTGACAAAGGACGCGGTCCGGTTGCGACAGTTCTCGTCCAGAAGGGAACACTCCATGTCGGTGACTTTGTATCGGCAGGAGCTGCTCACGGTAAAGTAAGAGCCATGGTGGACGACAAGGGACGCCGTGTGAAAGAAGCAGGTCCGTGTACACCGGTAGAGATTTTAGGTCTTTCCGATGTGCCGAATGCGGGCGAAATTCTGATTGCGCATGAAAACGATAAGACTGCGAAGACGTTTGCAGAAACTTTCGTGGCACAGAATAAAGTGAAGAAACTGGAAGAGACTAAGAGTAAGATGTCTTTGGATGACCTGTTTACACAGATACAGGCAGGTAACCTGAAAGAACTCAACCTCATTATTAAGGCTGATGTGCAGGGTAGCGTGGAAGCGGTGAAACAGAGTCTTCTGAAACTTTCCAACGAGGAAGTTGTTGTAAAATGCATCCATGGCGGTGTAGGTGCTATCAATGAGTCCGACGTGATTCTTGCGAGCGCTTCCCAGGCGATTATTATCGGTTTCAATGTCAGACCGGATGCGATGGCGAAAGCGACAGCAGAGCGCGAGGGCGTGGATGTCAGACTTTATAAAGTTATTTATCAGGCAATTGAGGATGTGGAAGCTGCCATGAAGGGTATGCTCGATCCGATCTTCGAGGAAAAAGTAATCGGTCATGCGGAAGTAAGACAGATTTTCAAAGCGTCAGCCATCGGTAACATTGCAGGTTCTTATGTACTTGACGGCACGTTCCAGAGAGGATGCAAAGTACGTATCACAAGAGAAGGCGATCAGATCTTCGAAGGTGAGCTTGCATCACTGAAACGTTTCAAAGATGACGTGAAAGAGGTAAAAGCAGGATTCGAATGCGGTCTTGTATTTGAAGGCTTTGACCAGATGCAGGAGCTTGATATTGTAGAAGCTTATATTATGGTAGAAGTACCAAGATAGGAAATATTATGAGAAAAAACAGTGTAAAAAATACCCGTGTGAACGGGGAAGTTATGCGTGCACTTGCTGATATCATCCGCGGAGAAATCAAAGATCCGCGGATCAGCGAGCTGACGAGTGTGGTGGCAGTAGAGGTGGCTCCGGATTTGAAAACATGCAAGGCATGGATTTCGGTGTTCGGAGATGAACAGAAAATTGCGGATACACTTGCAGGTCTGCAAAGTGCAGAAGGATTTATCCGTTCCAAACTTGCAAAAAAAATCAATCTTCGCAATACGCCGCAGATTACATTTATCATGGATCAGTCCATTGCATATGGTGTGAGTATGTCGAAGAAGATTGACGAAGTGAACAGGAACCTTGTGCGTGAGGAGCAGGAAGATGCTGCAGAGGATGCAGAAGAATAGGGGAACTATGATAGATATTGTACAGGAATGCAGGGGCGCAGCCCTGATCGGAATCGCCGGACATGTAAATCCGGACGGCGACTGCGTTGGTTCTGTCATGGCTTTGTGGCAGTTTTTGAAAAAAGTTTTTCCAAAGGTGCAGATTGATGCAATGATTGAGCAGCCGCCGGCGATTTTTGATTTTGTGTGCGGTGTTTCGGAAATCGTAACGGATTATTCTGCGGAAAAGACATATGATGTCATGATCGTGGCAGATACCGTACCTGACCGGTGCGGAGAAGCAATCAAATATATCGATACAGCGAAAAAAGTGATTAATATCGATCATCATATCAGCAACCGGGGAGGATGCGATGTGGATCATATTGTTCCGGGTGCCAGCTCGGCAGCAGAAGTTGTTTATGAGTTGATCGCACAGAAAGAAGAGTATAAGAAACTCATAGATAAGGAACTGGCGCAGACGCTTTATATCGGAATTATTCATGACAGCGGAGTTATGCAGTATTCCAACACGTCACCGAAGACACTGCGGATTGTGGCTGAACTGATTTCCTATGGGTTTGATTTTCCGAAACTGATTGATGAAACCTTTTATGAAAAAACAGAAGTACAGTCAAAACTTCTCGGCAAGGCGTTGATGGATGCGTATACTCTTTTTGACGGACGTGTCATGATATCCATGACGGACTTAAAGACACTGCGGGAATACGGAGCAGATAAAAAAGATTTATCCGGTATTGTGAATCAGCTGCGCATTGTAAAAGGCGTCGATGTGGCAGTTTATATTTATGAGGTAGGAGAACAGTCCTACAAGATCAGTATGCGTTCGTGCTCGGACGACATTGATGTGTCCAAGGTTTCCGCACATTTTGGCGGAGGCGGACATGTACGTGCAGCCGGATGCAATATTGACGGAACATATGAAGAAGTCGTAAATAGTCTGATGGAGCAATTGGCTCTTCAGATGGAGGATGATAGATGAACGGTATCATAAACGTATATAAGGAAAAAGGATATACGTCACATGATGTAGTTGCTAAGTTACGTGGAATTCTCAGACAGAAAAAGATAGGGCACACCGGAACGCTTGATCCACAGGCTGAGGGTGTGCTTCCTGTATGCTTGGGAAATGCAACAAGACTTTGCGATCTTTTGACGGATAAAACAAAAGAATATGAAGCTGTGCTCAGACTCGGTATTACAACCGATACCCAGGATATGACAGGAACAGTCTTGAGCGAAGCGCCTGTAGAAATTACAGAAGATGACATAATTAATATTATGTCAACCTTTAAGGGGAAAATCATGCAGGTTCCGCCTATGTACTCCGCGCTGAAAGTGGGTGGAAGAAAGTTGGTGGATTTGGCCCGTGAAGGAATCGAAGTGGAGCGCAAGGCAAGAGAAATCGAAATTTATGAATTGGAAATACTCGAAGTGAATCTTCCTTTTGTGCGATTTTGCGTTGATTGTTCCAAGGGAACGTATATCCGCACGCTCTGTCAGGATATCGGTGAAAAAGCAGGATGCGGCGGTGCAATGGAAAGCCTTCTGCGCACGCGTGTGGATCGCTTTGGGATTGCCGATGCGCTGACTCTGGATCTGATTGAGCAAATGCGTGACGGAAAAAAATTGGATGAAATTTTATATCCGGTGGATGAAGTGTTTTTACATCTTCCTGCCGTGACAGTGAAAGATGAGTTCCGTAAGGTTATTGACAACGGAAACAGTCTGTATCCGCACATGTACGAACCGAGGGTGGAATTTTATACAGATACAAAGAAAACGCCGGCACAGATCCGCATTTATAACGGGGACGGAATCTTTTACGGAATCTATGTATTCGATCCGGAGCGCAGACGTTTTAAACCATATAAGATGTTCCTCGACAAAGAGGCTTTAAAGGAAAAATACGGGAAAGAATATTTTTAAGATGAAAATTATTTCAGGGACAACTGATTTTAAAATTGAAGAGGGATGTGCGGTCGCAATCGGAAAGTTTGACGGAATTCACAGGGGGCACAAACGTCTTTTGAAAGAAATTTTTGATGCAGAAAAACTTGGATTGAAGACGGCGGTGTTTACCTTTGATCCGTCGCCTGCAGTTTTTTTTCAGGGAGACGGCGTGAAAGAGCTGATGACACGGGATGAAAAGCGGATTGCCTTTGCACAGATGGGAATTGATTATCTTGTGGAATACCCGTTCTGCAAGGAAACGGCCGCTATAACGCCTGATGATTATGTAACCCAATTCCTGCTGGATAAAATGAATGCACGTTTCATTGCGGCCGGAGAGGATGTATCTTTCGGAAACCGCGGAGAAGGAAATGCAAAGCTTCTTTGCGATCTTGCGAGAAGCCGCGGTGTGCAGGTGCGAATTATTTCGAAACTCTGCCATAATGGAAGAGATATAAGTTCGACGTATGTGAGAAGTGAAGTGGAACAGGGCAATATGGAATTAGTTACCAAGCTTTTGGAGGAACCGTTTTTTGTCAGCGGAAGAGTGGAGAGAGGAAACAGAATCGGTCATAAACTCGGAATGCCGACCGTCAATCTTCATCCGCAGCCCCAGAAGATTATGCCGCCGGGCGGTGTCTATTTTTCGACGGTTACCTATGGAGAACAGACTTTTTACGGAGTGACAAACATCGGTTATAAACCGACGGTGGAATCGGCGGACGGAACAGGAAACCGTCTCGGGATAGAGACCTACATTTATGACTTTGATGAAGATATTTACGGGAAAGATATTACGGTTCATTTGCATCATTATGAACGCAAAGAAAGAAAATTTGATAATCTGGATGAACTGAAAACAGCGATTGCAGAGGATGTGAAAAAAGGAAAAACGTATTTCGGAATTTAGGAAAAGGTGATTTCATGAAAAAGTTGAAAAAAAGATGGTATGTGGTTACGTTGATCAGCATCATTGTCGCATTGTTTGTTATGGTTGCTTACAACTATGCCATTTTCAATTCGAATATGATTGAAAATATGGAAAAGATCGGATCCGGAAATCTGGCACAGGTCGCAGAAGAGCTGGAAGCATACCTTGATACCGGAAAAAATGCGGTGCAGACGACATCCATAGCAGTGGAGTATATGATGGAGAACGGTGCTGCGGCAGAAGAAATCGAGAAATTTCTTGTGTATGAGTCAAAACGGTATACAGATGAGATTGACGAGAATTTCACAGGTATTTACGGCCTGTTTCGTGATACGTATATTGACGGAATCGGGTGGGTACCGGATGCGGATTATGTCCCGAAAGAGAGAGACTGGTACATTGTTGCGACACAGGCAAACGGACAGCCGGCAATTGTGTCCCCGTATTTGGATGCGCAGACCAACACCATTATGGTTTCTGTCAGTGAAATGCTTTCTGACGGAGAGAGTGTGATTTCTTTGGATATTGAGATGGACCGCATTCAGGAAATCACGGAAGAAATCCGCATGAATGATATCGGATACGGTTTTGTGATCGACAAGAAAGGTTTGGTAGTTGCCCACAATGATATCGGTGAAAAGGGAAAGAATTATCTGGAGACGGACTCTGTATTAAAAGATTTGGTAAATGAAGTTTATGAGCAGGAGAAAAGCTGTTTCCGGGCGGAACTGAACGGCGAAAATGTAACTGTTTTTTCCGATACGGTGATGGAAGACTGGAATGTGGTCATGGTGGTTAACAATGATGCACTTTTTGCAGATGCACAGACAACCTTGCGCCGTAATATCCTGATATGCAGTGCCATTTCTCTCCTTATCATCACATTTTTCATACTTACCTTTATTCGAATGCATCAATCGATTGAGCGTGAGATGGAAAGTAACCGGAAAATTGAAGATGTAAACCGAAAGATTATCCGCGCGCTTGTCCGCACCATCGATGCAAAAGACCGCTATACGAATGGCCATTCCATACGTGTTGCGGAGTATTCGAAAGAAATTGCGAGACGCATGAAGAAGAGTGAAAAAGAACAGGAGCATATTTATTATGCGGGACTTTTGCACGATGTAGGTAAAATTCGTGTTCCGGGCAGTGTAATCAATAAACCGGGCAAACTGACGGACGAAGAGTATGAACAGATTAAAGTACATCCGGTGACCAGTTATCACATTTTGAAAGATATTTATGATGATAAAGCGATTGCGTTGGGAGCGAAATTCCACCATGAACGTTTTGACGGAAAAGGTTATCCGAACGGATTGCAGGGGGAAAACATTCCGGAAATTGCGCGGATTATCGGGGTGGCAGACACTTATGATGCCATGGCAAGTAACCGCAGTTATCGAAAAGCGTTACCGCAGGATGTTGTCCGTTCTGAGATTGAAAAGGGCAGAGGTACTCAATTCGATCCGGAAATCGCGGATGTTATGCTGCAGATGATTGACGAAGATAAAGCGTATGCGTTGAAAGAATCGAAATCTTTACATAAACGGGTACTGGTTGTGGACGATGAACCGATGAATGTGAAAATGATTAAGTTCATCATGAAAGATGAGCCGATGTATGAAATTGTAGGTGCGCACAGCGGTCCGGAAGCTTTGGAACTTTTGGCCGAGCAGGAAGTGAATCTCATATTGCTTGATCTGGTTATGCCGGAAATGGATGGCTTTGAGACTTTAGCACACATCAAAGAGAAGTATGACATTCCGGTGGTGCTTATGACAGGAGATAAGAACCTGGAAACATTGGAAAAAGCGGCGCTGTACGGTGTGGATGACTATCTGACCAAACCGTTTTTGCCGTTGGCTTTGAAAGAGATTATGCACAGCATATCAGTGTAAAGGTATCACACAGTGGTGTCGGGGAATCAGAAAGGATAAGGAATGAAAAAGATTACAATAATTTCAGTTGTTGTTTTGCTGCTTATTATTATCGGGATGCTTGCGATGCGCGGAAATGAACAGGATACAGAAGTTACGAGAGAGACGACAAAAGTCGGCGTTCTGTTTAACGGTGCCCTGGATGACAGAGGATGGACGCAGTCACATTTTGAAGGACTCAGCGAAACGGCCGAAGAATTGAATCTGGAAATCATGTATAGGGAAGAAGTTCCTTTTGATGACAACTGTATCACATTGATGCAGGAATTGATTGACGAAGGATGCAAAATTATCATATGCAATTCCTTTGATTACGGAACGTATATGAAACAGGTTGCGGAAAAAAATCCGGAAATCACATTTCTGCATGCAACAGGTGTGGAAACCGGGAAAAATATTGCCACTTATTTCGGAAGAATTTATCAGATGCGCTATTTGTGCGGGGTTGTAGCCGGATTGCAGACGGAGACGGATTCCATCGGGTATGTGGCGGCTTTTCCGATTGATGAGGTAAACAGAGGAATTAATGCGTTTACATTGGGCGTGCAGTCGGTGAATCCGGATGCGGTTGTACATGTATATTGGAGCGAGTCCTGGACGGACGATAATGCAAATACGATAGCGGCCAACACGTTGATTGACGAATATGATGTCGATGTTCTTACCATGCATTGTGATACAACAGCGCCGCTCGATGTGGCGGAAGGACGCGGTGTATGGTCAATCGGTTATAACAAGGACAACAGCAGTACATATCCAAAAAGCTATTTGACTGCTGCGGTGTGGAATTGGGAAGAATTTTATACGCCGCAGTTATTGGAATGTCTTCAGGGTAAGTTTCAGTGCAAACAGTACTGGGAAGGTGCAGAGACAGGATTGGTCGATTTGGCACCTCTTACGTCAAATGTAAAAGAGGGGACAGAAAAGATTGTAAAAGAGAAAGCGGAACAGATATACAGCGGAGCGTTTGATGTATTCTATGGGCCTGTTACGGATACGGAGGGGAATATAAGAGTTGATGCAGGCGAAAATATGCCGGATGCAATGCTTCTGAATGCATTTGACTGGTATGTGAAAGGAGTTGACATTCATGAAGAATAAGAAGAACTTGAAGATAGTATTACTTGCAGCGGGCATTCTTGTTCTGATATGGATTGTGGTACTGATTGAAACGACCGGTTTTGAGAAAAAGGATACGGTGACCGTCGGATTTATTATGACGGGAAATACGCAGGAGCAGGGATGGAACCGGTTGCATTATGAGGGCATCCTCAGCGCCTGTGAGCAGCTGGATGCAACTTTGATTGTAAAGGAAGAAGTGAGGGAGCATAGCGGGCAGTGCGAGCAGGCAATCCGCGAACTTGCAGAGGAAGAAGTCGACATGATTATTCTTTCCAGTTACGGTTATGCCGAGGAGGTTCTCGGTGTGATGGAGGAATATCCGGAGATTTCGTTTTATTCGGAATCCTTTGATTATGCGGCTTCAAATATGAAGAGTTATTTCGCAAGAATGTATCAGGCGAGATATCTGGCAGGAATTGTAGCCGGTATGCAGACAAAAACCGATTGTATCGGGTATGTGGCAGCGATGGCAAACAATGAAGTGAACCGGGGTATCAATGCATTTACGCTGGGAGTCAGACGGGTGAATCCGGATGCGCAGGTGATAGTTGCATGGAGCGGCGATTGGGATGATGCCGGGAAAGAACAGGATCTTGCGCTGCAGCTGATTGAGAAAAAGAATGCGGATGTGCTTACCTACCATCAAAATCAACCGAATATTGTGGAGGTGGCAGAAAAGAACGATGTCATGACCATTGGTTACCATGAAGCCATAGGGGAGGTTTCCGATAATTTCCTGACTGCAGCGGTATTCCATTGGGATCTTACTTATAGGGAAGTGTTGTTGGATCATATCCGGGGAAAATCCGATGCGGTTACTACCTATTGGGTCGGTATTGAGCAGGGAGCCGTCGGACTTTCCGAGTTCTCAGACAAAGTTTCGCAGGAAACCATAGCAGAGGTAGAGCAGGCGAAGCAGGAGATGACGGCCGGGATTGATGTGTTTTCGGGAGAAATCCGTGACATGGAAGGTGTGTTGCGATGCCGCGACGGTGAGACCATTAGTGATGAAGTGTTGTTAAAGAATTTGGATTGGTATGTTGAAGGTGTAGAACTTTATGAAAAGTAAGAAGAAAGTAATAAGTCCGCAGATGGTGTCCGGTATCAGTATAATGCTTGCAATTATGCTGCTAGTCGGTTCTTTGCTCGGATACAAAATGAATCAGCTGCTGACGGATAATATCGAGAATCAGCTGACGGAGCAGGCGATCTTATTGTCTGAGCAAATTGACCAGAGTATTATGGTGCAGTTTATCCAATTAAAAAACATTGCAAACGCTGTCCAAAATAACTATGAAAAATTTGACGGTGTGTTGCAGACGATCAAGCAGGAGCAGGAGGGCGTTGCCGTGGGAATGGTGGCGCTTGACGGCGAGGTAATATTCGGAAGACCGGTCAATATACATGAATTTGAGGGAATCCGGGATTCTTTCCGGGGAAATGAGGCTGTTTCCTATCGGGAAGGAGTCGGTATGATGTTTTCCGTTCCGGTATACAGCGGAGAAAACGTCAAATATGTTCTTTATAAATTATATGATGAGTCTGTCATACGGGATACTTTCGGACAGGAATGCTATGACGGGGTCGGTCAGATTCTTTGGGCGACATCAGACCACCGGATTATGGTGCCTTTTGTAAATGACACTTACGGAAAAGGGTTTTG
>JAFTVQ010000084.1 GCA_017461865.1 Lachnospiraceae bacterium | reverse complement strand
TTTATCCCCAAAGGAGAACGGATTATTACCATCGAAGATGCAGCAGAGCTTAAGGTAAACGGCATCGAAAATCTGGTGCGCCTGGAAGTACGGAACAAAAACACCGAGGGCGCCGGCGAAATCAGTATCCGGGAGTTGATACGTTCCTCACTTCGTATGCGCCCCGACCGGATTATCGTCGGCGAGGTTCGGGGTGCGGAAACCATTGATATGCTGCAGGCTATGAATACGGGGCATGACGGCTCCCTTTCCACCGGTCACGGCAATTCCACGTCGGATATGCTGGACCGTTTGGAAACCATGGTACTGCTTGGCTCGGATATTCCGCTGATGGCGGCAAGGCGGCAGATTGCCTCTGCCATTGATGTGATGGTACAGCTTGGAAGACTCCGGGACGGAAGCCGCTGTGTACTGGAAATCTCGGAAATTTTAGGCTGCCGGGATGGGGAAATCGAAAAAAATCCTCTGTTTATTTATCAGGAGGGAGACGGGATTTCTGCCGGAATGTTAAAGCGGACGGATGCCGTATTTGTCCAGCAGATGAAGTTGAAACGGGCCGGTATAAAGGAGTGGAAGGCAGATGAAGAACCGGATAAAAAAGAAAGTGCTGCCCCTGGGGACAGTGTTTTGCAAGGTCCTGCTGACGGCATGGCTGTTCTTTGATTTTGCATTTGTGTCGTTGCTTCTGCTGTTGTATGTTCCGGTGGCGCTCATTTTGCGGAAAAAGGAGCTAATCCGGAAGAAAAAGTGGGAGCTGAATCTTGCATTTAAGGATGCCCTGGTTTGTTTGGAAAACAGTCTTGCCGTAGGTTATTCTCCGGAGAGCAGCGTGCGTGAGTCGGTAAAAAACTTAGAGCAGCTGCATGGCAGGGACCATGATATCTGCCGGGAATTCCGGGTCATGGCAAAGCAGATGGACCTTGGAACCGGAATGGAAGAGGTGTTTTTAGAGTTTGGAAAACGCACGGACGTGGAGGATATTAAGCAGCTGGCCGATATCTTTGCGGTGGTAAAGCGCACCGGAGGGAATTTGGCCCAAGTGCTCAGACAGACCGGAAGCGTCCTGCAGGACAAAATTGAACTGAAGCGGGAGCTTCGTACCACCATTGCGGCCAAGCAGATGGAATTTCAGATTATGTGTGCCGTGCCCTATGGGATTTTGCTTTATTTAAAGCTTTGTGCTCCGGCCATGAGTAATGCCCTGTATCACAATTCCTTTGGGATTTTGTTTATGTGGGGCGTTCTCGGGGCGCATTTTGGGCTGAAGCTTTTAGGAGAGAAAATCATCCGGGGCGAGGTGGGAAAGCTGGAGGGATAATGTATGAAGAATAAAATCCGACCAAGCCGGCTTTTAGTACCGGAAGGAAAGCTTCGGGATGCCATGGAGCTGTATCCGGGAAAAACAAGGGAAGAAGTCAGGGAACTACTTTATGCTGAAGTGAAGAAAAAACTTCTTCCGGGACTTGCGGCAGCAGTATTTTTCTTGGCAATGGCAATAGTTACCGGACGGACTCCGGCAGAAGAGGGAATTTTGCGGCCTGCTCCGGGAAAAGAACCGCTATCGATACAGGTGCAGGTGTCTTTGGAAGATGACGTTACGTCGCTGCCCATAAGTGTCGGTGCGCTGGAATATGAAGAAGACAGGATAGAAGAACTTCACCGGGAAGCAGAGGAATATCTTTGCGAGGTGGTGTCGGGAGAAAATGAG
>JAFTVQ010000083.1 GCA_017461865.1 Lachnospiraceae bacterium | reverse complement strand
TGCTAAAATCGATGGGGCTAACTTCATCATTTGTCAGTATCTCCTCTTCTCTTTACATTCCTCATACATCATTACATAGCTGTCATAACGTTTTTTGCTTATTTTTCCCTGACAAAGAGCTTCCTTCACACCACAATCCGGCTCGTGAATATGAGAGCATCCGACGAACCGGCAGTTGCCTTCCTGCTCAAAAATCTCACGAAATCCCTTCGAAATGTCTTCCTTCTCATATTCATCCATTCGAAGCGATGTAAATCCCGGCGTATCCATAATAAAAGAATCCTCATCGAGCGCAATGAGCTCACTGTGTCTGGTCGTATGACGCCCCCGCGCCGTCTTCTGACTGATGTCATTCGTCTCCATCCGCACATTGGACTGCAACAGGTTAATCAGTGACGACTTCCCGACACCGCTCGGTCCCGCTACCGTTGTACACTTATGCTTTAAATATGCCTTGAGCTGCTCTACCCCCTGCTGCTCTTTTGCACTTGTGTAAACAATCGGATAACCGCTCGCCCGATAAATTTCCTCTATTTCTTTATATATCTCCTGATCCTCATCGAGATCCGACTTATTAAAACAAATCAGACTGGGAATTCCCAAAAGTTCCATACGCGCCAGAAATGTATCCAGCAAATGGAAATTCGGTTGCGGATCGATACTTGCAAAAATGACAAGTGCCTGATCAATGTTAGCAACCGCAGGGCGGATCAGTTCATTTTTCCTGTTTTCTATCTTTTCGATATTGCCTTTTTTCTTTTCCTCATCCACAACGGCCAGACTTACGTAATCTCCCACAAGAGGTTTTAATTTGTCATTGCGAAAGCTTCCTTTCGCCTTGCATTCGTATACTTCCCGGCCGGATGTCTGCACATAATAGAATCCTGCAATACCTTTCACAATTCTGCCTGTTTTTTGCATGTCTACTCCTGTGCAAATTCAACAGTAATCGGAGATGTTGTAATCTCCTCCGGCACATCCTCTTGCTTCTCTTCTCCTGTTTCCGGATCTGTTACAGTCTGAGTCGATATTTTGGTATATGTGTACGTTAATGTACCGCCATTTACGGCAAATCCGGTTTCATTGACCGCACAAGGGAACGAACTTGTTTTAAATGATCTCACATCTCCGTCCGATGCCGTAATTGTAATTGTTACTTCACCGCTGCTGTAACCACTCGGTGCATCTAAAGTAGCCACATATTTGTAGGTATGTTTTTCCGGCCCTGCACTGAGCTGGATATTTACGCTGGTACCCTGCTCTACTTCTGTATCCGGGCTGTAACTCTGGGATACAACACATCCTTCTGTCACGGTATCACTGTAGGTCTCCGAAACACTTCCGCAAGTAAGTCCGGCTTCCGTGAGTTTTTCTTTTGCCGCAGTCTCTGTCATTCCGCGAAGATCAGGAACCTTCACTTTGATAATTTCAGGACCGCTGCTGACGGTCAATGTAATCGTAGCTCCCGGCTCCGCCTTTGAACCTGCTACCGGATCCTGTGAAACTACTTTTCCCTCTTCTACCGTATCTGAAAACGCAGTGGTAACCGTCACAACAAAGCCAAGGGCTTCCATCGCACTTTTAGCGGTTGCTTCATCTTCTCCCACTACATCTTTTACTTCTACTCCGACACTTCCGCTGCTTACAATCAAATCAATGGTAGTATAAAGTTCTACCTCTTCTCCCGCCATAACACTCTGTTCGATTACCTGATCCACTGCATAAGTGTCTGATTCCTGCTTGGTGACTTTCGTTCCGAGTCCAAGATCATTTAACAGTTTCTTTGCCTCTTCCACGTCTTTGCCGACCACGTCAATCATAAGAACCTTTTCATCCTGCACAGATTCCGTGCTCTCCTGCAATTCACCTGCCGAATTCCCCTTAAAAATGCCCAAAGCATTAGCTACAAGCACAAGTGCAAGGATTCCTATAATTACTGCAGCAACGATAGCAAGTATTGTCGTGATACGTTCCATCTTTGGATCCATATCATCGTCATCGTATTCTTCATCCGCTTCATCGTCGTCATCGTCCTGCGGAATTGTCTGCGCCTTGGTCTTTGGCTGATATTCCCGAATCGGCGGCATAAGAGGATCATCTTCATCCTCCTCGTCCAAATCCAATTCAGCCGAAGTCATCTTCTGTACTTCACGGTCTTTCAGACGCATCGGCTCCTCAAGATCCACACGGTCTGTACGCTGTTTGATCTCCGCAATATCATCTTCGGAGATCATCTTGGTTTCACCGCCTGTCTCTGCAGATATAATCTTTACGAAATTTTCTTCCGGATACATGAGGGATTTCTTTAAATCCACAATCAACTCACCCATCGATTGATATCTGCGGTCCGGGCTCTTCTGTGTACATTTAAAAATAATCTGCTCCACACACTCCGGAATTTCGGATACATACTCTCTCGGAGATGCCATTTCTTCCTGTATATGTTTAATCGCAATAGCAACTGTTGTTTCTCCGTCAAACGGTACGCGTCCCGTCAACATTTCAAACATGGTACATCCCAGTGAATAAATATCACTTCGTTCATCGGAAAAGCCTCCTCTGGCCTGCTCCGGAGATGTATAATGCACGGATCCCATCACATTGGAAGTGATTGTATTGGATGTTGCAGCTTTCGCAATACCGAAATCCGCAATTTTCACTTTTCCCTCTTTGGAAATCATGATATTCTGCGGTTTGATATCCCTGTGAATAATATGGTTGTTATGCGCAGCTTCAATACCCATGGATACCTGAATTGCGATACTGATTGCTTCCTTTACGGAAAGTCTTGCCTTCTTCTCAATATAGTTTTTGAGAGTAATGCCTTCAACCAGCTCCATAACAATGTAGTTAATTCCGTCTTCCTCGCCGACATCATACACATTTACAATATTCGGATGCATCAATCCTGCTGCCGCCTGCGCTTCCACATGGAATTTGGAGACAAAATTCGTATTTTCGGAAAATTCCTGTTTTAATACTTTCACGGCTACAAAGCGGTTCAACTTGTGACATTTTGCCTTGTAGACATTACTCATGCCTCCGGTTCCTATTTTTTCCAATATTTCATATCTATCGCCTATAAGCATTCCAATTTTAATCATTCTTTCACCTCGTCTGAAAACGGTTTTACTAATACAATACCGATGTTATCCTTACCGCCGTTGGCATTGGCTTCATCAATCAAAGCCTGCGCAGTCTCAACCAAAGTGCGATCATCTTTATGTTCATTCATGATCCGGAGAATCTCTTTATCCTCCACCATATTGGTCAATCCGTCAGAGCACATCAATATCCGATCGGAAGGTCTGAGTTCCACGGTAAAGAAATCGATATCCACATCTTCCTTTGCACCGATTGCACGCGTAATAATGTTCTTATCCGGATGTAATCTGGCATCTTCCCGCTTAATTCCTCCGAGACGCACCATTTCCTCCACCAGGGAATGATCTCTTGTAATCTGCCGGATCTCCGAACCGTTAATAATATACAGCCGGGAATCTCCCACGTTTGCCACCTGCAAATATCTTCCGATCACAGTAGCTACAACTACCGTTGTTCCCATACCTGTAAGGTTCGCATCCTCGCTCGCCTGCTTTCTGATCTCTTTGTTTGCAACCTGAATCGCTTTTTTGATAATGATGGAAGGATTTTTTTCAAAAGATGCTTTAATCTCTTTTTCAATGGTCTCCACCGTACAACGCGATGCATAGTCACCCGCCTTATGACCGCCCATTCCATCTGCTACAATAAACAAATTCGGCATATTGCCAATCGGATTTCCTGATGAAAACACATAATCCTGATTCAATTGTCTTTTTCTTCCGATGTCAGTTACGGAATATGATTTCAACACCAAGACGCCTCCTCATTCTTTTAAAATAACAGTGTGCCATCATAACCGGACACACTATCCCATACTTTAAAAATATTAGCATAGAAACATAAAAAGAGCAAGAGATATGTCTCCTGCTCTTTTGTGGTTAACTCTGCCGATCTTTTATCTCCTTCAGTTCTTTTACCGTCTCGTCATCCAGCCCCGAAATCTCCTGTGCTTCCTCATATGTATACCCTCTTGCAATCATACGCAGAAATACTTCCCTTCCTTTTTGCAAAAGCCCCTGATCTACTCCCTGGCTGATTCCTTGGCCGATTCCTTGGCTGATTCCTTGGCTGATTCCTTGGCTGATTCCTTTATTCATCCAATATTTTGCCTGGTGCATCAATACTTTTCCACCCATAATATCCCCCACTTCCTTTTTTATTCTTCCATGCCTTGCTGCAATATTCCGGATAACCTTCCTCGACATATCCATAATAATTGTCTTAGTATATACATCCAAAAGACCTTTCATGCACACATCTTCCAACCTCTCCGCCATGTCATAAAAGACCTCTTTTAACTGTTCCATTTTCTTCTTATCAGTTTCATAAGCTTCGAAATCTTTTTCATATGTAAAAATATGAAAAGGAATCAGATAGTACAGTTTCTTTTCAAAAATCTCATCCACAGAATATGTTTGCAGCTTAATGACCGGAATCTCATATGCCACACTTCCGCCCGGTGTATGCAATATCGTCTTCATGCAATCCGGCGTAGCTGAATTGTACCGCAAATACAAAACTGCAGAATACGGAAAAGTGATTTCAAGGCTCTCCGGTGTGTAAAATGCATTCTGCAGTGCCGATTGCGAATCATACACATACATTCTCACAATCATACTGCTTTCCACCGTACTCTGACTTTCAAGGTGATACCATTTCCTGGTCCCGTCTTTTGCCACAATCATAAACGAAGAATCCTGAATCCTCTTCTCCGTATCACCTTGCCGGTTCATGAGTATTTCACTCTGAAGAAGAATCACTTCTTCTGTCCCTATATAATTTTCACAAAACACCTCATTTACCAAAGGAATCATGAGATGTTTACAATCCGTCACGAGCGTGCGATGCACGTCATCGTATGGAGTAGTATTCGACATACTGATACCTCTAAATGCTACTCCGGACACATTTTTCTTCCCTTATCCACATTGTATATAGTAAATATGCAAAAAGCAACCCCTGTGATTCGGGTGTTTTTGATGCGAAATTTTGTGCAAAATACACAAAAAACTTTATATCTGTCCGACGTTTTTACAGTGCCCTCGGACAGATATAAAGTTTTTACTCCATGTATCTTCTGCGAAGCTGCCCGCAGGCGCCGTCAATATCGCGGCCCATTTCTCTTCGCACCGTTACCTTCACCTTATTTTTCTCAAGTTTTTCCTTAAATGAATACACATACTGCATATCCGGTGCCACAAAATCACGCTCTTTGATCGGATTGACCGGAATCAGGTTGACATGGCATCCGAGAGTTCTTGCAAGTTCTGTGAGTTCCCGCAAATCCTCCCCTGAGTCATTGACCCCTTTCACCATACTGTACTCGAAGGTAATTCTGCGTCCTGTCAAATCGGCATAATTTTTGCACGCAGGCATCAGTTCGTCAATACTGTATTTATTCGCAATCGGCATCAGTTTTTGTCTCTTTTCATCCGTTGTCGCATGCAGACTGAGCGCAAGGGTAATCTGGAGCCTTTCTTCTGCCAGCGCATACATTTTCGGAACCAATCCGCAAGTGGATACCGTGATGTTTCTCTGGCTGATATGGAGTCCGTTCTCATCGGTAAGCATACGGATAAATACGAGCAGATTATCGTAATTGTCCAGCGGTTCTCCCGTGCCCATCACGACAACATTGGAAACCCGCTCTCCGGTAAGCCGCGTAATTGCATAAATCTGGTCAAGCATTTCCGACGGTTTTAAATTCCGCACAAGTCCGCCGATGGTGGAAGCACAAAATTTACATCCCATACGGCAACCGACCTGCGAAGAAATACAGACACTGTTTCCGTGTTTATACTTCATCCACACGCTCTCCACCACGTTACCGTCTGCTAATTGAAATAAGAACTTTTTTGTTCCGTCAATTTTTGACTCCTGCTCACGCAAAAGGGTAAGCGCCGTAAACTCGTATTCATTTTTGCATTTTTCACGAAATGCCGCGGAAAGATTCGTCATCTCGTCAAAGCTGCGCACAAGATGCTTATGCATCCACTCATACATCTGCTTTGCGCGGAATTTCTTTTCGCCGATTCTCTCAATCTCCGCCTGAAGATCCCGAAAATCAAGCGACTTAATATCTGTTTTTTCCATAGTATTTCCTTTTAAAAACGCTACACATCTTATTATTTATGTCTCAGCCGCACCATATAAAATCCGTCCGATCCGTCCTTTCCCGGAAGCATCAAACGTTCCTTTTCCTCCTCAAACGGATAGTTTGAAAGGAACCATTTTTTATTATCTTCGTTTTCGCCGCGATTGACCGTACATGTGCTGTAAACCAAAATGCCGCCCGGACTTACATAAGACTGTACCACAGATAATATCTGTCTCTGCAACTGTGCTACTTCCTCCAGCGATTGGAGTGTTATACGGTATTTAATATCGCTCTTGCGACCGATAACTCCAAGCCCCGAGCAAGGAAGGTCTGCAATCACAACATCCGCTTTCCCTTCCATTGCCTCATCCGGTTTCGTCGCATCCCACACCTGTGTCTCCACATTGGTAAGCGCAAGCCGGTCTGTATTTTCTTCTATCAGTGAAACTTTATATTCCGTCAAATCGCGTGCAATCACATGTCCGGTTTCTCCTGTTTTCACCGCTGCATGGGTTGCCTTACCACCCGGCGCCGCACATACATCTATCACCATGTCTCCTTCACGGATTCCGGACATCTCAACCACCATGGCTGAGCCAAGATCCTGCACAACAAATTTTCCTTCCTCATATCCCGGAATATTGCTCACCCGGTCCACATCCGACAAAGCAAACACATATGTAAGTTCCGTTGCAGTCGCCCCAATTCCCGCCTCTGTCATCTCGCGAAGCAGACCGTCTCTTTCCTCCTGAGACAGCCTTTCATCTATACGGATGGTAAGCGGACGCTTTTCGAGAAGCGCTTTCAGCATCTCCTCTGTCTGCATCTTCCCATACTGTGACTGCCAGAGCACGATTATCTCTTCCGGCATCGAATACATCACACTCAGATACG
>JAFTVQ010000082.1 GCA_017461865.1 Lachnospiraceae bacterium | reverse complement strand
TGATGTAAAAAAACAGTTATGCAAAACAGGAAATACCTTCTTTTCTTTTAAAGAAATCTCATTTGAAATGGATCAGGATTTGTTTCTTCCGAACAAAGAATTGAACGAATTGCGCCGTAATGCGCTCGGACAAATGGAAGAGCTGTTGCTCGCGAAGTATCGCCGGAGTTTTGACGGCCACGAACATTTTGACAAAAAAGTATTCAAAAGCAAACCTTCTTTAAAAGATACGGAAAGATTTATGCACATCGATGTCCGCACGATAGACCAGTTTCTTTCTTTGCATGGAAAATCGTGCTGGAAACGTGTTTATCTTGCGATGGATTCCCTTAAGGATTTTAACAACAGCAAAGGGAAGTTAATAATCGGGAATGTGAAAGCCAAAAGAGAAGAGTTGCAGGCACTGGGGATAGAATTTTATCTCCGTTTTCCTGCGGTAACCCGTCAAAAAACCATGAAAATTCTGGATTCATACCGTAATATCATTGAGGGTATTTTGCCGGATGGATTTTGCGTTGCAAATTTAGAATGTTTATCCTATGTGAAAGAACAATATCCGGCATTGCCGATTGTATCGGATGCAGGAATGTATTTATTCAATTCGGAAACTGCACGGTTTTATGAGGAACATAACCTTTTTGAGCATGTTCTTCCTTACGAACTGCACAACAAAGAAATCCGGACTCTTTCTGAAAGCGGAAGCTGTGCATCCCATTCTTTAGTGCTTCCTGTATACGGTTATATCCCGGCTATGGAGAGTGCGGGATGTCTGTTAAAGACCAATCATAAGTGCCGGAGCGGAGCAGGGGATGAGACAGTTGTTCTCATTGACCGCCAAAAGGACCGGCGAATGGTTATCACCCACTGTGACAGATGTGAAAACACCGTCTACAACAGCGTTCCGTTGTCCCTTCACAAGGAAACGGCACTGATTTGCAACATGAAACTCGCCGGTGTTGTAATGAAATTTTCTTTTGAAACATCGGAAGAGTTAAATGAAATTGTTACATATTACGAAAAAATATATCAAAATGAGAGGGCGGGGAAATACAGTGAAGAATCTGTATCCTGTCCGATTGACCGCTTTACCAAAGGACATTTTATGAAAGGCGTGGAATGATATGGCACATGTAATATCTGATTTGTCAAAATATGTGATTGTTTTTTTTATGGCGCTGTACACGGTACTGTGTCTTCTTAGCGTGCGCAATAAAGAGGACGATGACAGAGACTGGATTTATGCCATTCAGATCATTTGCATGTTTATGGTTCATTTCCTCGGTTTCGCAGCGATTTGTCTCGAAACGGGGGACATTTCCTACATTATCTTTTACGGATTTCAGCAGATACTTCTGTTTGCAACGATTGCCCTGTATCGCGTGATTTATCCGGAGGTTAATAAACTGATTATCAACAACATGTGTATGCTTCTTACCATCAGTTTTGTCATCCTGACAAGAATATCTTACGAAAGGTCCATCAAACAGTTTTTCATTGTGACGGCATCGCTGATTGTCGGCTTGTTTATTCCGTATCTTGTGAAAAAACTTAAATTTTTAAAATATTTAACCTGGATGTATGCATCGGCCGGAATCCTGCTTCTGACTGTAGTTGCAGTGCTCGGCGCTGTGACACACGGGGCAAAATTGTCTTATTCTTTTGGCTCTTATTCATTCCAGCCTTCCGAGGTTGTAAAAATACTTTTTGTATTTTTTGTGGCAGGCATGCTGAAGGAGTCCAAAAGTTTTCTGCAGGTCGTCATTACAACCGTGATTGCAGCCATGCATGTACTTATTCTGGTGTTATCTACCGATCTCGGCAGTGCGCTGATCTTTTTTATTACATATCTTGTCATGTTATATGTTGCAACAAGAAAAATATATTATTTGTTGGCCGGTCTCGGCGCAGGCGGTTTGGCCGCTTATATTGCTTATCATCTGTTTTCGCATATTCAGGTACGGGTTGTTGCGTGGCTTGATCCATGGAGTCATATCAATGATGAAGGATATCAGATTACGCAATCTTTGTTTGCAATCGGTACCGGCGGATGGTACGGAATGGGATTGTATCAGGGAAATCCGACTGCCATTCCTTATGTGGAACAGGATTTTGTCTTTTCTGCAATCGCAGAAGAGTTCGGTGTGATTTTTGCTATTTGTATGATTCTGGTCTGTCTCAGTTGTTTTGTTGCGATTATGACGATTGCAATGCGAATCAAAGAAGAGTTCTACCGGTTTATTGCAGTCGGTATCGGAATGATCTATATCACACAGGTGTTTTTGACAATCGGCGGCGGAACCAGATTTATACCGCTTACCGGAGTTACGCTTCCTCTTGTCAGTTACGGTGGAAGCAGTGTTCTTGCCACCATTGTTATGTTCTGTATTGTACTCGGCCTTTACGGCGTGAAAGAGCAGGAAGGAATGAAAAATGCAAAAAAAAGAAAACGAACAGTCAAATCGGTCCGTGAACAGGAAAGAGATTCATAACGGTGAAATTTTATTCATAACCATTCTTGTTTCCGTCCTTATGTTTGCGGTTATTTGGAATATTGTGGATTTTATGCTTCACGAAAAAGAAGAGGCAATCAATAATTCGTTTAATCCGAGGCAGGAACTGTTGGCGAGCCAGAACATCAGAGGTTCTATTTATTCGAAAGACGGGGAAGTGCTGGCAAAAACAAGAATTCTTCCGGATGGTACCGAAGAGCGGTATTATCCGTATGAAAATTTGTTTTCTCATGTGGTCGGCTATTCAACCAAAGGAAAAACCGGCATAGAATATTCCGAAAACATGAAGTTATTGAGCTCCCATGCGTCAATTTCAAACAAGATTCAAAATGAGTTGAATGCCGAAAAAAATATCGGAGACAGTGTAATTACCACGCTGGATGTTTCGCTGCAACAGGTGGCCTATGAAGCACTTGGTGTATATTCCGGAGCAATTATTGTAACGGAACCTTCTACCGGTAAAATTCTTGCCATGGTTTCCAAACCGGACTATGATCCCAATGAGATTGCTTATATTTGGGAAGATTTGGTGGGAGATGAGACAAGTACGGTGCTTTTGAACCGTGCATCCCAAGGTTTGTATCCGCCCGGAAGTACGTTTAAAATTGTCACGGCATTGGAATATTACAGACAAAATAACGGCGATGTATCCGGTTACAATTATTCCTGCAACGGACATTTTACAAAAGGCGGCAGCACAATCCGGTGTTATCACGGACAAAATCACGGATCTGTCGGTTTTGAGCGAAGCTTTGCGAAATCCTGTAATTCTTCCTTTGCAAACATCGGAACATCACTGGATATTGCAGAGTTTCAAAATACATGCCGAGATCTCCTGTTTGATTCCGACTTGAAACTTCAAATTCCATATAAACGCAGCATGTTTCAATTGACCGAAACGGACAATGATGATCTTGTCATGCAAACATCCATCGGACAGGGAAAAACACAGATTACTCCGCTTCATTTGAATATGATTACAGCTGCAATTGCAAACAAAGGAAAATGCATGACTCCTTATGTTGTGGACTCGCTGGAAAGCGCAACCGGATCTGTGGTTAAGAAGAATGTCCCTTCCGAAGAAACCGTTATGATGACAGAAGAAGAGGCTGCCTTCATGACGGGGCTGATGACGGAAGTAGTTCTGTCGGGAACAGCTTCAAAACTGGACGGATTATCCTATACTGCAGCCGGAAAAACAGGATCTGCCGAATTTTCTGCAAACAAAGACGATTCACATGCGTGGTTTACCGGTTTCGCGCCGGCACAGGACCCTCAGGTATGTGTTACAATCATTGTGGAAAGTGCAGGATCGGGCGGAGATTATGCTGTTCCGATTGCAAAACGTATTTTTGATCATTATTTTGAGACAAATTCATAAAAAATAAAGAATTGTGCTATCTTTTTTTGTGATTTTGTTATATACTATGTGTTAGGGTGTATTATTTTAAACGTAGGAGGGTTACATATGTTTGATCAGATTTTCGGAAATTATCTGGTAACATCCGGAACAATTACAAAAGAACAATTTCAGGATGTGTTGGAAAGCGAAGGAAAAATTCGCGTAAAACTCGGCCTTATTGCCGTTGCTGAAAAGCTTATGACAGAGGAACAGGCTGATGAGGTAAATAAACTTCAGGCTATTATGGACCGCCGTTTCGGTGATATTGCTGTTGAAAAGGGTTATTTATCTGATGACCAGGTAACTCAGTTATTAAAGAAACAGGGTAATATTTACATGGTATTTGTGCAGACTTTAATTGACAAGGGTTATATGACTCTTGAAGAAATTGATGCAGCCCTGAATAAATACCAGGAAGAACAGGGCTTTACACACAGCGATATGGATGCCCTTGTCAGCGGAGATGTTGACAGAACAGTTCAGCTGTTCCTTCCTGCAAATACGGAACTCAGCGACAGACATTGCGGAATTGCGATTCGTACATTCCTTCGAATCATCAATTCGTCTGCATATGTTTCAAAAGCCTACTTTGTGGACGAGCTTTCTGTCGAAAAATTTGCAATGCAGGCACTGGAAGGCGATCATAAGATGATTTCCGGTTTTGCTGCAGACGGCGATGACCTTCTTGCAGTTGCCAATCCGTTTGCAGATGAAGAGTTTGAAACGGTAGATCTTGATGCATTGGATGCGGTCGGAGAATTTACGAACTGTATCAATGGTCTTTTTGCTTCCGAAATGAGCACAGAGGGGATGGATTTAGATATGCTTCCTCCTGTATTCTATGAGAATCCGGTTACCATCACAGGAAAGCAGTTCTGTGTATTCCCGATTCATCTAGACGGAAAAGAAATCAAATTTATTTTATCAATCGATACAGATGTTGATATTAAGTAGGAGGGAAAGAGTCAGATGGCTAAGATTTTAATTGTTGATGATTCCAGAACATCAAGAAAAATGCTTCGTACAATTTTAGAATCCAACGGACATGAAGTGTTAGACGAAGCAGTAAACGGACAGGATGGAGTGCAGAAATTCCAGGCTTTGAAACCGGATGTCGTAACACTTGACATTACAATGCCGATTGTGGACGGCGTGGAAGCGCTTAAAATGATTAAAGCGTTAGATGCAAATTCAAAAGTAATTATGGTTACAGCTGCAGGTCAGAAAAATAAGATGATTGATTGTATCAAAGCAGGAGCGAATGAGTTCCTGACCAAACCTTTTGACCAGCAGGAAATTATTGATGTAATTGCAAAGATGGTTTAATTTCAAATCCTGTCTTGCACGAACAGACAATCTGTTTTATACTATGCAAGAGTGTTTTTAAGCACGCCAGACAGGAGGGTTTGCAATGATTGAAGCAACAAGCTGTGGCGGTGTGGTTATTTTTCGAGGCAAAATCCTGCTTTTGTATAAAAATATTAAAAACAAGTATGAAGGATGGGTATTGCCGAAGGGGACTGTTGAACCGGACGAGGAGTATAAGGATACAGCGCTGAGAGAGGTGCTTGAAGAATCGGGAGCAAAGGCTTCGATTATCAAGTATATCGGCAAGAGTGATTATACGTTTACGGTACCGGAAGATACGGTGACCAAAAGTGTACATTGGTATCTGATGATGGCAGACAGCTATTACAGCAAACCACAGCGCGAAGAATTCTTTGTGGATTCTGGGTATTATAAATATCATGAAGCATATCATCTGCTTAAGTTTTCCAACGAAAAGCAGATATTGGAAAAAGCGTATGCGGAATACCTTGATTTGAAACGCAGTAATCTATGGGGAAACAAAAAGTACTTTTAAGAAAAGAGAAGGCATACATTTGCCTTCTTTTTTTAAAAATCGGAGTCTGTGATGTATATATATAAAGAACTGGCAACCGATGATGCTTGCCTAAAACGCAAAAATCGAATCATTCATAAAATAAGAATGAACGCAGGGCTTGTAAATGTTTATTTGATTTGCCTTGCCGGCGGAAACGATTCGTTTGATATCATCGATTGTTCCAACCTTAAACAAAAGGGATATCCAAAAGAAAACTTGTATGTCATCGGCATGGCAGAAGGAAAAGACAGTGCCATTGAGCTTTCGGCACAAATGTTTGTAAGCTTGTCAAAGCGCTATGGCATGACAGAATTCAAAACGGCGTTATTAAACGCCCGCGATACATTGTTTCGGAGTTATTGATGCACATTCTATTACTGATATTGAAAATAGTAGGAATTGTCCTGCTCATATTGTTGGGAATCATTCTTTTGCTTGTTCTTTTGCTTGTATTTGTTCCGTTTTGTTATCGCGGTGAGGGAAGCTATTTTGAAAAGAAACCCTATGCAAAATTCCGGATAAGATATCTGTTTCCTCTATTGCAGGTTTATGTTTCCTATATCGATGAAAAAGCAGAGGGAAAAGTCAAAATTTTCGGTGTTACGGTGTATGATTTTTTTGCCCCGCAAACAGAAAAAGATGTCACGGAACAACCGTTACCAAAGAAAAAGGCGGATGCGACCGAAACGGAAGGCAGTGAAAATATTCCGGAAGAAACGGAACGTGACGCAGAAAATATACAGACGCAGGAAACAGTTGCAGAAGATTCGGTCAAAGAGCATACCGATGTGCCAAATATGGAAGAAGATACGTCCGCTCCGGAGCGTTTATCAGAGAAAATATCATATTTTATAAAAATGATAAAGGAAAAACTCCGAAGTTTTTATGCAAAGCTCAAGGAAATAAAAGAAAAGGGATTGCAGCTGAAAGCGAAAGCGGACCTTATTACGGCGCAGATAAAATATTACTATGAAGTATGGCAGATGGATGTGACACAGGTTTCGTTCCGAAAGGCAAAGCGTTCTCTGCTTAAATTATGGAAAAGTATTCGTCCCAGAAAAGGAAATGTCCGTCTTCATATCGGAACGGGAGATCCTGCCGGAACCGGACAAATATGTGGTTTTTTCGGTATGATGTATCCATTTGTCGGGAAGTATGTTATGATAGAACCGGACTTTGAAAAACAAATTTATGAAGGGGATTTCTTTTTCAAAGGACACCTTACGGTATTTGCTTTATTGCGTGTCGTATGGCTTGTTTTATTTGACAAAGATTTAAAAGAACTCAGGAAAATTCTCATGAACGGAAACAAGGAGGATAAACATGAATAATAATTTCTCAGAAGTTGTAACATCATTACTTGGCGGTGTTGACAGTTTTCTTTCAACAAAAACAGTGGTCGGAGAACCGACGCAGATCGGCGATACCATTATTATTCCGCTTGTTGATGTTTCTTTCGGTGTTGGTGCCGGAGCAACAGCCGGAGAACAGAAAAACGGTGGTTTCGGCGGTGTGACCGGTAAAATGTCACCGAATGCAGTTCTTGTTATCAAAAACGGACAGACAAAGCTTGTGAGTGTAAAAAACCAGGATACCATCACAAAGATTATTGACATGATTCCGGAACTTGTGGACAAGTTTACAACCGAGAAAGAAGAGATGGTCAGTGATGAAACTGCTGCAGCCATTGCTTTCCCGGATGAAACAACCTTATAATATATGGAATAAAAATGAAATTATCTGCATAAGATAATAAAAAGGACTGGACTGCGATCAGTATGAAAAGAATTTGTGGTCTGTGCAGTTTTTGTGTCGCTGTCGGCATGTTACTCATGCTTTTTATCGAAAACACCTTTGTGGCAGTCGTTATGATAGCGATTTTGATGTTGCTCGGTTATAATCTGTTTAACGGGGCAGATTGTTGAGCACTTATGTCGGAGAAAACGTATGGAACAGGAAAAGATGGATGATACACAACTGAAGAACTGGCTGTTTAAAGAAAATATGCGCCTGGAAGATCTTCGTGAAGAATTATCCCGCGCAAGCAGACTTCTGCGTGAACAGACTGATCTTGTGAGACAGGATCAAAAAAATCTCGAAAGCGAAAAACAGCGTTTTCAGACAGAAAAAGAAGAGTTTAACCGGCAGATGCACGAATGGACAAGCAAAATCCGCCAGGAACGACAAAAATTAGAAGAAGAACAAAGTTTCTTTGACAAAAAATTTAAGATCCTGGAAATCGGTTTTAAACAACTGGATGCAGACAGGAAAACATTTGAAGCAAAAAAGAGAGCATTCGAATATCAAAAATATGAACAGCAAGATTCTTTTGAACCTCTTGCCGGTGAACCGACGGGGGATGACATGTTTTTCTTTCGCGGTGTAACGCATCCGCTTGCTTTGAAAAAAAGGTACAAAGAATTAATCAAAATATATCATCCGGATAATTTGGGCGGAGATAAAACCATACTCCAACAGATTAATAAAGAATATGACCGGTTGAAAAAGAGTATTAACTATCAGAAGAAAGCATAAAAAAAGGAACCATAAAATGGTTCCTTAATTTTTGATGTTTTGTGAAATAATTATGCTCTTTCAACTTTGCCTGCTCTTAAACAAGCTGTACAAACATGTACTGTCTTAGTAGCACCGTTTACTTTACATTTTACATTTTTTACGTTTGCATTCCAAATGCGGTTTGATTTTCTATTAGAATGGCTGACGTTATTTCCGAAATGAGCGCCTTTACCACAGATATCACACTTTGCCATGATCGCACCTCCTAAACTATAATAGTCTTCAAAATTCACAACATGGATATTCTATCAGAAAAAGAATCCGATTGCAAGCACAAAATATTTTTTTCCTCAGTATTTTGTAAATATATGTTCCATTTTTCTTTAAAAAAGGGTATAATCACTCTAGAGTAAGCATCCAAGGAGGATAATGTATGAAGACAATGATGAATACACACCTCGGAAATATCTCAATTGATAGCGAAGTAATTGCGAACTATGCAGGTAGTGTTGCAGTTGAATGCATCGGTATTGTTGGTATGGCGAGCGTGAATGTAAAAGACGGTTTGGTTAAACTTTTAAAGATGGATAATCTCTCGACGGGAGTATGTGTTCATGTAAATAATAATAAACTTGAGATTGATTTTCATTTGATTGTCGCATACGGAGTAAACATTCTTGCCGTGTCTGATAATCTCTCAAGCAATGTAAAATATAAAGTACAGGAATTCACCGGCCTTCCGGTAGAAAAAGTTAATATTTTTGTGGAAGGTGTCAGAGTAATTGACTAGAGGAGGAAAGTAAAGTGTCGTCAAACAGAATTGATACGAATATGCTGCGTTCCATGTTTTTGGCAGGTGCTAAAAATCTGGAGGCAAAAAAAGAATATATAAATGAATTAAACGTATTCCCGGTCCCGGACGGTGATACCGGTACCAATATGACATTGACTATCATGTCAGCAGCAAAGGAAGTGGCAGCGCTTCCTGAAAATGCATCTTTAAAAGAAATTTCAAAAGCAATTTCCTCAGGTTCACTTCGCGGTGCCAGAGGTAATTCGGGAGTTATTCTTTCCCAGCTTTTACGCGGAATGTGCAAAGTAATCGGCGAGTTAGAAGGCGAAATCTCTATTGATGATTTTATTACCGCTTTCGAAAAAGCAGTGGAAAGTGCATATAAAGCGGTCATGAAACCGAAAGAAGGAACCATTCTCACGGTTGCAAAAGGTGCATATGAAAAGGCCGCTGAATTCGAAGGAACCGATGACATGGATGCATTTATCGATGCAATCATCGTATATGCACAGGAAGTTCTTGACAAAACGCCGGAAATGCTTCCGGTATTAAAACAGGCCGGAGTTGTGGATTCCGGCGGTCAGGGTCTCCTCGAGGTTCTGAAAGGTGCCCAGAAGGCATATCGCGGCGAAGAGCTGGATCTCACTATCGAGGCGGCTCCTGTCGTTAAGAAAGCAGGCATTGATACATCGGATATTGATACCTCTGACATCAAGTTCGGTTATTGTACGGAATTTATTATTCTTCTCAATAAAACATTCAATGTGAAGCATGAGATGGATTTCAAGGCATTTCTTGAATCTATCGGTGATTCTATCGTTGTTGTTGCGGATGATGATATCGTAAAAGTGCACGTACATACCAACGATCCGGGGTTGGCAATCCAGCGTGCACTCACTTACGGCGCATTATCTAATATGAAAATTGATAATATGCGTTTGGAACATCAAGAAAAGCTTTTCAAGGAAGCAGAGAAGAATGAAGCAGCGGCCGAAACTAAAGCTGCAGAGCCGGAAGAATGGAAAGAATACGGATTTATTAGTGTTTCTATCGGTGAAGGTATCAACTCCATTTTTAAGGATCTCGGTGTAGACCGCATCATTGAAGGCGGTCAGACAATGAATCCGAGTACGGAAGATATTTTGGAGGCAATTGAATCCTTGAATGCCAAGACAATTTATGTCCTTCCGAACAATAAAAACATTGTGATGGCAGCAAATCAGGCCCGTGATCTGACAGAAGATAAAGAGATTATTGTGGTACCTACGAAAACGATTCCGCAGGGAATTTCTGCCGTAATCAATTTTGTGCCTGAGCTTTCCGGTGCTGAAAATCTTGAAAATATGACAGCAGAGCTTGCAAATGTTAAGACCGGACAGGTAACATATGCAGTACGCGATACGGAAATTGATGATAAAGTAATTAAAGAAAATGATATTATGGGAATAGGCGACAGTTCTATTCTTGCTGTAGGTGAAACAATATTTGATACAACACTTGCTATGGTAGACGAAATGATGAAAGATTCCGACTGTGAATTAATCAGTATCTATTACGGAAGTGATGTGGATGAAGAAGACGCAGAAAAAATGCAGGCGGCAATCGAAGAGAAGTTTTCTGATTGCGATGTTGAACTTCAGTACGGCGGACAGCCGATTTATTACTATGTGATTTCTGCAGAATAGGTGTTTCAATGAAATTAGAACAATCTATTATGGAATTAAAGGGCATCGGTGAAAAAAACGCTGCCCTTTTTCATAAATTGAACATTGATTCGATCGGTGATCTTTTATATCATTTTCCGAGAGAATACGTACTTTTTCCTAACATGGTTTCCCTGGATGAGGCGGGAAAGACCGGATCAAAAGCAGCAGTGTATGCCACGGTAAAAACAACACCTGAGCTTCGCCGCGTGCGTGGACTTCAGATACTGAAATTTCTTATATCTGATTCCTTCGGGCACACCGCTACAGTTACTTTTTTTAATACCCCGTATTTGAAAAACAGTATCAAAACCGGAAAGTCGTGGGTATTTTATGGTTTGGTATCTTCCAAAAATCAGGGGCTTTTTCTCAGTCATCCCAAAATGTATTCTTTTGAAGAATATACATCGCTGCAGGGAACGCTTATGAGTGTCTATTCGCGGACAAAAGGGTTAACCGATCAGGCGATTCACAAATACTGTATGTCTGCGCTGAAATCAGTAGACAATATAGAAGAATATCTACCACCGAATATTCTTTCGAAATATAAGTTCGGTTCTGTCAAAGAGACGCTGGAAACGCTGCATGCGCCGACATCTATGGAGCAAGTAATCGAAGCCAGAAAACGGTTCGCTTATGAAGAATTTTTGCTTTTTTTGTTTGCAATGAAATCGCAGCAATTGAATACAGGGCGCAAGAATGTGCATAACATGCTGGAAACGGCAGATGTGAACAGATTAACGGAAAAACTTCCGTACCAATTGACAGAATCACAGCTTCATGCCTATGAACAAATTAAACAGGATATGCTCGGTCCCGTATGCATGAATCGCTTGTTGCAGGGAGATGTCGGAAGCGGAAAAACAATCATCGCGATTATGGCGCTTTTGCTCTGTGTCTCTAACGGCTACCAGGGAGCCATGATGGCTCCGACCGAAGTTCTTGCCAAACAACATATGGAAACCATTCAAAAAATGACCGAATCCTATGATCTTCCGTTTCGTCCGGTTCTGCTTGTAGGATCTCAATCTGCAGCAGAAAAAAGAAAGATCTATGAGCAGATTAAAAACGGAGATGCGAATCTTGTGATCGGTACCCATGCAGTAATACAGGACAAAGTATCGTTT
>JAFTVQ010000081.1 GCA_017461865.1 Lachnospiraceae bacterium | reverse complement strand
TCCGGAAGGCGCAATCAATTTCAAAATATGCTTCACATGATTTCCGGACCCTCCGGAATTCGAGCGAAGATCAAAAATCAAATTCGTTACCCCCTCCGCTTTTAAAGCAAGCATCTCCTCCCGCAACGTTGTCTCCATCTCAGAAAAATTCTCTTCGGAATCATAATTCATAAATCTCATACGGAGAAGTGCAGAACTATCATCCACGCGCATCCATTCCAAATTCGAAATTTCAGCCCCTTTATCGATGACATCTTCAATACAATCCATCATTCTATCATAATAGTTCCCGATTTTTGAAAGCGTAACTGTTTTCTTCTCACCTGTTTCGGCAATGAAACAAACCTCCGCCGTCTCACCTCCCATACCTGCGATGGAAAGAGCTTCGTAAAACTCTTCATTCTCTTCCACTGCAAACGAGAAAACCTTTTCTGTTCCGGATAAGTTTTCAACCGGCTCACCATTCCAGGCTGTTATTTCACTGCCATTACGAATACCTGCTTTGTAAGCCTCACTGCCACTCTCCACCATAACAGCCACTATCTTTCCGTCAGACAGCTTCATAGTACACAGACCATAGTCATTTCCGTACATTTTTTCGTAGGCCATTTTTTCAATTTTTTCATCTTTTATTCCATAGCCGACATGTCCGTCTTGAAATTCCATAGCAAACTTTGTCCATGCAATGGATGCTTCCACCTCATCATGGGCTTTGTCAGCCTCCTCAAATAACGGCAGATACTTTTCATAAAGCCCGTCCCAATCTATGCTTTTATGCTCGGAAAGCACATAATGCAGTTTCATTTCTTCGAATCCGGACTTGAAGTCTGCTGCATAATCATAGCTTCTGTACCCCGGAGAAAAAAGACAGATTCCGAGGGATAAAAACGCAAATATTGCACTGACAAAACATAGAATACAGCGCTCTTTTTTCTCTTGCCTGACCATGCCAAAAACAAGAAGAAAAGCCCCAAAATAAACGCCAAACATACATGTTTCAAACTCATATATCGCAACCAAAACCAGCGTTACAAGAAATGGCAGCAGATAAAGCAAACGCCATTTTACGCTTCTCTTTTTTTCTGCAAATCCCGCCAGCCAAAACAAAAAAACTGCCAGAATCAAATTCAAACCCACACACACAATATCACAAGTAACCATAGATGCCTCCTAGTTTATATCATCTTTCAAAAAAACTCTGTAACCAAGCCATAAGAAAAACAGCCCAAAGACCATGGACGAACCTATCACACCTGCAATTTGAGATGCATTCATAGTCGCATCATAAAGAGTAATCATTTTTTCACCTACCAGAGTAAAGGTACTCCAAGGATGAAAATCTGTCAGTTCGTATAAAGTTCCAAGCCCGCTGAAAAATCTCGCCTTTTCCGGAATCAGATTATTTCCAACCATACCCGCAAAAAACACGAAAGTACCCGCTCCCATAACCACATAGGCATTTTTTACCACATAGCTCAAAAAAACAAACTCACAAATCAGACGGAACATAGGAAAGATCACAAGCGCAAGTCGCACAAGACACCAGCCAGGAGACAACTCATCTCCCCAGCCTCCGAGAACTACTGCCGTAATCACTGCAATCATGCTTATCACAATCATAAATAGCACACTCAACAGAAAACTCAGCCAGAATCTGGAAAAATATATTTTTTTCCGCGTGTAACCACCCATCAATTCATAGTGCTTGGTTTTATCCATAAAATCTCCCCCGCAAATCTCTGCCGTAAGAAGAAGCACAAAAATAACTGCAAAATGTAATATCGTATAACCGAAATCCGCTATGTATTTTGATCCCGCCATCATTTCTTCGTAATAGCACATTTCGCCCGATGGCCCTGTGATTTGCATCATGCATATCACAAAGAAAATCAGCCATAGGATTCTGTTTTTTCTAAGCTGATACAGCTGTGCTTTCATAATCTGCTTCATGTTATCTCTCCCAATCTATCTCATATCC
>JAFTVQ010000080.1 GCA_017461865.1 Lachnospiraceae bacterium | reverse complement strand
TTTTTTTGCTGCGCTGGTGGTTGTATTTACCGCCTTATCCGCCGGTAAGTTTTTAATATGTGAAAAAAAATTAAAACCAAAATATTTTTTCATGAATGTATTTTGCTTTTTCGGAATTATGACAACATATACGCGTATCGGCTGGCTCGGTTGCGCAGGATTTTTATGTTTTCTTGCTTTGCTCGGCATCATTGCCCAAAAATGCAAAATAGAGAAAAAAGAATTGGCCAAAAAAGGAATTCTTATTTTGGCTGTCCTGTATTTATTAATCTTCGCAGGCTCTATGGCTATATTCCCGCAACTCACACGCAATGTAGAAGAAACCGTTCAAGAAGCAAACGGTGAAAAAAACTTCGGTAACGGCCGAATGTTCATCTGGACCCAGGGACTGGAAACTGTTCCGAATTGCTGGTACATAGGTACCGGTCTGGACAACTACCGATATGCCTTTTTCTGGGATGACCCTAATTATTCCGGATTTTTCCAGGACAAAGGACACAATGAATACATACATATTCTTGTTACGCAAGGTGTTTTTGCAATTGCTACATGGCTCATTTTGATTTTATATAACTTGTTCACAGCATCCAAACGATACATGCTGAATTCTTCCGAAAAAGAAGAAACCGAGATTACTTTCCTGCTTCTCGTAATGTACGGCGGTTATCTCTGTCAGGCACTGGCCAACAGCAGCGTTACCAATGTGGCCATATACAGCTGGATGATAACCGGACTTCTGCTGTATACCGCAGACAAAAAACCAAAGTTTCTATACACTTGGCAGAAACATTAATCCTAATGTTTCTGCCTATTTTTTTAATGCAAGCCCATCTTTAAATGCATTTCCCACTTTTTCTCCCAATCCCACATACGCGAGATTTACCGGATCATACGCAATGGGTTTGAGCTTTTTCGGATCATTATTCTTCCTCTAATACATATGCCGGATAGTCCGTCGCACCTTCCACATTTGTCTTCCATCCGACTTCATATGCTTCCGAGTTCATATACAAATCTCCGTTTTCACACGCAAGAAGAGTAAATGCATATCCTCCCATCGTCGGGATAAATGCATCATAAAACGTCGCTTTTGTCCCGTCTTCCAACGTAGCCGGAGTGCTTGTAATTAACCCCATTTGAACAACCGTTTCAAAACACATTTCATAATTCTCACCCAAAAGAGTCTTTATCTCATCCTGCACCTGCTTCGAAAAGTTGTCCTCCAGCACCGTTGCATTCGTATACACCGGTTCTCCCTGTACATACAGTCCATCTACAGATACATTCATGCCAAGCCCCAAATCGGCAGACGCTGCGGATGCATATATCTGCAGGCCTTCCTCTGTTGTTTCAAACACCACATACTGCGGCGTTGACTCCTCATCTCCCCAATCGTCCGTATATTCAAAAATTGCCACATCCGGTGCAACAAAAAGAGCCTTTCCTTCCAGCCATCCCATATGGCTGAAATAGTAAAAATCTCCGATAAACGAAAACCCTTCTTCGTCCTGCTCCGTGATGGTAAGTTCTGCCCCAAGACTGCTTGCAACCTCACTGCGTTGCCATGTTCCTTCAAAGTTTTCCGCCTCATCCTGCGCTTGTATCTGCTCATATACTTTTATGAACTCTTCCCGGCGATCGTATTGCAAATCATATGCAGTCAAATCAAACACCGGTTCTTCCTGTGCCTCTTCGGGTAATTCGGTGCTCTCTTCCTGTATCGTCCCGAATGCCACGGCGCTCTCCTCCTGTGGCTCTTCAGACACCACAGAACTCTCCTCCTGTATCATCTCAGGCGGTTCAACAGTCTCTTCCGTTTTTCCGCATGCAGATATACTCATCAACAACAGAAGTGAAAGTAATACAAAAATCCTTTTTTTCATCTGTAACATTCCCTCCTGATCAGCTTAATACAAAAAATGCAATTGCTGCAGCGCCGAAACAAATCATCCACATAGCGCCGAAAAAGATCATAATACTAAAGCCGACAATCGCCAACACGTTGCTTGTTGGTTTGATTCCCTGTGTCTCTTTCTCTTTTTTCCATTTGATATTCTTGAGCAGAAAAATAATTCCTACCGTGAGCAATATCAGTCCTAATATTGCAAAAACTAAAAATAAAACACATGCCATAGCGAACGCTTCCATCACCATTTCCTCCTACTCTATGTATTTACCACTGCGCAACTTCCCTGTTCTTGGTAATCATAAAACAATCCTTATACACCATGATGTCTATTGTGTCATTGATACCGTACGGTTTCAATGTGTTTCCGAGCTTATATAAAATAAATCTCGGACCATTCGACGTCTGTACAAGCAGCTTTACAATCTGTGCCGGTTGGTTATTAATCAGTATATTATCGTTCATATACCCATAAACCGTGGCTGTTATCACTTTACCCTTGGACTTAATTTTCATATAACGCAATATCGTGCGAAGCATCAGAATCAGCGCCACAATACCGATCAGCAGAAAAGGCAGTCCCATCAAAATCATAAAAGCTCCCATTCCTCCCAATATGCCGACCATCGTAACGGTAAGTCCCGCTCCTCCGAACGCCACGGCAAAAATCGCCGGAAAACAAACCGTCCAAAAACCTAACGTTGCCTCCTTGCATTCCAGTACCGGATATTCCATATCTGCCTCAGCCGTATTCAGTCCTGTCGCCGTTCCGCAATAGGAACAAATTTCCGAAACAACCGGTGCTCCGCAGGATGGGCATATTCCCTGTTGATTCGTCGGTCTCATTTTAGTCATCTTGTATTCCCCTTTCACTATTTCACCCTTGACAACAATGCTACCGTTTCCACATGCACGGTTCCCGGAAACATATCCACACAGCACGCTTTCTCCATGTGGTATCCGCAGGCCTCAAGCACTTCCAAATCCCTTGCCAGAGATGTGGGTTTGCAGGAAATATAAACCAGCCGGTCCACGCCGTAATCAATAATCTTCTTCAAAGCTTTCGGGTGAATTCCGTCACGCGGCGGATCTAATATAATAAAGTCCGGTTTCTCCTCAATGTCATCGAGAACTTTGAGTACATCGCCTGCGATAAACTCGCAATTATGTAAACCATTGAGTCCTGCATTTTTCTTGGCTGCTTCAACCGCTTCCTCCACGATTTCCACTCCGATGATCTTCTTTGCAATCGGCGCCATGAGCTGTGCAATGGTTCCGGTTCCGGAATATAAGTCAAAGACAACTTTATCCGGTTCACCGCCGCCGGTCAAATCACCGATATAAGAACGCGCCGTGTCATAAAGTACTTCCGCACCGAGCGAGTTGGTTTGGAAAAATGAAAACTCCGTAATCTTAAATTTCAGACCGAGAAGTTCCTCATAGAAATAGTCCTGTCCGTAAAGCACCTGTGTTCCGTCATTTTTCACGACATCGGCCACGGAATCGTTCTGCGTATGCAAAATTCCGACCAGTGTTCCCGAAAGTGTGTTTTCAAGTTTACATAACTCACTTGCAAATCCGGCCAACACATCCTCACAATTCTGCCGACCGATACTCTCCGCCTGCGACGTCGTAATTAACGCCACCATAATCTCGCCGGTCTTTGCCGCCTTGCGCACAAGCAGGTGTCTCAAATATCCTTCCCCGCGCATACGATGATAGAAAGGTACATTTTTCTCCTTAAAATAATCCAGTGCCGTCTGCAAAATGAGGCGAAAATCCTCATCTACAATCTGACAACCGTCCACCGTCACAATATCATAAAAGCTGCCCCGCTTATGCATCCCGAGACTCAGAGGACCGTCTTTATATGCATCTCCAAAAGAAAACTCCATTTTGTTGCGGTAAGCAAACTGCTTCGGACTTCCTTTGATCCCTTCAAAAACATACGACGGTCCCTGATTGTATTTTATGTAAACCTCATCCAGTAATTTTTTAACCTGTCCTGATTTCAGTTCCAATTGCTTTTCGTACGGAAGATTCTGATACGTACAACCGCCGCACTCACCGAAATGCGGGCACGCCGGTTCGATTTCATCCGGTGACATTTCAAGTACCCGGATGACATTCCCCTCCGCTCTGCCGGATTTTTTCTTGGTCACGCGATACGCAACCTTCTGCCTTGGCAACGCATTTTTGACCGTCACCCTTCCATCCTCGTGCTCTATGATTGCCTTGTTCGGAAAGTTTACATAACTCACTTCCCCTTCATAAACTTCACCTTTTTTCATAATAACTCCTGCATAATATTTCTTCTTAAAAAACGGGACTCCATCGGAATCCCGTTTTCGTATCTTATTAATTTTATGATGCAAATTTATTCTGCGGTATCTTTCTTAACTTCTTCCTCTTCCTCAAAGAAGTCATCATCAAAATCGTCATCGAAATCATCTTCGAAATCTTCCAGATAATCCGGTGTAAAATACAGATATACCGCATAAGCAATTGCTGCGATCACTGCCACGGCTCCGATAATCCCAAGCACCCAAAGAAGTACACATGGCTTCTTTTCTTCCTCTTTTTTAATTAAATCATTGGCTTTGATCATTGCGATTACATCATCAATTTTCATATTTTTCATAATGCATTCCACCTTTCTGCTATAGATGCCCCTATATATGAATTTATTTTAACACATTTTCCGGCTCTTTACTACTTAAATTTTTGTAAGCTTTGCAAAAGTTGCATACATAATTTTCTGTCCGCATTCGTCGAACGCTACCGTTACTTTAATATCCTTTGGCCCCGGTTCCATAGCAAGTACACATCCGTCGCCGAAACGGGAATGGCGCACTCTGTCACCCTCCTTATAGTTTACCGCAGAAGACGGCGCATTATTCAAGGCGGATGTCTGTGCAATAAAAGGCTTTACCGAATCCGGTGTCGTTTTCGGCTTTAAAACTGCTTTCGGACGCACAATTCCGATGGCTGACGCCGACGTTCCTTGGTTTACATAATTTTTGTTTGGTGATGATTTTTTCACAGGCGCATAATTCACGCCTCCTGAAAAATCATACGGTTTCTGTTTAAAACTGTAACGTTCTCTGGAATCCTCTTCGTAATCAGTAAAATCACGTTTATAAACAGGAAGACGGTTGTCGAGAAGTTCCTGCGGGATTTCTTTTACAAACCGGCTCACCGGATTGTACTGGGTCTCTCCGCGAACCATCCGCTGTTTGGCCGCCGATATGGTCAATTCCTCTTTTGCACGGGTAATTCCCACATAAGCCAACCGTCGCTCCTCTTCCACCTCCGTGGAATCATCGGACATGATTGTCATATAGCTCGGAAAAACTCCGTCCTCCATACCTGCGAGATATACATGCGGAAATTCCAATCCCTTCGCACTGTGCAGCGTCATGAGCAGCACTTTGTCCGCAGTCGGATCCACGCCGTCAATATCTGCCACAAGCGCCACATCCTCCAAAAACTCGGAAAGTGTCGGCTGATCGTGGGATTCCTCATAGGAAACCACCTTTGAAATCAACTCGTCAATATTTTCAATACGGGCCTCGGCCTCCTCCTCGGAATCGGCCTGAAGCTGCTCCACATACCCGGTCGTATCAAGAATATCCTGCATAAGATCTTCCAGCGAATATACATTGAGACGGCTTCGGAACACCTGTATCATGTTGACAAACGGTGTCAATTTGGATGCTGCTTTTCCCAATGTCTTAATCTGATCCGCTTCACAGAGCGCATCATAAAAACTGATTTCTCTCTCATCCGCATAATCCTGCACTTTATTGATGGTCGTCTGTCCGATTCCGCGCTTCGGAATGTTGATGATGCGCTTAACTGCCAAATCATCTTTTCCGTTATCGATGGTCTTCAAATAAGCGAGAATGTCTTTGATCTCTTTTCTGGAATAGAAATTCACGCCACCCACTACATTGTACGGAATGCTTGAGCGGATAAACTGTTCTTCCAGAAGACGGGACTGTGCGTTTGTCCTGTAAAGCACGGCACAATCACTGTATCTGAGCTTACCGCTGTAATATTTGGACGAAACATCGCCCGCAATATACTCAGCCTCCTCGTAAGCCGTGTCAAACGGACGGAAATGAATTCTGCTTCCGCTTCCCGCCGCTGTCCACAGTGACTTCTCCTTTCGACCGACATTATTCCGGATTACCGCGTTTGCTGCATCCAATATCGTCTGGGAAGAGCGATAATTCTGTTCCAGTTTGATTACACATGCGTCCGGATAAACTTTTTCAAAATCCAAAATATTACGGATGTTAGCTCCGCGGAACTTATAGATGGACTGATCATCGTCACCCACTACACAGAGATTTCGGTTACCTGCTGCTAACTGTTTGACCAGTTCAAACTGAGCTGTATTTGTATCCTGATACTCATCCACCATAATATATTGAAATCTTTCATGATAGCCGGCGCGAACTTCCGGATCTCCCTTTAAAAGTTCCACCGTCAACATAATCAAATCATCAAAATCCATGGCATTGTTTTTGCGGAGCGTTGCCTGATATTCCTTATAAACACCTGCAATTCTCTGCTTATTATAATCTCCGAATGCATTCATCTCATACTCAATCGGACCGATCAAAGAATCCTTTGCATTGGATATCGCCGACAAAATTGTCCGCTCCTTGAGCATCTTTGTATCAACCTGTAATTTTTTGCACACGTCTTTGATAATCGATTTCTGATCATCGGAATCATAAATCGTAAAATTCGTATCATAGCCGATACGATCTGCATAGCGGCGTAAAATCCGTACGCAACTGGAATGGAAAGTAGAAACCCAAATGCTGTCAGATCCCATTCCGACCAGATCATCCACTCGTGTTTTCATCTCTTCCGCCGCTTTGTTGGTAAATGTGATTGCCATTATGTTCCACGGTTTTACATCACATTTTTCAATCAAATATGCAATACGGTGTGTCAGAACCCTTGTCTTTCCCGAACCTGCTCCTGCCAGAATCAGGACCGGTCCCTCCGTCTGAAGTACCGCTTTTTTCTGCATTTCATTTAAGGAATCATAAATACTCATATCTTTTCCCTTCTCTTCTCTACCCCTATGTCATCTGTTCCCTATTATACCACTGCCGTTTACAGTACCGCAATCACAATTCCTGCCACAATGACCGTCGCACAAATTAATTTGTAGCCGATATTTTTTTCGTGAAAAATAAATTTACCGCCTAATATCGTCACAAGACAGCCTGACTGCTTAATCAACGTCATAACGGATATTCGGCTGTCCGGATTTGCGTTGGCCAAAAACAGGGAACGGTCCGCAATAATAAACAAAATTGCCAAAATCCATATCCACGGATTTTTTAACGCATCTTTTATCCGGATCTTTGCTTTGGTTACAATTATGTAAACCAAGTAGAACAATACCAAATATAACATATACCAAAACTGCAACTGTGAACTGCTCATGTCCTGCATCAGTATCTTGTCCAACAGCCCGGAAAACGCATTGAGCAAACAGGAAGCAAAGGCTAACATTACTATGACAGGTGCTACCTTTTCTCCGCTGCCTTCCTCCTTCTTTTTTCCCGGAAGTCCCTTGAGCATAAGTAAGCCCGTGCAAACAAAAGCAAGTCCCGTCACCTGGTACCCTGTCAGTGTTTCGTGCATAACAACCGTTGCAAGAAGCATTGCAAACAAAACTCTGGATAAATCCAGTATCCCATACAAACTGATCGGCATTTTCTTGATTGCCTTAAAGCTGCACATCCACGCAAGAAAAATGACAAAAGATTTCACTATAACAAGTACCATCTGTTCCTTCAAAACTCCGCCGGCATTCCCCGCATCCGGACAGACAAAAAGGAATCCGAATAACGTATAAAAAAACAGCACTTCCATCACGGAACTTCTGCCCAATGATTTCTTTTTCACAATTTCTCTCGTTCCTTTTAATAATCCGTATAATAAAACCTGTAACATCCACATATGTCATACCTCTGTTTCGGTAGCTTACGCTAATATTTCTTTGCCGAAGAAAAAGAATACCACACTTCCTCCCTGCTTGCAAATCTTTCAATGCCAAATAACAGGCTGCTGTCACCGCCGGATGTCGTCCTGCATAGTCTGATATAAGAGCGCTTTGCGCGAAAGGAGGAACATTATGAAAAAGAAATCCATTTTTTACAAGCTGACCGCGCTGATGATGACTGCACTCGTTGTCACAGGCTGCGCAGGAACAAAAGAAACCGGTGCCGAAAAGGTGGTGCTGAATGAGGTAGCTCATTCCATTTTCTACGCTCCGCTTTATGTCGCAATCGAAAACGGATATTTTGAAGAAAAAGGCATTGACCTCGAGCTTGTCACAGGCTTTGGCGCCGATAAAACAATGACCGCTGTCCTGTCCGGGGAAGCGGACATCGGTTTCATGGGACCGGAATCTACCATCTATACCTATCTGGGCGGAACAGATGATGTAGTGATCAATTTTGCCCAACTGACTCAGAGGGCCGGAAACTTTATGGTAGCCAGAGAAAACGATCCTGCCTTTACCTGGGATAAACTGAAAGGAAAAACGGTACTCGGCGGTCGTGCCGGCGGAATGCCTCAGATGGTATTTGAGTATATTTTAAAGAAAAACGGAATTGACCCGAAAACGGATCTCACCATAGATCAGAGTATTGACTTCGGTTCTACCGCTGCTGCCTTTTCCGGCGGTCAGGGAGACTATACGGTAGAATTTGAGCCGTCCGCTACTGCACTGGAAAAAATGGAAGAGGGTTATTACGTTGTCGCCTCTCTCGGTGTGGATTCCGGCTTCGTTCCGTACACCTGTTTTTCCGCAAAAGAAAGTTATGTAAACGAGAATAAGGAAGTTGTCCAGAAATTTACAGATGCGCTTCAGCTCGGAATGGATTATGTAAACTCGCATTCCCCTCAGGAAATCGCAGAAATTATCCAGCCGCAGTTCAAGGATACAGATTTGGAAACACTTACCACTATCGTATCCCGCTATCACGAGCAGGACACTTGGAAGACCGATTTGATCTTTGAGGCAGACAGTTTTGACCTGTTACAAAACATTTTGGAAGAAGCCGATCAGCTGAAAGAGCGTGCTCCGTATGAAAAACTTGTCACTACAGACTTCGCAGAGAAAGCGGCGGAGAAATAATCCAAACAACTAAAAATGACGCCCGGCGACTTAAATTCTATGTCGCAGGCGTCATTTATTTTTATATTGTCATGGTTTAAACTGAAACAACTCTTATCCTTCTCTGTAAAATTCCTTTCTGAGTCCATCTGCAAAATACATTCCGAGCGCCATTGCCCACTGATCCAAACGGTCGAATCCGGAAAATTCCTCCATCGTATTTCCGCCGGACACTGCCATCACGATTTGACGCATAATCTCAGGTGCTTCCTCCAGCCAATCCTCCAACCGGTCTTCGTCATAGTATCTGTTGTACTGCGACAAAAGCGCTGCAATTTTTTCTGCATGGTCGGACACCCTCTCCTCAAAATCTTCCGCTGCCATGGTATCACGGTTATTTGTTGCGTTCGCATATGACATGAGATCCAACGTATACTGTCTCGCAAACAATTCACGCAACTTCGAAATCATAGCATCCGGATAGTACAAGGCAAAAATGTCCACCACATTTCCGGCTGCCTGTTCCGTTCTCTGCGCCACATCCCGCTGACGGGACGCTGACTGCGACAGCGAAACAAGATACAGCTTAAGCCATCCGGCGTATTGCATCATCGCCTTGTTCATGTCACTCATCATCTGTATCTCGTCCATGGACGGTTTCTCCGTAAACATGTTTCCCTTGCAGATTTTGATTCTTGTTCCCACCTGAAGATTGTACGGGTTTATACCCGGATTGGC
>JAFTVQ010000079.1 GCA_017461865.1 Lachnospiraceae bacterium | reverse complement strand
CGTTCTGTAAGTTTTGTGTGCTCTCTTTCCACGGTCTGAAGAGAACCAACACCGGAACCTACGGAAACACCTACCATGTAAGGATCTTCTTTTTCCATATCAAGACCGGAATCTTCCATGGCTTCTTTTGCTGCTGCCACGGCGTACTGGCTGAACAATTCCATTCTTTTTGCCGCTTTGAAGTCCATACGGTCTTTTGCCACAAAATCTTTTACTTCTGCAGCAAGTTTTGCTTTATAATCAGTTGTGTCAAAATAAGTAATCGGTCCAAATCCGAGCTTCTGCTCTTTGACACCTGCCCAAAACTCTTCTACTGAATTACCGATCGGTGTGATTGCACCCATACCGGTTACTACTACTCGTCTGCTCATTTTTTTACCTCCGTATTCCCCGATTTACATTCCGCCGTCTACACCGATTACCTGTCCGGTAATGTAAGACGCTTTGTCACTTGCAAGGAAAGCAACTGTTTCCGCGATTTCTTCCGGCTTACCGGCTCTCTTCATCGGAATCTGTGAAAGAACGGCTTCTTTTGCCATATCGCTCATTGCCTGTGTCATATCGGTGTCGATATACCCCGGCGCAACTGCATTGACCGTTACATTACGTGTTGCTAACTCTTTTGCCATACTCTTGGTCATTCCGATTACACCTGCTTTGGAAGCTGCATAATTGACCTGACCTGCATTTCCGTATACACCTGTCACAGAAGACAAGTTAATGATTCTTCCGTATTTCTGTTTCAGGAACGGACGATACATGTGCTTCATTGTATTAAAAGTTCCTTTCAGGTTTACATCTACAACCTGATCGAAATCATCCTCTGTCATCTTGATAACAAGATTGTCTCTCGTAATTCCCGCATTATTTACAAGAATATCGATATGGCCGTATGCAGCAAGCGCATCCGTAATCATCTTTCCGCAAGCCTCAAAATCCGAAACTTGACATTGTACAGCTTCTGCGTTTCTGCCCATCTCTTTGATGGCAGCAACCACTTCATCTGCTTTTTCCTTGGATCCGTTATAATTTACAATAACGTCTGCACCGTAAGAAGCAAGTGTAAGAGCGATCTGGCGACCGATTCCTCTGCTGGCTCCCGTTACTAAAGCAACTTTTCCTGTTAACATACTCCTGCTCCTTCCCGGACTGCTGCGAGATCATCCCATTTTTCCACGTTATACACTTTGCATTCGCAGCCAAGTTCTTTTGTTATTTTTTTCATAAATCCGGACAACGTTTTTCCCGGACCGATTTCGATAAATGTATCCACGCCGTCGGCAATCATTTTTTCTACTGTCTGCTGCCATTTTACGGAGGCCGAAACCTGCTTTTTAAGAAGTTCTTTTACGTCCGCCGCCTCTGTCACATAATCTGCGGTCACATTTGCAAGATACGGAATCTGCATTTCTTTAACTTCCACATTTGCAAGTTCCTCACCGAGTTTTTCACCCGCACCGCTCAGCATGGCTGAGTGGAAAGGTCCGCTGACATTCAATTTCATACATCTCTTTGCACCGGCTTCTTTCAATTTTTCCATCGCCGCTTCCACCGCTGCTTCTTCCCCTGTGATTACAATTTGTCCCGGACAGTTATAGTTTGCAATTGATACAATTCCTTCTGTCTGCGCACAAATTTCTTCGATTTTGTCTGTTGCAAGGGCAAGAATTGCTGCCATCGCACCGCCGCTCGGAACCGCCTCCTGCATATAAAGGCCTCTCTTGCGGACCAAACGGAAAATATCCTCATCGCTCATCACGCCCGCCGCTGCAAGTGCTCCGTATTCTCCCAATGAAAGTCCTGCTGTTACATCCGCTTTTACTCCTCTTGACTCAAGTTCGCGGAGCATGGCAACTTCTGTCGCAAGCATGGCAATCTGTGTATATTCTGTAATATGAATCTGCTCATTTTCCTCAAAACAAAGTGCTTCCACATCAAGTTCAGAAGCTTTTGATGCCTTTGCAAAAATATCCCTGCAAAGTGCACTGTTCTCATAAAAATCTTTTCCCATTCCTACATACTGGGACCCCTGCCCCGGAAATATAAATGCTGTTTTTCCCATAGCTTAATCCTTTTCCTTTTATGCTCTCTAATACTTTGATTTTCAAACTATTTGTTTTTAAAAAAAGGAAGTCGGAAGGTACTTCTGACTTCCTTAAAATTCTGTATCCGTCTTTTTAATATTAAGCCTCTACGCCTTTTGCTTTCATATATTCTACTACAGCACCGACTGTTGTAATCTTCTCTAAATCTTCAGAAGGAATTTCAATTCCGTATTCCTCTTCAAAAGCCATAACCAGTTCGAATAAATCTAAAGAATCTGCGCCGAGATCATCTTTGAAAGAAGATTCTTCTGTGATTTCTACTCCCTCTAAATTTAACTGTTCTTTAATAATGTCAATAACTCTTTCTAACATTTTCTGTTCTCCTTTTTAATTCGTTAAATAGTTTGATAATCAAAGTATATTTCCTACTCATCTGTTTGTCAACGTTTTTTCACGTAAAACGTAAGATATCATAGAAAATTTACCACGATTGACTAGATTATAATATGCTTATCTGCGGTTGTAAATAGTAAGTATCACTTTTTTACATTTAAAAGGTACTGATAAACATCTCTTTTTGTTATGCCTCTGTCCTTTGCCGTAAGTTTCATCGCTTCCTTGCGGTTATAACCCTGTTTTTCATAGTTTGCAACATGCTCTTCCATCGGAATCTGTTCAAAACTTTTCTGTTTTTCCGCCTCCAATTCTTCTGCACTTATTCCTTCTATGACAAGTACATACTCACCACGGGGTTCATTTTCTTCATAATATGCCAGCGCGGCCGACAATGTAGTCGGCATAACGGTCTCAAATTTTTTGGTAAGTTCCCGGCAAATTGTAATTTTGCGGTCATCGAGCACATCATGAAGCTGCTCCAACGTTTTTTTCAAATGGTGAGGCGCTTCATAAAGAATCATGGTTCTTTTTTCCGTCTTAAGATCGGAAAGAATCTGCAATCTCTCTTTTTTATCCGCCGGCAGAAAACCTTCAAAACAAAAGCGTCTTGTGCTGAGTCCGGAAAGCGTCAATGCCGTAATACAAGCCACCGGCCCCGGAAGTGATGTAACTGTGATTCCCGCCTCCTGACACATTTTTACCAGTACTTCCCCGGGATCGGAAATCGCAGGCGTACCTGCATCGGTAATCAGCGCAACATCCGCTCCTTCTTTCATCTTTTCTATTAATGTATACGCTTTTTCTGTCTTATTATACTCATGATAACTCGTCATAGGCGTATGTACTTCAAAATGGTTGAGCAGTTTAATGCTGTTTCTCGTATCCTCCGCAGCAATAAGATCCACCTGCTTAAGAGTTTCGATAATGCGAGGCGACATATCCTGCAGATTCCCTATCGGTGTCGCACAAAGATATAACATTCCCATGCGCTTTCCTTTCTATAATTACATAAATAAAGCTGACTTATTCAAAATAAGGTGTTTTATATACCTCAAGAACCTCATCCGAATACACGCCTTTTTCCTTGTAAATAATGAGCGGTCTTTCTATGGTTACTCTTGCGTTACCGCCTTTTCTCGCTTCAATCAGGACCATATTCGGCTCTTTGTCAATATATGGATGGACAAAACGGATTCTTTTCGGCTCTAACCGATATCTTACGAGAATGGATATAATCTCTGCCAGGCGAAACGGTCTGTGGACCAAATAAAAATTTCCGCCTTCTTTAAGCATATACGCAGTCTCTCTGGCAACATCTTCAAAGGTACACAGAATTTCATGCCTTGCAATCATCTTGGCTTCGGATGGATTCTGCAGACCGTGCCCTCCAATCATATAAGGGGGGTTGCACGTTATAACGTCAAAAGAAGCAGCGCCGAATAAGCTTCCTGCTTCTTTTATATCACCTGTCACAATGGAAATCTTATCCTCCAACCCGTTGCAAATTACGCTTCTTCTGGCCATATCCGCACTTTCTTCCTGTATCTCAAGTCCGGTCAGATGTGATGCACCTGTTTTGGCCTCCAACAATATCGGAAGAATTCCGGTACCGGTTCCCAAATCCAGCACTTTTTTGCCGCTCTTTACTTTAGAAAACTCCGAAAGTAATACGGCATCTATTCCAAAACAAAATTTTTCCGGATTTTGGATAATCTTATATCCTTTTCGTCCCAGATCGTCAAGCCTTTCATTTGGTAAAAGCTTAATCGTCATTGAGTTTTGATTTCCCTTCTTTTTTCTCAAGGTTTTCCAATTCTTTCAGCTCTTTTTCATTGGCAGTATCCGCTTTATCTTTTCTGCCGTGACGTTTCTTAAAACGAAGCTGCTCTACCTTGTATTCCTGAATTTCCTTCTCATCTCCGGTTTCAATTACAACTTTCACCAGCTGACGGAGCACATTTACACTGTGAACCTCACCCTTCAATCCGTCTTCTGTTGTAACATAATCCCCTACATGAGGAAGTTTTCGGTTCAGATACTCATACGTTTCCTGTTCATTCTTAAGACAGCACATAAGTCTTCCGCATACACCGGAAATTTTCGTCGGGTTCAGTGAAAGATTCTGTTCCTTTGCCATTTTAATGGACACCGGCGCAAATTCATCAAGAAAACTGTGGCAACAGAGCGGTCTTCCGCAAATCCCGATACCACCGACAATTTTTGTCTCATCGCGGACACCGATCTGACGAAGTTCAATTCTCGTTTTGAACACGGATGCCAAATCCTTTACTAATTCACGGAAATCAACCCTTCCGTCCGCCGTAAAGTAAAACAGAACTTTATTATTATCAAATGTATATTCTGCATCAATAAGTTTCATCTCCAGATTGTGCTTTTGCACCTTCTCAAGACAAATCTTCAATGCCTCTTTTTCTTTTTCCCGATTCGCTTCTTCCTGCTTGTCATCCTTCGGTGTTGCAATGCGAAGGACCGGTTTGAGCGGCTGCGTTACCTCATCATCTGTCACTTCTTTAATCCCGCCTACTACGGTACCGTACTCCATTCCTCTGGCAGTCTCCACAATCACATGGTCTCCCTTTTTAATCGGGAACTTTGCCGGATCGAAGTAGTAGATCTTTCCCGCTGTGCGGAATCGAACTCCAACAACTTTTATCATTTTAATTCTCCTTTATTGTCAACAGTAAAAGCTCCATCGTCAAATCAAAATTCACGTTAGCTCTGAGTCTGGATTTTGCTTTCTCAAGTGCGTCTAAAATAATCTCAATACCTTCATATGCACTGTGATCAGACACTTTTTTAATATACTGTATTTCATCTTTAAAAATCAAGTGGTTCACATCATTTGTAGCTTTAAACAACAGAACATCCCGATACCATACGGACAGAATATCCAGGTAATCATTAATATCTATCTTATAATCATTGATTTTTTTGATTGCCGCCATGATATCGGTAATCTCCATCTCATGGATATATTTAAGCAAACTGACTGCTTCCGTCTTAATATTATCAAACTCTTCGCTGGCAGCAAGCGCTTTTGCTTTACCTAAATTTCCTCTGGCAAAAGCTGTACATACATCTGCCTTATAATCCGGAATATGAATTTCTTCCATAAGATATTTTTTTATGATATCATCAGCAACCGGCTTCATATTTAAAACAACACAACGGCTCTGGATTGTCGGAAGCAACGCATCCAAATTGGAGGTAAGAAGAAGAATTACCGCGTATGCCGGCGGCTCTTCCAAGGTTTTTAGAAGGGCATTCTGCGCCTGTACCGTCATTTTTTCCGCTTCATTAATGATATAAATTTTCCAAGGACCGCTGTACGGTTTGATTACAACATCATTGTTGACCCCGAGACGAATATCTTCCACTCCGACCGTTGCCGGCTTCTCATGCTGAACCCGGATAATATCCGGATGGTTTCCGGATAAAGCCTGTTTGCAGGAGTGACATTCATTACACGGTTCCCCATTAAAATTTTCACATTGGAGCGCCATTGCAAAAATTTTTGCAATAAATTCTTTTCCACTGCTTCTTTCCCCATTAATGATATATGCATGGGAAATCTTTTTTGCTTCTATTGCATTTTGAAAATGTTCTACAATCTGTTTCTGTCCGTAAATATCTTTAAAATTCGGCATAAGCGTTACCTCTTTATCAAAATGTTGTTTGCATGTAAAAATCTATTATGTAAAAATGTCGAGAAGAAGTCCCCGGATTTCTCCGATCATATTGAGAATGGCGATATGATCCTTTTCATCCTTCACCAGCTCCCTGGCCAACTCATCCAGCGTATCATCCACCTGTTTGATTATTCCGTAAACTCTATGTCTTCCGCGACGGTCCAGAAAATTCTCTCTGGAAAATTTGTGGCTTCTGCTGACAACTTCATTCATAAAGGATTTTATCAGTGTTCTGTATTTTCGCATATCCCGGATATCCATCTTTTTTGTAATCCGGTCTCCCTGCCGGGTAATCTCCTCCATCATGGCAGTGAGCCTTACCTGCAGATCCTGCTCCTGAATGTGACTGGCGAGCGTAAACTTAAAATTGCCGTCCGTCGGTGCTGTCTGCGCCGCCGCTTCAGTCTGCGCTACCGGCGTCAACTGATTGACTTTAATATCCATTTGCCCGCCTCCTTTTTACATATAATAATAAGATTTATAACTGTTCCTCTACATATTGTCGAATTTCTGCAAGACATTTCTGCAGATCTTCATTTACAAATTCTCTTTCTATTCCGGCTACATTTTTTTTCTCCGTTGAAAAATCCGTTTCATCCGCCAGAAAACGGCGACACATCTCGGAATATTTAGGCTCGGACTGCACTTTTTCCCTATCCAGGGCTCTTTGAAGCCGGATTCCGTCATCCAAACTGATCATGAGCGGAACAACTGCATTTTTTCCATAATACTCCCTCGTTTCCAAAAAAGATTCGATGGTTCCGATCATGATATAACTTTTTGTTTCTAAATTAACCTTACTGTCATCTGCCGTGAAATAATGCCATCTTCCCAGACAGGTATCATACGTGCGAAGCTCAATAATCTTTCCTTCTTTTTCCATCTGCTGCATGACTTCTTCCGTCACAAAATGGTACTCCATCCCATCCTGTTCCCCGGCACGGATAGGCCGTGTTGTATATAACACAATCTTTTCCAGAGAAAGCGTCTCATCCTCTATTAACTTTTTGTATATTGTATCTTTTCCGGATGAGCTTTTACCCATCAGATAAAAAATCTTTCCCATAACTTTGTATTTATACCTCGATTACACGAATCATATTGGTATTGCCGGACACTCCCAACGGAACTCCCGCTGTCAGAACCGCAACATCACCCGATTTAATATACCCTGCTTTTGTCGCAAGACGTGCTGCGTCCTCAAACAGATCTTCTGCCGTTTCTTCCTTTCTCATAAGCAACGGTTGTACTCCCCATGCAAGAGAAAGCTGTCTGCAAACTCTCGGATTAACACTGCATCCAATAATCGGACATCCCGGTTTATATCTGGAAATCATATTCGCAGTAAAGCCGGACATGGTAACTGTTATGATTGCTGCTGCGCCAAGATCCATAGCCGTTGTACATGTCGCATGGGAAATTGCCGTCGTAATATCATATTTTCCATTCATGTCCATCTTCTGAAGACGTCCTTTATAATCAATATCTTCTTCGGTTCTTTCTGCAATTCTGGCCATGGTTTTTACCGCTTCCACCGGATATGCTCCTGCTGCACTTTCCCCGGAAAGCATAATAGCTGTTGTTCCGTCATAAATAGCATTGGCTACATCAGCTGTTTCCGCTCTTGTCGGTCTCGGATTGGTAATCATCGACTCCAGCATCTGTGTCGCGGTAATAACGTGTTTCCCAAGCGCAACCGCTTTTTTAATCATCATCTTCTGCAGAACCGGAACTTCTTCAAGCGGAACTTCCACACCCATATCTCCTCTGGCTACCATGATACCGTCGGATACTTCCAGTATCTCATCCAGATTTTCAATACCCTGCATATTTTCTATTTTTGCGATAATCTGCGCCTTGCTGTTATTTTCATCCAATATTTTGCGGACTGCCAAAACATCCTCTTTGCTTCGCACAAAAGAAGCCGCTAAAAAATCGTAGCCCATCTGTGCACAAAATTCGATGTCCGCCCGATCCACATCAGAAATATACGGCATGGAAAGAATCGCACCCGGAGCATTGATTCCCTTATGGTTCGATACTTTACCTCCATTGACCACCCGGCAGTGAATTTCTTTTTCTTCTATTTTTTCCACCGTCATCTCAATCTTGCCATCATCAATGAGAACGGTACTTCCCACCAAAATATCATTTTTCAGATTTTTATAAGTAATGGAAGCTTTCTCTT
>JAFTVQ010000078.1 GCA_017461865.1 Lachnospiraceae bacterium | reverse complement strand
TTAAATCCTTCTGCATTCAGGAAAGCAATACAATTCTCGGCTTTTTTGCACATAAAATCAACCGTGGATTTGTTGCTTGCCCTGCTGCTGGTCTCCTCGTCGCTCTGAAGCAGAAGCTTCACAGGACGCTCTTTAAACCCGATATCCTCCAGTGCCGCCATGGCCAGAAACGATGAAACGATTCCGCCCTTACAGTCACACACGCCGGGACCGTAAATTTTCTCCTTATCACAGTGTACCGGAACTTCTCCGAAGGAACCTATCGGATGAACCGTATCCATGTGCCCGGAAAAGCAAACAGGCTGTGCCTTAGCATCCGGGTTCATAGTAATGCAGATACAGTTGCCGGATATCGGCTGTTCCTGCACTTCGATCTCCCAACCGCGCCTGCGGGCCTTTTCAGCAATAAAATTTCCCACACGGTCCACACCTTCCTTATATTCGGTGGGACTTTCGATATTACACACATCCACCCAGAAATCTATGTACTCTTTTTCCAGTTCCTCAATTCTTTGGAACAACTTTTCGCATTTGATCTTCTCTCCCATACGATTCCATCTCCTATTCCTTTTCAGCGAAATGCTGTGATTTTTCATTGGTTTCATTATATCATTGCGAAAGCTGTTGTAAATGGAAATATCGAAACAATATGGAATTTTTGAAACAGTTCAGCCAACAAGCGTTGCGCATACAATTCTTTCATGTTACAATCGGTTGGGGTGATATTATGTTTGATTATATAGAAAATATAAAACTATTAGATATCGTATCCGGCGATTCCAGTCTGTTTAAAGTCAACCGGAATCGTCCGAATCACGGTTTTATTTTTAAGATAAGCGGTTCCAGTCATTACGACTTCGGAACGCAGATCATGGAACTCAGGGAAGGAACAATGCTCTATATTCCTAAAGGTTCCGGTTACACCGTCAGACGTACCTGCGAGGATAGCAGCAAGTTCATCGCCATCTGCTTTGATGCTGAAATCGAAAACGCCAGGCCACGCCTGTACCCTATGAATAATTTTGCGGATATCAACCATATTTGTAATACTCTGGTACATTTATGGCTGTTCCGCTCACGCTCCGATGAATATAAATGTATTTCCATCTTTTATAATATTCTTTCTCAAATATGTGATGCAGAGAAGGCCGACTACAGAAGTAAATCGCAATACAGGATCATCGAACCGGCTGTGGAATATCTGAAGGAACATATTTTCGACTGCAGCCTGAAAGCCCACAAGCTTCACACCTATTGCGGCGTATCGGATACATACTTTCGCAAGATATTTGTCTCACAATTCGGGACTAGTCCGCAGAAATATATTATTAACAAGCGGCTTACTCAAGCGAAAAATATTATTGATAACGGAGAATATGACAGTATCAGCGAGGTTGCTCTGTCTGTTGGTTATGAAGATGCCTTGTATTTCAGCAAAGTCTTCCGCAACAAATATGGGACTGCGCCATCTAAGCTTGTATACAGTACACGCTGTGATTGAAGAAATCAGATATCGAAGATAGCAGGCTGCCGCTATATCCGCAGCCTGCTCATCTGCTCTTCCGCTTCCTCCAGATTACGATATCCATACATCTCCACACTGTTTTTCATGATCGCATCAGTGAGATTTTCACCGTTTCGGGCATATTCCACCACATATCTTCCATACAGCTCCAGCATTTTATCGGAGTAAGTACTGATTTCTCCTCTCAGGTAAGTTTCATAGGAGGTATTGTACAAGTTATCTTCCGAGGTATGGATACTTCTGGCATTGCCTGCCAGAGTAGGGTAGCATTTCTCAAATTCCTCCATCCATCCTACCTGCATCTGCACTACAGCTTCAATGATCTGTTTTTTCTGTTCACTCAGCTTCGGAAAATGCTCTTTGATCCGTTCATATTCCTGTGGTGCTGTACTTTCCATCATTCGACCGTATTTTTCCTCGATGAGATTGTGTCCTCTGGAAAGCTCTCTTTTAAAATCATACAGATATTGCAAAAGCATCGTACGGTTCCAAGTCAGATACTGGCTTTTTCGCATGATAGAGAAAGTAAACCAATCGTCCTGGCAGGAGGCTCTTCCGCCTACATTGCGGACTTTATCAAAGGCGGTAAACTCTATTTGGGCGATGTCATTGGCCAATTCCGCATTAGTTTTGGAAGCATACCGGGATTTTGCCAGAAGCTCACCGGTATGGGCATCCAGATAGGGGTCTGTATCACTGATAAAGCCTTTACTGTACATCATCTGTACCAGTTTTGCAGCCAAATCTTCGATTGCCTGCGTTACGCGGTTTTGACTGCTCATTTCAGCGCGTACCGCTTCTCCGCTTTTACCTGCATAACTTTCTCCTTCTTTAGGATTGGAAATATTTTGTATGCTCTCAGTCACGTTTTGCAGAAGCTTCTGTATTTCTTCGCCTTCCGCTAACTGCCCCAAGCCCTTCACCAGCCATTTATCGTGGGGCGGATATTGATTTTCCATATAGTAACACAGTTTTG
>JAFTVQ010000077.1 GCA_017461865.1 Lachnospiraceae bacterium | reverse complement strand
CTTTCTTCCGGCTCAGCTGTCGCAGGTGTTTCCTGTGTGCTACCGCAACCCATCATCACAAATACAAGTATACTGAAAATACATGCCATAATACAGATTCTTTTTCTCATAGAAATTCTCCTTTTTACTTTTGTAAATACAACATATCATTTCCCTCTTGAAAAGAATAAGAACTATTTGCACAAAAAACAGTAATATTTGCATTTTTACCAGAAGCTTTCTCTATAGTTTGAAGGTGTCACTCCCGTATATTTTTTAAATACCTTAATAAAATAATTGGAATCATCATAGCCTACTCTGCTTGCTATTTCCGCAATCTGAAGTTCCGTCTCTGCCAGCATAACCTGCGCAAGATTGATTCTCATTTTTGTTAAATAATTAAGCCAGGTCATAGAAGTTTCTTTGATAAACATCTTATTGAGCATATTACGGTTTATGGAAAATCTCTTCGTGATATCTTCCTGCGTAATTTTTTCTTCGATATGTACACCCATATATTGAATAATATCACTGACGATTTCATTTCCCGTCATATCCTTTGTGTCTGTATACATGCTGCACAAACTACCAATTGCTTCCGTGTCATCATTTCTCTCTTTTACAATATTCAGTACCGATACCGCACAGGCATAACTGATAAAACTCAGCAACTCTATCATGTAAGATCTGCTTCGACACGGCCAATAACCATCATTTTTCAGGGTCAGCTGTTCGTTCATCAGTTTTATAATCTTTGAAATTTTCTCGTAGGCAGACACACCCGGCAAAAGAATGTTACATGGCCGATCCACTTCATTTTCAAAATTTTTGAGCAACAAATAATCTTGATGGATAGTTTTTCCAAAATCTCTTTCAAACTCTCCGGCCCTTATTCTCTCCGGTGTAAACTCCTCACGAATTTCCGTCGGCTTAAAGAATACCGTCGTCGTCAACACATCTTTTTCACAAGAAAACGAAACCGCTTCTTCCGTCAGTAAAAAAACTGCCGGCGCGGATACCATCTTCTTTTTTCCTTTATATGTAAAAAAAAGTGTTCCTTCATTCAACGTAAAAATCTTATATGTCTCTTTGTCATTGATACAATCCGGTATCCCCTCACAAGAATGTACCAAAATGTGAACAATCCGTTCTCCCCAAGGATTGTAACCCCTTGTAAATAATTCCATAGTTTTCCTCCCTTTACTCATATCCTTTATCCCGAATAATACGCCTCAAGTTTCTTTCTGCTTTTCACAAAGACCTCCTGCATCTGCGGATCAAAATGATTTCCCATGGACTCCATCATGACTTTATAGGCTTCTTCAAAGCTCATCGGCTCCTTGTAGCACCTCTTGCTCACAAGCGCATCATACACGTCTGCGACAGCCATAATTCTTGCTTCCAGCGGTATATCCCCGCCCTTTTTATGATCGGGATAACCTGCTCCGTTCCATTTTTCATGGTGATGCCTTGCCATATTTTTGGCTATTGTTACAAAATATTCATCCTCGACATCCTTTAAAATGCTGTCTACCAATTCCCCGCTTTTCGGCGCATGGGATTGCATAATCGTAAATTCCTCATCCGTAAGACGACCCGGTTTTCTCAAAATTTTATCGTCGATTGCTATTTTCCCCAAATCGTGCATCGGTGCTGCCTTAATGACTGCCCGACAAAATTTATCCTCCAAATCCAAAATATGATTTTCCCGGATGGTATGAATCAATATTTCTATTACATCGCTGGTTCTCTTGATATGACCGCCGGTATTTCCGTCCCGGTTTTCCACCAGGTTTGCCATTCCCAAAAGAACTTTTGTCTGAATATTTTGAATGTGCTCTGTCTTCTCTGCCACTTCATTGCGCAAATTATCGTTATACTTTGATAAAAGCTGTGTATATTTGTAACGGTCCGTCGCATTTTCTATCTCGAAAAGATATCCGACTGCAAGATCCGCATACCAGATTTGATTGATATGCCCTTCATAATGTTCACTTCCTCTGTCCAGTTCAAACAGTGTGTCATCCAGTTTCTCATATTCATCCAATTCAACCTGAAGAAACTGCAAACTCTCACAATCTTTAATCGGACGGTCAATTTTGCAAGTTAAAAGTTCCGGTAAAATTTTTATTGCCAATTCATTGGCACCCAGATAATTCCGTTTCTTATCAAACATTATGTATCCGTAATCATTCTGTTTCCCGATAGAACTGATAATATTGTCTTCCAAATTGTACATGGAAACCCGTCTGCTCAAATAAAGCAACAATAACCCGTCAATTACATAAGTCAACGGCATCGTTTCTAAATTCCGGTTTATCATCCTTCCAAGCAGGAAAATCAGAATCGTCATCATTTCTATTCCAAGCAGTGTCCAGAGGTTCTTGCGGGAGATTTGATTTTTATTTTTCAGCCCATACACCAAAACACCCATTCCTATCAGCAAATAGCCATAAAGCAATACATAAAAAAACATATGACCGATTCCGTACTCCGGAACCATTACCGATACTCCGTCCTCTTGAATCAAATTTACGCTTTTATAATAAATGTCGCTGTACCCGATGGAAAAAACCATCGTATACACTACAAAACTATAGATTAAAAATATGTTTTCTATCCATTTTTTAACGGAAATATTACATACCTTAAATATGAGAATAAGCATAATCGGCGGCATAAAGCATCCGCCCACATAATATATTTTTTTGGCAATGATTGCTTCCTCTATGCTGTTTGCCGTCGCCAGAAAGTAATTTCCTGTATTGCTTATCGTAATAATGGCAAGTAATGCAAGAATATAGTAATTTATTTTTTTCTCCCGGAACATCATCAAAAAAACAAACAAATTAACCGATGCCAATGCAGACATAACCGCATAATATATAACCATCGTCTCCTCCTTACAAACAAGACCGCTCTTATTTTTTCATATTATACTTTATTTTCTCATACATTAAAAGAAAAAAGGTCTGCTATGCTGAATTACCTCTGGGCTTTTATGATTTTAATCGGAATCCTATACGGATGCTTTCACGGAACAATGGCGGACATATCAAGTGCAGCCTTAGACAGTTCCAAGGAAGCTGTCACTCTCTGCATCACCATGCTCGGCGTCATGTCTTTTTGGACCGGGCTGATGCAGATTGCGCAAAAGGCCGGAATCATTGCATCTCTGACACAAAAAATCACACCGTTTTTGCGTTTCCTTTTTCCTTCGCTGCGAAACGAATATCAGGCACTGGAATATATATCCACCAATGTCATCGCCAACATATTAGGTCTCGGCTGGGCCTGTACGCCTGCAGGTCTGAAAGCAATGGAAGAAATGCGTCAAATACAGCTGCGCCGCGGAAAAAATCCCGACATGGCCTCCAACGAAATGTGCGGATTTTTGATTCTGAATATTTCCTCACTGCAACTCATTCCTGTCAATATGATTGTTTACCGCAGCCAATACGGAAGCGTAAATCCTACAGCAATCATCGCGCCTGCCATTGTCGCCACACTTTTTTCTACCCTGGCCGGCATTCTATTTCTGAAAATTGCCGACATGCGCAGTCGTATCCACTAAACAGTAAAGGAGTTACCCATGAGCTTTGCAAATGTACTTTCCAATTTTTCCAACATTATCATTCCTCTTATCATCTTTTATATTGTCGCCACAGGCATTGCAAACAAAGTAAACGTGTACGACGAGTTTCTTGAAGGCGCCAGAGACGGAATGAAAACGGTTGTAGGTATTATGCCGACCCTGATTGGACTTATGATTGCAGTCGGTGTCCTTCGCGCGTCCGGTTTTCTTGATTTTCTGGGTCAGCTTCTCGGCAAACTGTTTGCAGATTTTTCCGTCCCTGCCCCGATTCTTCCGGTCATTCTTGTTAAAATGTTCTCAAATTCCGCCGCCACAGGACTTGTACTCGACATTTTTAAAACCTACGGCCCGGACAGCCGTATTGGATTTCTCACTTCACTTATCATGAGCTCAACAGAAACTATTTTCTACACGATGTCCGTCTATTTTCTTACCGCAAAAGTCAAAAAAACCCGCTACACTCTTCCGGGGGCGCTTATTGCGACCCTCGCCGGAATTGTAGCGAGTTTTTGGATTGTAAAATATATGTTGTAGTTTCCTTCTACCACTCCACCACACAAGCTCCCCAGGTTAAACCTCCGCCGAATCCTGCGAGCACAATCTTGTCACCTTTTTCAAGCATTCCTTTACGGTTCACTTCGTCGAGAAGTACCGGAACGCTGGCTGCAGACATGTTTCCGCAGTGATCAAGGCTGATTGGGAATTTGTCCATGCTGACTTTGAGCCGTTTGGAAACGGACTGCAAAATACGAATGTTAGCCTGATGCAATACAAAGTATTTAATGTCTTCTGACGTCAGCCCTGCTTCATCCAGCACCTTTTCAATGCTGGCCGGAACTGTCGTCACGGCAAATTTATAAACTTCCTGTCCGTCCATATGAATGTAATGCGGTCCTATATCCGTTTTGACATACGGATTGTTGTTGGAACGGTTGATACCCGCAAGGACCATTCCTTTGGCGCCGTCGCTTCCGAGCGTAATAGACGCAAGTCCCTGATTATCATCCTGCGCCGGGCATACAACTGCTGCCCCTGCTCCGTCACCGAACAACACACAGGTACTTCTGTCATTCCAGTCCATAATCTTGGAAAGTGTCTCTGCACCGATAATCAATGCATTTTTGTACACGCCCTGTTTGATGTACATATCCGCTATCTGAAGGGCAAATAAAAATCCCGAACATGCTGCATTCACATCAAATGCAACTGCATGGTCCGCACCGATCGCTGCCTGCACCTCGCAGGCTGTGGATGGTGTCATATGGTCTGCACTTACCGTAGCCACAATAATTAAATCAATATCCTGCGCGCTTACACCTGCATCTGCAAGTGCCAGCTTTGCCGCCTCAGCTGACATGGAAGCGGTTGTTTCTTCTGTCGCCAATCTTCTTTCTCTGATTCCTGTTCTGGACGAAATCCACTCATCGGACGTATCCATGATCTTAGACAGATCATCGTTGGTCACGACGTTCTTTGGCAGGAAATGTCCGGTTCCTGCAATTCTGGTTTTCATATGTGAAATCCTCCATTTGTTATTAAATGTTACTGGGCACTTCCGATTGCAAATGTGAGTTCAGCCTGGGCTACAACTTTTCCGTCAACAGTAGCTTTGGCTGATCCTACTCCGATCGGACCCTTTACCTTGATGATTTCTGTCTCAAGCATGAGAACATCACCCGGTACAACTTTTCCTTTAAATTTTGCTTCCTTGATGGCGGCAAAATATGCTGTTTTACCTTTCCACTCCGGCTGGCTTAAAATTGCAACTGCTCCAACCTGTGCAAGTGCTTCAATAATCAGCACGCCCGGCATTACCGGTTCCTGCGGAAAATGTCCCGCAAAAAACGGTTCGTTGTAGCTGACACATTTTTTGCCGACGGCTCGCTTTCCTTCTTCCATTTCTTCAATGGTATCAATGAGCAAAAATGGCTGTCTATGTGGAATAATCTCCATAATTTCTTTGGTTTTCATTACTGACATAATCTATACCTCTCTCTTTTTACAATTTTCTTCTATTGTACTATTCGGAAAACTTTTTCACAAGGATACTTGCATTGTGTCCGCCGAATCCGAGAGAGTTAGACAATGCATACTCAATATCCATGTTTATCGGTTCCATACAATAGTCGAGATCACATTCTTCATCCGGGTTCTTGAGACCTACGGTTGCATGCAGGTAACCTTCCTGAAGCTCTTTCACGCATGTAACGAACTCAATCGCTCCCGCTGCTCCGAGAAGATGTCCCACCATGGATTTGGTAGAGTTAATCTTCATCTCTTTTGCGTGGTCACCGAATGCAAGCTTAATAGCTCTCGTCTCGAAAAGGTCGTTGTGATGTGTACTTGTTCCGTGTGCGTTGATGTAGTACACGTCATCCATGCTGATACCTGCATCTTTTACCGCGTTTGTCATAGCTCTGGCTGCTCCGGAACCGTCTTCCGCCGGAGAGGTAATGTGGTAAGCGTCCGAACTGCAACCATAGCCGACAACTTCTGCATAAATTTTTGCGCCACGTGCTTTTGCGTGTTCATACTCTTCCAAAACAACGACCGCTGCACCTTCGCCCATAACAAATCCGCTTCTGTCCTTGTCAAACGGAATAGAGCATTTCTGCGGATCTTCACATGTGCTGAGCGCTGTAAGGCCTGTAAAACCTGCCACACTGATCGGACAGATTCCGCCCTCCGTACCACCTGCAAACATCACGTCCGCATCGCCGTACTGAATCGTTCTGTACGCTTCACCGATGCTGTTTGTTCCTGTTGCACAGGCTGTTACAATATCTATACTTTTTCCTTTTAATCCAAGCTGAATCGAAACGTTTCCTGCTGCCATGTTACCGATGAACATCGGAACCATGAGCGGGTTACATTTGGCCGGTCCGCGTTCTGTAAGTTTTGTGTGCTCTCTTTCCACGGTCTGAAGAGAACCAACACCGGAACCTACGGAAACACCTACCATGTAAGGATCTTCTTTTTCCATATCAAGACCGGAATCTTCCAT
>JAFTVQ010000007.1 GCA_017461865.1 Lachnospiraceae bacterium | reverse complement strand
TGCCGGAAAAGATACAGTCGCCTGTAGCATAAATACCATAGCAATAACCGTTCATGGTGTTTCCGCCGGTGGCATTTACGGTACCACCACTTACGTTAATGCTGCCGTAGATACCATAGCTTTCTTTGGTGTTGATACTATTGCATGGCAGTAACAAATCTGCACCGGTGGCAGTTAAGGAGCCGGCTGTCATGGTAATGTCGCCGTAGCAGCCATAACTTTCTCGGTCATTCTGACTTCCGGATACCAAGTCTCCACAGGTTCCGCCGGTGGCAGTTACGGTAGCTCCGGTAATTGAAATTGAAGTTGCCTTGATACCGTACGTTCGAGCCCAGAGAGTATATTCAGTCATCCCTTCATAGGATGCCTTACCGCCGGTCGCTGTTATTTCACCGCCGGAAAATGTTGCATCGCCGGTACAATTAATACCGTAGCTGTAAGGCATCTTATATCCTTCCGCAGTTCCGCCGGTAGCGTTTACGCAGCCGCCTGAAATATTTGCCGTCGTACAGGAAATACCGTAAGAATTACTTTCGGTTCCACCGGTGGTATTGCCTCCATAAGCGTTGATTGTACTACCTTTAATAGTTGACGTAGCACAAGAAATACCGCAGGAAACATTTTGAGCAGTCCCGCCGTAGGCATTAATGACACAGCCGGAGGTTACCCAATATGTCATCTTATCTCCCGCTTTTGTGGTATAAAGCACATATGTCGATTCTCTCCCTTCCGTTATCGTCTCAAATACTTTACCGGCGGAAATTCCGATAGCAGAATTTGTAGCCGGACCGGCGCTGACCGTCAGGATATCATTTATATTGCTTGAGTTCGGCTTACCGATAATCAATTCCGCATTCGGCACACAGATTCCCTTTGTAGAAACAGCATTCTCAGCATTCACAATAATACTGCTTTGGGACGCCGCACGATTGTCACTTCCTGTTCCGGTCATAATAAGCAAATAACCGGAACCCCCATAGTAAATACCTGCATATTCATTCTCTTCGCATGCATAACCTGCTCCTTCATAGACATAGTTATCTAACATAAGAGCCGGATTTCCATCCTGGCATATGTATAAAGTTGCCGTTCCTCCTCCGGTACCTGCTACCGAATCTCCAGCGTATTGCAGAGGCGTTCCGCCCACATATACCGGATTTGCCAGCAGGTCTGGCGCTGCTGCCGTCTCCGCGGTTACCTGTTCCGTAATCACGAAAAGCTCATCACCGGTATCTTCCGGCTCCGGAGATGTGTTATCGGAAACCGTCATCGCATCCTCGATATTCACCTCTTCAACGGACACTTCTACACTTACCGGGCGTTCATTATCTCCCTCTTCTGCCTGCACCTGCAGTGCATTGGCCGGAAGCATCCCCAGAATCAGTACCAAACATAGAAATAAACTCAGAATTCTTTTTTTCACAATTTTCACTCCTGCTACTTTTATATTTTTTATCCTTCAACAACGCCACCGCAGTATTCACAACACTTACTTGCATTTAGTGTCGTCTGCGCACCGCAGTGCGGACACATAACTGCCACCTTAGGAGCCTGCGCTGTTACTTTTTCGTCTCTCGCCTGTTGTCTCGCATTTTGTAATACCGCTACGATTTCCTCGCCCATTTTCTTATACTTGCGATATTCCATATCCTGTGTCGGGTCGAATTTGCCGCCCGAATTCGTAGAAGGAGCACGCCCTGCCCGGACCGGCGCTGCACTCTGTTTGCTTCCTCCTTCCACAGTGACATCGGAAGAATTCAACCGGAACCGGATTTCATCAAAATACGGATTGCGCACATGAACGGTTACGTAAAAATCATAGTCATATTCATATCTCGGCGGATTGTAACTGATTTCCTCGCCATCCTTACCTTCACGCATCATCTCTGTACAATCCTCATCGATATCGAGTACACATCCGGTCACATCCGAGAAGGACAACACATCCGGATTTTCCTCTTTCACACGGCCGGAATCCGTTACCATGAACAGACCTGCATCCTCATCGATCAGGACCTTCATACCTTCTCCCAGCGTACGGGTAACACAAAATTCCTCTACCTTTGCCCGATTCGCTTCTCTGTATTCCAACTGCTCCACAATCTGGTCAACCGTAGAATGACGACGGTCATCAAACCATGGTGAAAGCTTTTTTGCACATTCCTTACACAGATTGCCATCCTCCAATTTTCTGTTTCCAAGCAATCCGATTTCGCCGCCGCAAACGCTGCATTCCTTTTTTTCAAATAATTTTCCGAAAATTCCCATATCTGTACTCCTCTTCTATTTTGTTGACTCGGTGAAAACCTTGTGCCATAATACAAACACAAAAACCCAGTCTGCCGATGTTATACTATCAATTTTTATGGCACACCGCACCACCCAAAAGCATCAAAACGGGTGGGAAATTTTAAAAAAGGCGGGAATTTGGGTAGGAAACGAATCTTGAAAGGATACATAATAATGAAAAAAATTTTGGCAATATTTATTTGTCTTACTATGATACTTCCATATCTTTCCGGTTGTTCCCGGCAAAAAGGTCCAAATCCGGAAAATCCTGTCACTCTTACCATGTGGCATGTTTACGGCAGCCAGACCACATCTCCGTTAAACACGGTAATCGATGAGTTTAATCAGACCGTCGGCCGGGAAAACGGCGTTACCATCAATGTGGTTTCCGTTACAAGCTCCTCCGCCATTGACCGAGCATTAGCCGCTGCTGCCGGCGGGGAACCCGGTGCCGAGGAGTTGCCGGACTTATTCACCGCCTATCCCCGTGTGGTAGAAATGATCGGTGAGGAAAATCTTCTCACATGGAATGACTATTTTACCGAAGAAGAACTCTCTGCATTTCACAGCGAATTTTTATCGGAAGGATATTTTGATGACGAATTGCTGATGATTCCGATTGCCAAATCAACCGAAGCACTTTTCGTCAACCAAACCTTGTTTGACCGTTTTTGTGACGAAACCGGTGTTTCCGCCGCTGATCTTTCCACCTTTGACGGTCTGTTTGAAGTTGCCCGCAACTATTATGACTGGTCCGGCGGTAAACATTTTCTCCAGCTGAACGACTACTATAACTATGCATATGTCGGCATGAAGTCCCAAGGCAGCGAATTTATAAATAACAGTCAGTTAAATCTTCACGACGAAGCATTCGAACGTATTTGGACACCTTTGGCAAAAGCGGCGATTCACGGCGGAATTTGTCTGGACGACGGATATGCTGCTGCAAAATGGAAAACCATCGACATTATTGCCAACACAGGTTCCACCGCAGATGTGCTGTACCAGCCGGAAGAAGTATTTTACCCGGATAACACTTCCGAATCCATTACTACCCTGGCGTTGCCGTACCCTGTATTTTCAAAGGACGTTTCCGCTGTCGTTCATCGCGGCGGAGGACTTTTTGCTGTCAAGAGTGACAATGAAGCGAAAAATCAAGCTGCCTACCTATTCGCCAAGTGGCTGACAGAACATGACAACAATCTGGAGTTTGTGACACAGGCCGGTTATCTTCCGGTTACTGACACCGCTATGGATTCCCTTTTTGGCGACATCCGTATTGTCGAGAATGAAAACTATCGCAGCGTTTATGAAGCCGTGGATAAAATGAACCAAACATACTCTTTTTATCCGCTTCCGCTTTACAACGGCGCCTCCGATATTCAAAATGACTTTGAAAATAACGTGAAAGCTGTCCTTCGGACCGCACATGTCCAATATACGAAACGTGTCTCTGACGGCGAAGACCCCGAACCGGTTTTAAATGAACTTGCAGCGTCTTCCCTGTCAGAACTGAGAAACCTGTCAGAAAAATAAGGAGGATACATCGGAATACATGAATGTTTTAAACCGAGTCAGCATAAAAGCAATTGCGACGCAGCTCAAAACAGAAAGCATTTCCATGCGCAGACGCTTTTACTTTTTTATCCTGTCTGCCATTGCCATTGTTTTATCTCTGATTCTTCTGCTGTTTGATTTATTCGGAATCACGAATCCTACCGACCGGCAAATCATGGAGATACTCGATACGCAGCTGCTGTCTTATACGGATAATATCGAGGACGACTACAACAAAATTGCCGCCCATGCAATTTCCTTTTCCGATCAGCTGGAAACCTCTATTCAGCATTATTTAACAGAAAACAACATCACCTTTGAAGCTTTGGAAAACAATCCGGATGCTCTTTCCGATTTACAAAATCACTTATATGATGTTGTGTATTTAAATATGCAGCTTGCCCCATCCAGCGGAGCATTTTATATCTTGGATACGACGGTGAACAACCGCTCCCGGACACCGTATTACAGTGGCATCTATCTGAAATATATCAATATTTATTCGGAAAATACCGTAAATAATGAAATTTCTCTTTACCGCGGTTCTTACACCACCGGAAAGGAGCATAATCTCACATTCCACAGCGGTTGGCAAAATGAGATGCAAACGGACTTTTTTGACAACAGTAATTCTCTGTTTGCAGACAACCCTCATTATATCCTCAGTCCTACTACGGAAATCCCGGACACTTGGGAAAGAGCCAGATATGTCTATGTTCCTATCCGCGATTTGAAAGACAATATTATCGGTATCTGCGGTTTTGAAGTAAGCGATTTATATTTCCAGTTATCCGAAAAAGTAAGCGATGACAAACTCGGACAACTGATCGGTGCATTACTTGACGAAAAGCAAGATATGTATTCCGGTCAGTTTAACTTAAGCCGATATAATATTGCCGGTTCCAACATTGAAGCTTTGGAAAAAAAGAACATCACCGAATTTGATTTCGGCACTGAGAAATGTATCGGCAGAACACAAAATATTCAACTTGGAAACAGTACTTTCACCGTGGCGGTTATGCTCACAGAAGCGCAATACAAAAATCTGCTCGAAAAGGACCGGCTGAAAACTGCCGGCGTTATATTTTTTGTCGTGATTTTTGCGCTTATATACAGTATTTTCATAAGCAGAAAATACATTACACCTATCATCAGAAGCCTTGAACAAATTAAATCCAAAGACACAACCGACAACAATTTAAAAATACGTGAAATAGACGATTTAATCGCTTTTTTGGAAGAAAAAGATATTCTCTACGAACAGAAACTGAAGGATTTGGAAAAATCGCAAAAGTTAGCCGAAGATGAGGCCAAGCGGACAAAAGCAGCCTATGAAAAAGCATTGGAAGAATGTGCGCTGGCGCAAAGCGAGATACAACTTCTTTCCGACGAATACAAAAAGGAAATTGTTTTGGAAGATTACGAGTTTTTCCTTCGCAATCTGAGCAGGTTAACTCCTGCAGAGTACAAAATATACGAATTATATGTATCAGGCAAAACCGCCAAAGAAATTGTAAATATTTTAGAAATTACAGAAAACACATTGAAATATCACAATAAAAATATCTACAGCAAACTTGGAATCTCTTCCAGAAAACAGTTATTACGTTATGCATCATTAAAACAGCACCAAGATAAAATAGGAGCGTCGTAACAAATGACATGAGGTTCCCATTGTGGAATCTCTCAAACAGTGATACCCTAACTACAAACTACAAAGGAGGATTTTTATGGGAAGACACGGCGGCGGATCAAGAAGCGGTGGTTCAAGAAGCAGCTCAAGCAGCAGTTCCCGCGGGGGAGGCTCCGGAGCAAGAACTTCAAAGACACCTTTTCACGGTTGTTATAACAGATCCTACTACGACAGACACGGAAAATACCATCATTATTATACCAGCAATAAAAACTTCGGTACAAAAAGCGGCTGGAGTATAGGAGTTATATTTGTTTTAATTTTTGTAACCCTGCACATGTTGTTAATGCTTTCAGCATTTTCTTCCACACTTATCACATTCGGCAAGAAAGTAAACGGAGACAGAGATCGTATCTATATTGTGGATCATGCAGAGGCTTTATCTGCGGCAGAAGAAGAAAAAGTCCTCGACCTGCTGAATGAGGTATATGAAAAATCAGGTATGCCTGTCACTGTATACACAGATAACTTTGATTGGCGCAAACATTACATGTCGATTGAAGTGTATTCCGAGGAATTATATTACGGCATTGGTTATGATGAGGACGCAATGATTCTGTTATATACGACCGATAACAGTGATGACTTTTATGATTACGAGTATGACTTTTATTGCGGAGCTGACACGATTGCCTGTTTGTCAGACAAAACGTTTGACAAGCTCATAGACAATTTTTATAAAGGTATGTCCGGCTTGAAACTTTATGACGCATTGGACTACTCATTCCGTTCTGTTATGGATGAATTGGCAGAGACACACATTGACTGGAGTATGTTTCCTGTTACCGTAATACTGTTACTGTTTTACAGTATTTTCTACATTTCTATTTTGGGAAGTACGATGAAATCGAATTCTGCATACAAATATTTCAAGGAGCATCCGGAGGAACTTTCTTCCACTCCTATGACGCTGTACAGCACTTGTCCGAATTGCGGAGCCCCTAATACGGCACAAGGAGAAATATGTCCTTACTGTAACGGACTTTTAAAAGTCACAGATAAAAATGTTACTTTCATACAACCAAAATAAAAACCATCCCTGCTCCGGAATTTTCGCGAAGCAGGGATTTTTAATTTATTGTATTTTTATCGGTTTCTCCCCTTCCAAATCCATCTCCCGCATATCTGCCTTTTGAACTGTACTGTTTTCATAAGTCCGGTAATAATAAATTCCCCGATCCAAATTGCAACAGCTCGAATATGTCGTAATTTCATATGCTTCCTTTTCAAGCCGCACGCATCCTCTGATTTGTTCCACGCTTCCCAAAATGTGAAAAAACTGATTCACGCTTGCATCTTCATCGGGATCCGAAAGAGAATTTGCACGGACAAAAGCAGCTCGCACGAAGCGGGACATGGAAGACATATCTCCCGGAAGTCCGATTGCACCCATACCGCGACTGTAAATTTCCAAGGGCAGTTGCTGCGAAAATCGATTGTCCGGAATATCCGGTGTCAGATTCATGTAATTATTTAAATTAGCCAAATGGAACGGAAACGGCGGATTGTTGGTCAGCACTCCCACCGGATTATCATAGATTTTGAGACCGCTCCGCATAGGCTCGACTACAATCGCATGCTCCTTATCTGCAATCATAAAATGAAGAGGCGAAAGCGGTAAACGGTCATTGAACGGGACAGCGACAAGACGGGTCTGCAAAAGAAGCTCCCGCGCCTGCCCGACGTTCCCGCAGCGGCTGAGAACCCACGGAATCAATTCATACGGTGCAATATCCGCCGTATCGCAGTCACTCTGCTCATCCGTTCTTTCACGGTTGAGGGAATCCACCTCCACATAATACGCATTCCCCACAAAATGAAGTCCAGCCATAGCCAGTCCTTTTTCATTGACCGCATCAAAATAAAGCGGGTACTCATCCTCTACCAATGCCATTCCCAACATGGCATAATGGTCTCTTTCCCCGATATCACTCATACATTTATACGTCAGCGGAAACCTTCTCGGTGTCAACACAACACATTCCCCGAATGTGATTTCATAATCCAAATTTCTTCCGAAGTAATGGTCGTTGGTCTGATAAGTAATTGCCGTGCACATAAAAGTTACCTCCTGCTAACCAATAAAAAACCGCAGCCACTTATGTGGCTACGGTTTCAGTATTTCCTTTTTTCTTTCTTTCATTCTTTTTGGAAGCGTTCAACTCCTCCTGTTTGAGGACAAATTCTGCTTCTCCTTTTTGCAGCATATTCTGTTCATTTTCCCGGTCCTGCTCATCCATGGAATTCCACTCTTCCATAAATGCCTTGGCCTGCTCCGGCGCAATCAACTCTCTCAGTTCCACCGAATGATGATCCACCGGTATGTATGCAACTTTTTCTTTTTGATAGACGGATCGGAGTACGTAGTAGGCAACTGCGTTTCCCTTTTTCGGCGCCAGATTGGTCACATCATCCACGCGACACACACCCATCGTCTCACTGTATATGTACTCTTTCTTTTGAAACATTCTATTCCCTCTTTATCTTCAGCTAAATGACTCTTCGCACAGCAAGGATTGTACGGTAAGTAGCATATCCGTATGTAATACCCGTACTCTCAGTGCTGGCATGGACAATCTCACCATTTCCCAAATACAGGGCAACATGGCCGGCGTAACAGATAATATCACCAGGTTGCGCATCCTCGTATGCAACTGCGACACCACAGCTTCTCTGACTGAAGGAGTCACGCGGAATCGAAATACCGAAATGGGCATATACAGACTGGGTAAATCCGGAGCAATCGGTTCCGTTTGTCAGAGATGTCCCACCATACACATAAGGATTTCCCACAAACTGACACGCGTAATCACAAATCTGCTGTCCCAACGTTGTTACATCTTCATCTGACTCATCCTCATTCTCAGAGTCGTCGCTATTTTCGGAATTGTCGCCATCTTCGGAATCGGAATTCTCTTTCTCTTCCTCTTCTTTCTTCTTGCGTTCCTCTTCTTCCTTACGCTTTTTCTCTTCTTCCATTTGTTTGATTTTTTCGTTCTGCTGCTTCAACTGGGTTTTGTAAGCCGCTGCTTTCTTTCTTGCACTCTCCAACTGAGAATCGAAATCTTCCACGGTTTTACGCTTAATCGTCACAAGAAGAGCAAGACTCTCCTTTTCTTCCTCCAGCTCATACTCTGCTGTTTTCATCGCCGAACGTTCTTCCACAAGCGTTTTCTTCAGTTCTTCAATCTTTTCTCTGTTTTCCACATATTCGGCCAGAAGCTCTCTGTCATATGTATAAATCTGCTCTATGTATTCCGCTTTGTTCATCATGTCGGAATAATTGATTGCGCCGAAAAGAGCCTGCATGTAGGCAGAATCTCCCTGCTCGTACATGAACTTAATGCGCTTTTTCATATTTTCATACTGGACGGTTTCCAACTCCGTCGCCTTAACAAGATCGGCGTCGGCAAAATCAATCTCTTTTTGCTTGAGCTCGATTTCCTCTTCCAGAATATCTATACTCGTAAGAATATCAACCAGCTGATTATTCATGATATCCAGCTCCGATTGGGCTGTCTCCCTTTGAGATTCAATATCACTAATGGTACTGTTGACCTCATTTAAACTTTGCTGCGTCTGATTTCTTTGATTCTTAACACCCGAAATAGTGGTTGCCCATACGGGAACCACTATTTCAAATGCCAATATGCTGCATAATGCCAAACAAAGAACTTTTCTCTTCATCCAATCACCATCGAATTATTCTGTTTGCAGAATGAACTCCTCTGTCGGATCTTCTTCTAAATATTCTTCCGACTCATCTTCTTCTAATTCGTCTTCTTCGTCGAGAACAACAACTTCTCCGTCTTCGGAATCATCCTCATCATATTCCTCATCCTCTGCAAGGACGGAAACCGGTTCATTCTCGTTTATTTTAACACAAGTTAAAAGATATTCATATACTTTTCCGGATAAGACATGATCGTAATATGCTCCTTCACCGATATCTGCCAACATCGCATCTACCGATTCGTAACCATAGTTCGCACATTCTTCCGCTGCAACTGCTTTCACATCTTCATCCACAAGCTCGATTCCCGCTTTCTTTGCGATGGCGGCAACAAGCATCTTCTGCTTGGAAGTTTCAATTGCAGATGCTTTCGTTTCTTCCTCGAAACTTTCTGCTGTATATCCCATATAATTTGTCAGGAATTCATCAAATGACACGCCGTAATAGGAAGCATACATTTCCGCATTCTTTTTCATGCTTGCAGCCTCATCATCTACCATCTCCTGCGGAGGGTCGTTCACTGTACAGCATGCATTTACTGCTTCCCAAATCGCAGATTCTTTTTCTGAATCATTGGTTTCCTCACAGTTTTCTTTCAGGTAATTGGCAATATCTTCCTTATAGGCTGCAACGGTATCAAATCCCATATCAAAAGACTTGATTAATTCATCTGTAATCTCCGGCATCTTTCTTGTATCAATGGAGTTAATTGTCACATCAAATACAACTGCCTGTCCTGCCAATTCTTCACTATGATATTCTTCCGGGAACGTAAGATCAAGGGCAACGGTCTCTCCGACACTATGTCCGATCAGACCTTCTTCAAATCCGTCAATAAACGAACCGGAACCGATTTCCAGATGGTGTCCCTGCGCTGTTCCGCCGTCAAAAGCAACGCCGTCTTTTTTACCTACATAATCAATGTTGGCAATGTCTCCTTCTTCCACCGTAGTCTTGTCGGAAACAGTATACTCATATAAATCGGAAGCTTCGATATAGTATTCCACTTCATCCTGAAACTGTTTCTCCACATCCTCATCGCTATAGTTTACTACATCTACCGTTACTTCAAGAGAAGACAAATCTCCGAGTGTTACATAATCGTCCGGGTTGTAATCCTTAGAAGAAACCACACCTGTAGCTGCAGTTTCTGTCGTTCCCGCCTGTTCTGCGTCTTTCTTATCCTCGGAACCGCATGCACAAAGGCTCATTACCATTCCGACCGCAAGAAGCATCGCCAATAATTTCTTTTTCATATTAAAATTTCTCCTCATTTCTTATTGATGAAAACATCTCTTTACTTATACCACATTTTCATTTTCCTTGAAAGCCTTTGTAAAAAATTCATAAAGAATTCATACTTTCTTGCACTTATAAAAAAAGAATGTTACAATACCTATGTTTGTATCAGAAATATGAAGGAGGGCGCTATGAATACCGCAACAATTGTACTTTTAGTTATATTGGCTATTATGATTATTGCCATCATTGTTTTATATTTTGTTGGTAAAAAAGCACAGAAAACACAGGCTCAGCAACAGGAAATGATGGAGGCTTCCAAACAAACCGTCTCCATGTTAATCATTGATAAGAAACGAATGAAGATTAAAGATTCCGGACTTCCGCAGTCGGTAATTGCCCAGACCCCGAAACTTATGCGGTCTACAAAGCTTCCGATTGTAAAAGCAAAAGTCGGTCCGCAGATTCTCTCTCTTGTGTGCGAGGAAAAGATTTATGACAAAGTTCCTGTAAAGAAAGAAGTAAAAGCTTCTGTCAGCGGAATTTACATCCTTGATGTGAAAGGTATCCGCAATACCAAATCAACCGAGCCGGAAAAGAAAAAGAACGCATTCCAGCGTGCTTGGGCTACAGCCAAGCAGAAAGCCGGTGTTACCCAGGTAAAATAAATCAAAAAGAGACTGTTCATCAGTCTCTTTTTTTGCTTACATTATATCTATTCCGCTCTCCTGCGAACGGATTTCCATATGGATTTCACAATCAGCCAGCGGTTCATAGTTAGCCTCCAGCAAATAAACTGCATCTACAAAAATACAGTTTTCCTCCTCGGTCACTTCCACTTCTTTCGTATCGATTCCGAGCATCATATCACCGTATGGCGTTGCATAGCAACAATTATTCTTTCTGTTTTCTTCAAAGACCATATTTACGTTGAGCAACCCTTTCTTGCTCACCGTCAAATCGCCTTTGCGAAACTTCACCATACTTTTGACCGGTTGCTCCAATCCCTCGATCATCTCTTCATAAAGCACGTAGTGAAAGTCTTTTTTCTTGTAATAAGTCCCTTTATTAATTACTTCCATGCGTTCCGTTTCATCCTGGGCTGTCTGATACGAGGACACGGAAATCAGCACATCTTTCGTCATATTAATACTCCTCGATATTTATGGTCTTTGCCGATAAAATACCGTATTTTAAAATAGAATTGGCGAAAGTCTTAAACTTATCCGCACCGTCGGAAACAAAAAACTGATAACGGTTTTCGCCCAGATCCGGTTTCTTGTCCTGAAGAATCCCCTTCTCCTCCAGCAAAAGTTTCAGTTCTCTTGCCGTCTCGTAAGCCGGATTTACCAGCGTTACTTTATCCCCAACAACACGTCCGATTGTATTGCGGATCAGCGGATAATGTGTACATCCGAGAATCAGCGTATCAATATCGATATCAATCAATTCCAAAAGGTAGCGGGAAGCAATTTCATCCGTTACCGGATCTTCCAAAAGACCTTCCTCCACAAGCGGCACAAAAAGCGGACAAGCTTTTCCGGTTACATGAACTTCCGGCTTCAACTCCTTGATATATGTAGTATATATTTCGGATCCGATGGTTGCACTGGTGGCGATTACCCCAATCTTACCGTTCCGGGTTGTTTCCGCCGCTACTTTTGCTCCCGGCTTCACCACGCCGATCATCGGAATGTCGATCTCTTTTTCCAGTTCATCCAGAGCATATGCGCTGGCTGTATTGCACGCAACCACAATAGTCTTCACTTTCTGCGTCTGCAAAAAATGGGTAATCTGGCGCGAAAAACGGGTTACGGTTTCCTTTGACTTACTTCCGTAAGGTACACGGGCCGTATCCCCGAAATAGATTATCTTTTCATTTGGTATCTGGCGCATAATCTCGCGGACTACGGTCAATCCTCCGAAACCGGAATCAAACACACCTATCGGCGCATCTTTTAAACAATCTGACATAAAAACTGCTCCTAACTGTTTTTAAAACGTTCGTAAAAATACAGTTTGTAACGGATGCGGGATCTGTCACAATAATAAATTTCTTCCCACAAATCGCTCCGCTGTCTGTCATAAGGCCGTGTCACCGATTCGGTCTCCTTGTTCTCCACATAACACGCCCGCGGCGAAATACCATGATCCGGATAAAGCACCCCGAAGAAAAAGGCCATACCGAATATTAGGCTCAGCATTCCGTATACAAACGTCTCTATTTCTTTCTCTAGTTTTTCTTTCATTGCATAACTCCTTCCGATCTTTTGATCTATCAGGAGTATGCCCTGTTTTTTTCCGACTTATTCCATTTTGCTACTTTTTATAACCAACGCCTAATTCAGGTTCAGGTGCTCCATAATCGTATTGAGCTGATTGTTGATATGCTCCTGAATCTCCTTTACTGCGCGCTCCTTATCCCGGGCTGCAATACTCTCATAGATACGGCTGTGCTCCTCAATGAGCAACTGATGATAAGACGAATCTTTGATATATTCAAAACGGTAACGGTACAACTGTTCCGCAAGATTTGATATCATCTGCTGCAGACGCTCATTTCCCGTCGCACGGATGATCACATCGTGCAGTGCAACATCCGCTTTTGTGATCACGGTCGCATCTTTCGTCTTTGTCACCTCGGCAAAATGATCACATGCATCTTTCAGTTCCTTTAATCCTTCGTCCGTAATGCGTTCGCATGCAAGTTCCACACCGAGTGCATCAAGAGCCTGTCTCACTTCCAGCACATCTTTTAAATTTTTAGCCGAAATCTGTGCGACCTCTGCGCCCCGACGAGGGATCATGGTCACAAGACCCTCCAGTTCCAATTTTCGAATTGCCTCACGAATCGGGGTACGGCTGACCCCAAGGCGGTCTGCCAGATGGATTTCCATCAGTCGTTCCCCCGGCTTTAACTCACCGGTCAGAATTCCCTGTCGCAATGTCTTAAAAACCACATCACGAAGCGGCAAATATTCGTCCATATTCTCTAACATCATATCTTTCATACGTTCTCTCCATTTTGAAAAGTAGTTACGAACAACTGCTTTGCAAGATTGGTACGGGATAATTTTTCATACGCATCCTTCGCCGTCTGCTCATCCCTGAAAATACCGAACACACTCGGTCCGCTTCCACTCATCAACGCCCCCATGGCGCCATTGCCTAACAGTAACTTTTTGATCTCATCGACTATCGGATAGTCTTCCACGGTAACGGTTTCCAGCACATTGCCGAGACGTTCCACAATCCCGTCCAAATCCTTTTCTTCCAGTGCACAAATCATTCCGTCGATATCCGGATGCTCATAGTTTTCTTTTGCATCCAACTTTTTATACACAACCGGAGTAGACACATAAATATCCGGTTTTGCGACAACCAAATAAGCCTGCGGCGGCGACGCTACCGGCGTCAGCTTCTCACCGATTCCTTCCGAAAGAGCTGTCTGTCCGAGCACACAATACGGTACATCCGCCCCGATCGATACACTCTCCTCTTGTATTTTTTCTTTTGAGAGTCCCAGATTCCACAACTCGTTGACACCGAGCAGTGTAGCTGCTGCATCCGTGCTTCCGCCCGCCATACCTGCTGCCACAGGGATTCTCTTTGTCAAATGTACCGTTACGCCTCTCTCATCACCTGTCAGACCGCGCAAAAGCATAACCGCCTTATAAATAAGGTTGTCCTCATTAACCGGAAGATTGCCGTCATCGGTCTCTATCACGATTTGGTCGTCCTCCCTCTCGGTAAAGGTAAGTGTATCGCAGATTCCTACATTCTGCATGATCATTTTTACCTCATGGTAACCATTCGGCAATACCCCGGTAACATCCAGTCCTAAATTTATTTTTGCATATGCATTTCTGGTAATTGATTTCATATTGTATCCGCCTTGCATTTTGTATACATTATTAAAACTAATATATAACGAATCGCATAAAAAAGCAACCGGGAGTGGTTACTCCCGGCATTTTTCATCCTATTCTCTTTCCTTTACAAGCAGTAATTTATCTCCTGCTTTTACCTCATCGGTACTCATGGAATTCATCTCCCGGATCTTATGGACAGGCATATGGTATTTTTTTCCGATCTTCCACAGGCTGTCTTCTCCGGAAACTATGTGAACAACCATGGCCGGTTGGTTACGTCTTGTTGCCTTATCCGGTTCAAGAACGTGTATATCCGTCACCAACTCTTTTTCAAATTCTTCAAACACTATACCCGTGATATTCAATGCAATTTTTGCTTCCAGTTCATTGGCATCCGGTATGCTGACCGATAGTTGTTCTAAGCTAACTTTTATCTCCGGAAGAATTCCTTCCGCTGCACCTCCGGCTTCCAGCATATAGGAAAACGGTATATTCTGTTCAATAGATGAATACGGGGTTTTGTCATCACTTGTGACATAAAGACATTTCATGACAATCATTCCCTCAATCTGTATTCCTTCCTCCGTCTTTGTACAGTCTTCCACATAAGCCTCTCCCTCACTGTGAATCAGCTGCAGTATCTGCGGATTTCCTTCCACCGGTATCTTTTCACTGAGTCTGCACACTCCGTTGTTACGCACCAGTATTTTCCTAAAGCTGCCTTTTTTTACTTCCGCCTCCACATCTTTTCTCGTCCCGTACACATCGCTGAGAACAGCAACATTTTCTTCTTCATACATTTTGATGCACAAATCAAGCACCAGTTCCATGGCAAATCCGCGCTCTTCCCCATCCAAATCCGGACGTACTTCAAACTCCCGACTGCTGACACAGTACTTGATATCCGGGAGCATCATTTCATGACTTCCCTGGCAATCCACGGTTCCGCTGAACGGAATCGATGTTTCATAGTATTGCACATTATCATCTTCCTGCGTACTTTCATAGAGAAGAAAAACCGAAAGTTCTCCGCTTAAACCGATTTTATCTTCCATCGGTTTAAATACCGGTGACGTAATCCGTACACTCTGCCATATGAGACGGAATATATTCGGCATATGGGACGGAAGCTCCAGCTCCTGCCGGATACGGTAAATGTCCCTTTTGCATATGGCCAGACGTGCCAGCTCCATCTGCTGCAGATGATACTCAACATGCTCTGCATCCTGTAAATCACAGGCCGCCTCCTCGTCATACAACATATCCGATTGTATGCAGAAGGTAACTATGCTTCTCGCACTGAGTTTTCTGGAGTTAATTACACTGACGGAGAGATCTTCTATCTTCCAGCTGACATCCATCACATCTCCCGGCTGTGCACCTTCTACATACACCGTTTCATCAAACGCAAGTTTTCCCTCTATGCGGGCTAACTTTTCATCATCGTCCTCCGTCACGTACAGAATGGCCACTTCCATAACCCCCTTAATCTGTACATGGTCCTTCCATACTTTCACATCAGAAACAACTATATTTCCGTCCTTGAAAATAATCTTGCTTAAATCCGGACTGTTTTCCGGCAAATTGATATCATCCTCAAGACTCATCTGACTGACAGCTTTGCATTTTATCCTGTCCATATGTATATTATTCCGAATGATATTCATAAAAAACCTCCCGATTTCTTGATACATTGTATGCAGAGCAGAAACAAGATATGTTAGAAAAATACGGATATTAAAAAAGAGGATATATTGTTGCCCGTGGCCGCTTATGCTACGGGATAACAAAATATCCTCTCTTTTTTATTTTCTTCTTACTCTACAAGATACCTCTCTGCAATCTCTGCGAGGTTATCCGCATTATTTTACGCAGCCGATAATCTCATTGATGTCCGCAATTCCTTTTTCCTGCATAAACTTCTCGATACCTTCTACCGTCTCCACGGTCGCATATGGATTGATGAAGTTCATGGCACCGATAGAAACGGCTGTCGCTCCGGCCATTATAAACTCGATGGCATCTTCCGCGTTCGCAATACCTCCCATTCCGATGATCGGGATGTTTACGGCATTAGCCACCTGATATACCATACGTACAGCTACCGGCTTAATCGCAGGACCGCTCATACCTCCTGTTTTGTTAGCCAAAGCAAACGCTCTTCTGTGAATATCAATTTTCATTCCGGTAATCGTGTTGATGAGGGAAAGCGCGTCCGCACCTGCTGCTTCCGCTGCTTTTGCCATCTCCGTAATGTCCGTCACATTCGGACTCAGCTTCATAATCACAGGCTGCTTCGCTTTCTTTTTGATTTCTGCAGTAATTTCGGAAAGTGCTTTTGCATTTTGACCGAATGCAATTGCTCCCTCTTTTACATTCGGACAGGAAACATTAATCTCAAGCATGTCCACCGCCTCATCCGAGAGACGTTCCACCACTTCCACGTAATCTTCAATACTCTTTCCGCATACGTTGACAATTACTTTTGTATCATACTGTTTGAGGAATTCAAGATCTCTTTCCACAAACACTTCAATACCCGGATTCTGAAGTCCGATTGCATTGAGCATACCACCGTAAGTTTCCGCAACACGCGGTGTCGGATTGCCCGGCCAAGGTACATTGGCCACACCCTTCGTAACCACAGCTCCCAATTTATTCAAATCAACAAACTCACCGTATTCCATTCCCGAACCAAATGTTCCGGATGCGGTCATGACCGGATTTTTAAATTCCACTCCTGCAATTGTAACTTTTGTATTCATCAGATCATTACCTCCTTTGCATCATAGACCGGTCCATCGGTACAGATTCTTGCATTTTTTACATGAGAATGATGATCCACTTCTTTTGTTGTGCATACGCAACCAAGACACGCACCTACACCGCATGCCATTCTCTCTTCCAGAGAAATATATGCTTCCATCCCGTTATCTTCTGCAAACTTTTTAATTGCACGGAGCATCGGCATCGGTCCGCAGGCCATGATGATATCTCCCTTTAAATCATTCTCTCTGATAGCATCCATGACCGTTCCCTTACTTCCGCTGCTGCCATCTTCCGTAGCCACATAAAGGTCTGCGTATGACTTAAAATCATCACAAAGGAACAATTCATTTCTGTAACCGAGAATTGCGCTGACACTCTGCGCCTTGCCACGGAATTTGAGCTCTTTCGCCAGCTGGAGCATCGGAGGAACACCGATTCCGCCGCCCATGAGGAAGACTCTCTTTCCGTCTGCCTTTTCCGTCGAAAAACCGTTTCCGAGCGTTCCGAGAATTGTAATTTCTCCTCCCGTGTGATATCCGGAAAACTCCGCTGTTCCCTGTCCGGCCACGCGGTATACGATACGGAGCATCGTCTTTTCTTCATTTACTTCACAAATACTGATTGGTCTCGGAAGGAGTGTTGCTTTGTTTTTCGGATATACGCTGATAAACTGACCCGGCTTTGCGTCCTTTGCCAGATCGGTCTCAATCCACATATCATAAATATCGGTTGCAATTTCGTCCTGTCGGAATACTTTTGCAACTACTTTTTTCTTCTGTGCCATAATATGATCCTTTCTTTTTGTCTGTTTTATTCTTTTACAGCAAAGGCAATCTCTCCTTTGCATATCGTCATTTCAATGGTACCATAAAAAGTTTGTCCGAGGAACGGGGAATTGGAAGATCTTGATATAAATCGATCAAACGTAATCTCTTTTTCATCATCAAATATAATGAGATCTGCTTCTTTTCCCGGCTCTAAAGTTCCATACGGAAGATGATACATCTGCGACGGTGCCAAACTCATACGTTCAAACAGTTGCGTAAGTGTCAGGTAACCCGGCTTTACAAGGTGAGTAATCGCTAACGCAAATGCTGTTTCCAATCCAATAATACCGCTCGGCGCTTCCGTAACCGGACGCTCTTTTTCTTCACTGCTGTGCGGTGCATGGTCCGTAGCAATCAGGTCAATGGTTCCGTCTGCAAGTCCCTCTATCACAGCCATCCGATCCGACTCTTCACGAAGCGGCGGATTCATTTTAGCCAGCGTTCCGTATTTGATTGCAGCCTCCTCCGTCAATGTAAAATGATGTGGCGTGGCCTCTGCATGAATGTTATTCAACCCTAACTCCGATGCTCTTTTTTTAGCCTTCCTTACAAGCTCTACGCTCTCCTTTGCGCTGATATGCTGCACATTAAATGCCGCTTTGGTGGAAAGTGCCAGCTCAAGATCTCTCTCCACGAGACTGATCTCTGCCATACGGTCCGATCCGCCAATGCCAAAATGGGCCGATGCTTTTCCGCGGTTAATTCCGTTATTCTCAATATACGCCGGATTCTCCTCATGAAAACTGAGCGGAACATTCAATTTCACGGCTTCCTCCATGGCTTTTTTTACAAGTGCTTCAGAAAGAATCGGAATTCCGTCATCGGTAAATCCCACAGCACCTGCCTGTTTGAGCGCTTTCATGTCCGTCATGGTTTCGCCCTGCAAAGACTTGGTAATCGCTGCGCAGGTATGCACATGAATTGCTGTATTTGCTCCTTTTTCTATGACATAGGACAGCGTGTCCTCATTATCTACAGCAGGTTTGGTGTTCGCCATAAGCACCACAGCAGTAAAACCGCCTTTCGCCGCAGACAACGCACCCGTCTCGATATCTTCTTTGTAGGTAAATCCGGGATCACGGAAATGTACATGCACATCTACAAGCCCCGGCCCGATCTTTTTGCCGGCAGCATCTATGACCTGCACATCTTCTCCGCAGCCGGAAATATCTATCTTCTCTCCGATCTCCGCAATCTTTCCGTCCTTTATCAAAATATCTTTCTGATACATCGCACCTTTGTAAGGGTCAACGATGGTACCTCCCTGAATCAATTTCATCCGGAGTTCCTCCTGTCTCTTTTCTGTTTCTTATCATACACTAAATTATCAGTCAAAGACAACTGTCATATCCTGATATTCTGTTTTTATTACAATATACGGATAGGTCGGCATCTGTATCCGCTCCTCCGCCTGTGACGGTCCGATCAATGCCGAGGAAAAATAAACTGCATTGGTCGTCTGATACACTTCTTCTACCTGTATGCTGTAACCTCCGCAAGGTTGTTCGCCGTAACCCTGACATATGTACAGATACTCCCCGTCACGGAACGTCATTTTGAACGGTTGCTCCTTTTTTCCATCTACAATATCTTTTAACTCCTCCGGAAGGCGATCCTCACTTGTCACCGTATACTCCAGATTTTTGACCTTATGTTCATCCAGTTTATCGCTCTTGCATCCGAATAAAAAAACAACAAATGTCAGCATCCCTATCCATGCAATTTTTCTTCTTATCTGCTTCAATTTATATTCTCCCGAATTTTCTTCTTTATATTGTATGGAGACAACGCAAAAATATGATGAATGCTTGTTATTTCAAGCCGTTTGGGCTATAATATGTACTGTTTATAGAAAGAAAGGACGGTCATTGTTATGTTACGTTTTTCGGCAATTATAATCTTTCTGTTTTTCTTTTTAATATTGACGCTTCCGCTCCTGATTATTGAATGGATTCTTGATAAATTCAATCGTCCGCTGAGACGCAGGTCATCCAACGCTATTGTCAAATGGGGATTTCGATGTATTCTTTTTTTGGCAGGTACAAAGGTAACTACCATCGGTCTGGAAAACATCCCAAAAGACCGGGCAGTGTTGTTTGTAGGTAACCATCGGAGCTATTTTGACATTATGCTGCTTTCCCAGTATGCGCAGGGACCGATCAGTTTCCTATCTAAAAAAGAGATGTTACGCTATCCGCTTCTCTGCCACTGGATGAAACGTATCGACTGTACCTTTATTGACCGTGGCGATATCAAGCAGGGTCTGAAAACAATTCTTGCCAATATCGAATTGTTGAAGGAAGGGGTTTCCGTTTCGGTTTTCCCGGAAGGCACCCGTAATAAAACAGATAAGCTTCTTCTTCCTTTCCATGACGGAAGCTTTAAGATGGCAGAAAAGTCCAAATGTCCGATCGTGGTTGTCACATACAACAATACCCGCAACATTTTCGAGGCTCACATGCCACGGGTCGAGAAGCAGCATATAATTATGGAATTCAGTGAACCGTTTTACATGTCGGATCTCTCTCCGGAAGACCGTCGCCACATCGGAAAATATGTATGCAATATTCTTACGGAAACACATGAAAAAAATAAGGAATTGGTCTAACCGGCCAATTCCTTTACTTTTTTATTCTGTCTCCTCATTTTCTGCAAGATTTGCAAGAATCAAAAGCAATGTGGACTTCTGTTCATGGGAAAGATAAATTTCCTCCATATCATGAACAAGCGCATGAAGCTGCTCTTTACAGACATTCCGATACTCCCGACTGACAATAATATAATCCGACATAGTAAGCCAAATAGCTTTTTCCAAAGATGTCTCCCTGTCATTAATCAGTCCAAACGCATTGCGCGGCGAATCCGACAAATATGCTCCGCATAAGTCCATCATCTCCGACATCTGTTTATCACAAATATCCAAATCCGCACCTTTTGTCGCTGTCATATAAAATAAATTTCCCCACAAAACATAATCACATAATATTTCCTTATCAACAGATAGGGACTTATATCCGTTAGCCTCTGCTAACGTCTGTTTTCCAGTGTAAGCTTCTTTCATAACAGCGTGATAAGAATAATTTCCGGAAGCACGAAACAGTGCTGCCGCTGCCATATATTGATGGTCTCCCGTCAACTTAAAACGAAGAGCATTCTGGTATGCTTTCTGTGCCTGCGACAGACTCTGCCCGGCCAGCGGTGCATTATACGGCTGAACCAGCGTATATGCTGTCGCCATGGCAGATGCAAACAAATAATCTTCCTTGACTATCTGCTCCTCTGCAGCACCCGGATCCGCATAATTCGGCTTCTCTTTTCCGGCACGTTCTGCAAGGACCTCCTGACGGAGTTCTAAAAGCCACTGTAAATGTTCCTCCAATTTCTTTTCATATTCCTCATCAAAAGACTGTCCGAAAAACTGGTAAGCCGTGGCTAATTTTTGGAACGAATAATAAATCTTCATCCTCTTTACATGCGTGTTGGTCTTACCATAGTATTGACCCGGGGACAGTGCAAGAAATTCCTCTGCGAGCTCGCTGTGCTGAGTCTCATATCTGCCCTCATCAATACGGAACGTATAGGACTGTCCTATAATAGCGGTCTGTATGTAATATACGCCCGGCTCGGTAATGTTTGTAAAATCTCCCCGATAAACATTTTTTCCGTCCACTTTTTTATTCCCCATCTTCTTAATGGTTCCGGAATATACTCTCCTGTCCGTGGCACTTTCATAAACGTAAAAGGTATCAGAAAGGTCATCACCTACAAAGTATGCATACTTCTGATCCTCCGGCGTATATCCTAATAAATCAACATATATATTTGAATCAACCTGCGGTCTGGTAAAATTCTGCTCGTACTCTTCTTCACCGATGAATCCTTCCCGGTTTTCCATCTCTGCTTCATAGTCACTCTGCACATCCGTCTCCGGGGCAGGAGCCTCCGCAGTGCTGTCAAACACAGTTACCGGTTCCGGCATCATGTGACATCCTGATAAAAAAGTCATGCAAATCAGACAAAAAAACAGGTTCTTTCCTTTGGTCTGAAATCTCTTCTGCATCGTAAAAACTCAACCTCCACACACGTTTGTATTATACCCTACGCATGGGAACTGGTAAAGAGTTAAAGAAACATTTCTGCATCACGATAAACAATTTTTCCGTCAATCATTGTAAAGAGAACTTTGGAGAATGTCTCAAACGGATGCCCCCGAAACAGCACTAAATCCGCAAGCTTACCGGACCTGATACTTCCGACTTTATGATCCATCCGACAAATTTTTGCCGCCGCAATTGTGATTGCCTCCAGTCCTGCTCCCATAGACAATCCTTCTTTTACTGCAAGTGCTGCACATAGCGGAAGAGATTGTATGAGAGTCACCGGATGATCGGTCGTTACCGCAACAGTTATCCCTGTCTTACTTAATTGTCCCGCGGTCTTAAATGCCATGTTTTGTACTTCAATCTTATTTCTGCTGGCAAGATCCGGTCCCACAATGGCCGGATATCCCGATTTTTTTATCTCCTCCGCGACCAGATGTCCTTCACTGCAATGATCCAGTGTAATATCTAAATTAAACTCTCCGGCTATACGTATGGCCGTCAATATATCGTCCGCACGATGCGCATGGACCTTTAACGGAATCTTTCCGGAAAAAACCTCCCGGTAGCAACCGTAACGAAATTCTTTTTCTGCATCCTTTTCCTTTCCGATCTCAGGTTTTTGAGAATTGTTTTCAATATAATTCTTTGCCGTGAGCAACTCTTTTCTCAACATAGCTGCAATTGCCATTCGGGTGTAAGGACTATTGTCCTTCATACCGTAATTCATTTTCGGATTTTCTCCAAACGCAACCTTCATGGCAGCAGGAGTCAGGCGAATCATATCGTCAATGCACCGTCCATGTGTTTTCAAAAATGCAAATTGTCCTCCGACAACATTTGCACTTCCGGGTCCGATCATTGCCGAAGTGATTCCGGCTGCAACTGCATTGTGAAAAGCAGCATCCATGGGATTGATGGCGTCTATTGCCCGCAGATACGGGGTTAGCGGATCTACGCATTCATTGCAATCATCCCCTTCTCTTCCTTTTTTTTCTTCCGTAATTCCCATATGACAGTGCGCTTCGATAAATCCGGGAAGCAACATGTTTCCCTTTGCATCGATTGTTACACATCCCGGCGGAATCAAAACATCTTCACCCACTTCCAAGATGTGATCATCCTCAATGAGCACCGATCCTCTCTCAATGATTCCTGTCTCTTCTTCCATTGTGACTATTTTTGCATTCGTTACAGCGACCATAAACATCTCCTACTGCAACAGACTAAGAGGATTCACCGGCTCTCCGTCCTTAATAATTTTCAAATATATATGATTGCCTTCCACGGAATAGTATTTGCTCGCCTTAGCTACATATCCCAAAACCTGACCTCTTGCTACCACGTCACCCTCCGATACCTGAAGTTCTTCCAGTTGTCCGTAAGTAACTTCGTACCCGCTTCCGAGATCCATAACCAGATACTGTCCAAGCTCCGGTGATTTTGCAATTTTAACTACTTGTCCCTGCGCAACCGCACTGACCGGATTTCCCTGATCGGCGCCGATTAAAATTGCCGGGTTGTACTTATACTGCTCCAACGTTGCAAAGTATACAGCACTATCCATGCTGAAGTTTAAAATTACATCGCCGACCACCGGCCAGCCAATGCCATTTTCAGGCTCAAAGGAAAGTTCCGTTGTCTGCGCTACTACAGAATCAGATGCTGTTTCCTCTATCGGTTCGCTGTCCTGCAGCTCTGTCTCCGAAGATTTTTCCGTTTTTATCGACTTCTTGTTCTCTGCACCGGAATCCTTCGGTCTCTCGTTTACCACATCACCTCCGCTGACTCTGGCAAGCGATGCTCCCCTGTTTAACTCAGGATCATTAGAAATACTCACACTCTCTCCGGTTTCTGTATTCAGTTGTGCCAGGTCAACTTTATAATCCGATGCACTTTCCATGGTCTGATTTACATAGATTGCCGTCGCAATACATCCCACAACTACGACTGCGGTTGAGAAAATCAGGCTTTTCTTTTGCTTTTTATTATTTTTCTGCATATTTATCACCTCAGTGATAGTGTCTCCCGTTTCCTGCCTTTTATTCCATTTTTTGAAAGGTCACATCTGCAAAAAAATAATCTATGATCTCTTTATAATCTTTACTTTTTGATGCAAGCACATTTCCATAGTATTGATCCAGTCCAAAACCATGACCGAACCCCTTAACGGTAAATATGTAATAATCGTTATCTTTCACCCACGAAAAATTAGAGGAGGCCAATCCCAGTTCCTCCCTCAACTGCTCTCCCGGAACCGATTGTTCTTCCCTTTGCACGGAAATTACATACCCATCGGCTGTCCGCCGGTCTTCCTCCAGTTTTCCTACCTCTTCCGTTCTTATTTTCGTTTCCGTGACGTAACTTTGACTGCTGAGATTGTCCGTACAATCAGTTGACCTAAGATAACCAAATCGCCCCTCCCCGGATAATTCCGTTCCGTCTCTTGTTCTTCCGGCGCTCATGCCATGATAATATCCGGCAATTGCTTTCCCCTCGTATGCCAGATAAATACCCTGCGTATTTACAACTGCATCGGTACATTTTTTTAAATATTCTTCATAAGACTTTCCCCACGCACTCTGCATCCGGTAATCCGTCCAATAATTCCCCTCTCCTGTTCCTATTGTTATTGTTTTTATCCCTTGCTTATTTTTCCCAATTTCCTCATATCTCCTGCAAAGATCGCTGCGAAGAATTACTGCCTGTGCTTTCAGAACTTCTTCCTCATAGGATAAAGGAATGCTTGCCGCCAATGCACCGACCAAAAAATGCTCTACCGGTAATGTCAAACGGGTTCCTTCTTCTTCCCACACAACAAAATATTTTTGATTATGCGGCAATTTTGCAATTAGGTCATACTCCGTCTGTAAATCTGCTTCCGGACAGGGCTCATCCGTAAGCTGGTTCTTTTGTTGCTTAAAAGAAATGGTAAAATAAGGAAACAGAAGCAAAAATATAACAACTGCGACCATATCTTTCATCCATCCCATATCACGCCTTCTCTTCATAGCCGGTCTCCCTCCCGTGCTAATATATGCAAAAAAACAAAGCCCCATTCACAGCAAAAAAGGTTGCCCGAAGGCAACCTCTTTCCTATTTATTGTGCCAAATCCAGCTGTTGCATGGTTCCGACATTTCCGTTTTCATATAAAAAAATTCCCGTTGACCGAATTTTTCCGTTAGCCTGATTGTCCTTTAGAGAATTCAAAGAAAAATCCGTCTCGGCACGTTGAAGGCACATTGCTCCCACGCCTGCTTCCTTCAATGTATAAAGCTCATCCTTTCCGTTCTCATCCTTTGCCCATACAAGAAGTTTTTCAAAAATGGCATCATTTTCATCAATCCACCCGTTTCCGTCCTCATCATACTGCGAAAGATCTGCAAAACCATCCCCGCTCTTTGTACCGAAAAGTTCGGAACCGTCATTGATCATACCATCCCCGTTTTTATCAAGTGCCAGAAAACCGCTTCCTCCACCTAATCCGGAAATCGTATCTTTGATTCCGTCACAGTCCAAATCAAACTCAAATTTCTGATCGGACAAGGTTGTCATTCCGGTATCCAGATTAATCACAAGCGGATCTGTCATCTGCACAAATTCTCCGACCGAAGTCGTTTGCGCATACTCCTGAAAACGCCGGCTCATGGAAAGTCCTAAATTAAAATTAATTTCTCTTCCGTCCGATGTCCGGACTGTTCCCATCGTACTGAACTGCGTCTGCTCCACCTCTTCGTGGTAATAACTCATATTCATCCGAAACTGCCCGAAATTATAGATTCCTCCGGTGTTTCCGATGCTCTGCACCTGATTATTTCCCAAGTAGTTATTCGCATATCCGTTCATGCCGTCCACAGCCGGTCTTTCGGCATGGCCTCTTCCGGCTCCGATGTTCGAATAAAGCCACCTTATCAAATACTGCACACACATTTCCCGAATCGACTGCAACGTCTTTTTCTCATCAATGGATGTAATGGCTGTATTTGTCTTGTAAGTTGCTCTGGTTGCGATTACGCGGCTGTTTTCATCAAGCAGAAAATTGCCGCTCTCGTCCTGTGTCCCGGTATTAAGTAAGTCTGAAAAGTTATCCTTTTCTAATTCACGTCCTTGATAAGCCGTCATGTCTACCAGGCTGACATTGGCTGTTTTTTTGGTCACAGAAGAATATCTTCTGGCGGATTCCATTCCTATGTAACTGGAATCAATCTTCAATGTATCCCTCCTTATTTTATTATGATGATAGGTTTAAAAACACAAAAAAAGCATGCAATCGCACATCCCTTGTGCTCTCACACACCTTCCTTGGTTGCAAATGCTGTTGACCGCACAACATCTGCAATATATATATCGGCTGATTAAAGATTAATTTTAGAATTTTTTTTCACCGAAAAAATAACACCGCTGACCGGATATACCCATTCCCCGTTTAGCGACAAATGAAATAATCCGTTTTCCCTTTCCGAAACAAGAGAATGCGCAGAAGAATCGCCTCTGTTAAGAAACGGATACATGTCAACATCCATCTTGTCCTCATTATAACTGAGGGAAATTTTAGGCGCTTTGGTAGGCTCCACAATAGCGACCTCAATGATACTATCCCATTTTTTCGGCATGTGAAACAAAATATCGATTTCATGGGTATTGGCCGTGTAATCCATTCCTTTCACTTCAAAGGTAATGATCATTCCTCTGTCTTCCACCACTTCAACTTCCTGCACTTCACCGCGAAATTTATCTACGGAAAGATGTGGGCGGAACATTTTTTTGACGGCTTCCTTCAAAGCTGTTTTATTATCCTTCATGGATGCAAAATATGCCTTATCCACATCTTCTAACTCAAGATTTTCCCTGAACACACATTCATTGCTGCGCAGGCTATCATCCAATGTTGCATTGTCATATACAAATGCAATCTTAACTTTTTCCGATTGTGTAAAATTGCCGTGTTGCGATAAATATTTTACCTGAAAATTGAGCTTTTGCTGCATATAAAAATATGGATCGGTATTATCTTCATTCATCGCCTGTAATGCTGCAAAAGATCCTGTTCTCTCGGTTTCCAATATAAAATCATAGTCAAAAGATGTACGAAGCCGGCAATCCCGCTCCGTAAACACATTCGATTTTTCCTCAAAATCTTTGTGCGTCAAAACATAATTATCCAGATGGCTGCTAATCATATCGCTGATATCTTCATCGTCTACAATTGAACCGATAAACGTTTTCACAAATATTTTCTTTTGTTCGCTATCGTACATATCCAATGCTTCCTGGTGATACATAAGCGTGTCGAGAATCTGTTCCGACACTTCACTGGCATAGGAATCTTTTGATATTTTTTCGTGAGCAATATCAAATACAAGAAATGCTCCAAGTACTCCCATGAGATTGCCTAATATATCTTTAAACAAATCGGAAATGGTAAAATTCTCAAACTGAAATAAAATAACCTCACCGATTACCACAAGCAGAAAAACCCCTAAATAAAGTATGATATATCCTTTATCAATATCTTTGCGATATATTTTTTTCTTTTCTGTAGCATTTTTACCGGATACATTCTCCCTCTTTGCCATGCAGTTCCTCCTTAGTAAAAACCCCTTGATACAGGGCAGGACATTTTTTATAAAATGCCCAAAACCGATTACCGTAATCATAATGCCACCACTCGGAAGGCAGATTGGTAAATCCGGCCTCCGTCATAATGTGATACAGTAATCGACGATTTTGTCTCACTTCTATATTTCTTTCACTTTCATAATAAGCGGTATGTGTACGATCTGAAAACTCATCAAATTTTGTTCCCATATCCAGTTCTCTGCCCTGTGCGTCCAAAATTGTGAGATCTACTGCACCTCCCGTTGTATGCACCGGTGCAATCTCTTTATCGCTTACCGGCTCTGATACAAATTTTCGAATCACACTGTTTTTCTGGGCTTTCGTTGCATCGGCCAGTTCAAAATCCCGAATAATTTTTGTCGCATATACATCATATAATTCTTTCTGCAGGGCAAAAGGACGCCATCCGTCCCATAAACGGAATTTGTATCCTTGGGGAAGCTTTTGGGCCGCCTGCTTTAATCTGTCATAGACTTCCCTGCGCACCAGACAACTCTTATACGCATGCTCCATCTGCATCAGCGGATACATCATTTTTATATCAAAAAAATCATTATTTTTTATCTCTACGAATTCTGAATAAATAAATTCCGCACTCGTATATTTCCCCGGATCTGCTGTCTCCGGAACAGCTTTTTTTGTATAAACTGTCTCCACTACAGTTTCGCCCCCTTAGAACCTCCAAAACTTGCCTGATTTAATATATTGGTGTCAAAACTGAATGTCAGACTTTCTTCTGTTCTTGTACGCTTTACCGCAAGCTGAATCATCCGATCCAAAAGCTCTTTGTAAGGTACGCCGACCGGTTCCCATAAATAGAAAGCCAACGAGCCCGGAATCGTATTAATTTCATTAAAATACAAGTTGCCGTTATCTTCATCAATCATAAAATCAATACGGGAAACTCCGTTACAGCCAAGCGCCTTGAAAGAATCCACCGCCAACCGGCGTACTCTTTCTCTCTCCTCCGGCGATAACTGCGCCGGAATCTTTCTGGATACACTGGCCATTCCTTTGGAACCGCTTCCTTTCGCATTGTTAACATATTTATCTTCGTAGCTTAAAATGTCTTTTGTATGCAATGGCTCTTCGCATTCGGATGCAATTGCATCATTTTCATCTCCGAGAACCGCACAGTTAATCTCCCGCAGATTCGTAATTGCATGCTCAACCATAACCTTGGTCGCATAGCGGAACGCATCATCCACACAACCTGCAAGCTCAACCCGATTCTTTGCCACACTGATACCGACACTGGACCCGAGATTAACCGGCTTGATAATGACCGGATAACCCATCCTGTCTTCTACATCATCCATAAGTTTGTCAATTTCAGCATAATCAGACAACGTATAAATTTGCGCATCCAATACCGGAATGTTCTTTTCTTTCAACATGATTTTAGTAATGTATTTGTCCATTCCGACAGCAGATGCCGTTACGTCACATCCGACAAACGGAATTCCCATTGTCTTCAAATATCCCTGCAATGCACCGTCTTCCACATTCGTTCCATGAACAACCGGAAAAGCAATATCAATTTCGACGTGAGTGTTTTTACCGAATTTTTTTAAAGGATAAGACACAAGCTGCACTTTTCCGTTTTCATGGATCATAATTACACGCTGTGATTTTTTCAACAACTCATCAATATTTTTATATGACTCGATGTCTCCGACAGATTCGCCGATATACATTTCATTCTGCTTGGTCAAATAGACCGGAATTACATCATATTTGTCTGTATCCATATTCAAAAGTGCCTGTATACCTGAAATAACAGATACTTCATGTTCCACACTTTTTCCTCCGAACATCATTGCGACTCTCGTTTTCATGTCTCATTCCTCCTAATAATTGTCAGGCAGATCATTTTCCAACAAAATATACTTATGGCCCTGCCCTTTAATTGCATATGCATAAGACACAGCATCTTCCAGCCTGTCAAAAACCATACATTTCTGTTCAGGGAAACCTTTACTGAGCACCCCTTCTTTTATAGCTGCGCTGTTGCTCTTACCGACCAGACAAATATAATCACAACAATCTGCTGCATACGTTCCGAATTTATAATTGTATTCTTTTTGTTTATCGCCGAGTTCAACCATACCCGGCGTAATAAGAATACGGATTCCATCAAACATAGCCAGTGTCTCTACTGCCGCCTTTGACCCGACAGGATTGGAATTGTATGCATCATCAATGATTGTAACCAACCCATGCTCCCTCATTTGCATACGATGCTCTACCGGCTGGATTCTGCGCACCGGAATTTTTAATTCTTTCAACGGAATACCCATCCGGTTGGCAACTGCAATGGCGCCGACCAGATTGATAACATTATGTGCTCCTATCAGTTTGGTTCGGAAACACTCCTGTTCTCCTTCCGGTGTCACAACAACAAATTCTGTTCCCAGCTGCGAAACAGATATATCTTTTGCATAATATCCTTCGCCTTCATTCTCAGAATAATAAAACGTCTTATTTGTATAGGAAACCGCTTTTTCCTGTATATATTCATTGTCGCCGTTTAAAAAAAGCATACCGGTATCCGGAAGTGCATCCGCCAACTCAAATTTGGTATTCTTAATATTGTCCATATGGAAAAAAGTTTCCAAATGCTGCGGTCCGACGGACGTGATCATTCCGTGATGCGGATGTACAATATCACATATCTCTTTGATATCCCCTACATGTCTTGCTCCCATTTCACAAATAAAAATCTCATGGGTAGGTTTCAAAGATTCGCGGATTGTCCGCACGACACCCATAGGTGTATTATAACTTTCCGGCGTCACTAACACATGGTATCGTTCCTGCAACAGTGTCTGAAGATAGAACTTTACACTGGTCTTACCATAACTTCCCGTCACACCGATGATCGTTAATCCCGGAACACGTTTTAACATTTTTTTCGCATCACGGATGTAATAATTATTCACCGCCATTTCGATCGGATGATTGATTACATTGACAATGATGTTCATGAAAAACTGGATACCCACCCAAAGCATAAAGCAGCCGATAATACGTTTGGAGCCGAGTATACACCACGAAACAACTAAAATAAGAAGCGACACAATCACATTGGTAATGATCATTCTCTTTACTCGTGGAGTGTACACCAATTTTTTCTTTGTTGTCATATGTTTCATGGCATTATATACCGTTATAATCAGAAGAAGATGCAGATAGCAAATAATATCCGCAATTAAAAACGGCACAAAAAACCGAACCAGTCCAAGGATTATTCCAAACAACAACACCCATTGCATTCTGATATTCTTTTTTATCCAGGAAACATGCTCTCCGTTTTTATAACCATTTAGCTGGAACATATGCATGTTATAACGCATAGTCAGCCAAAACGCACAAACAGAAAGCACGATCGCTATCAGTATCCTGATTATCATTCATGTACTCCTATCTGAAAATATGCTCTCATAATATTCCGAAACACCACCGGCTGTTCCAAAAAGGAAAAATGTCCGCATCCCTGCAAAACAGCCAACCCGGAATTCGGTATTAATTGCTCCATTATCTTTGCATCGCCGATCGGTGTGGCTGTATCCCGATCTCCCCAAACCAAGAGCGTATCCTGTTTGATTTGGCAAAGAAGCGGCGTCAAATCCTCGTTCACCGCCTTAACCAGACATTGACGCATCATTACGGATGCATTTCTGTAATCAGCCGACCCCTGTCTGTTTCTCCAATCATCAATAATCTCCGGAAACAGGGCATATATAAATTTCATATTGAGAATACGCTTTAATATTTTGTATTTTTTAATCTTAAACTTCTGTGCTGCAGAACGCTTAGGCATTACCCCTGCACTGTCTATCAATACAATATTGGCGATCTCAAACGGAATATCCTTACGCGTTGCCAACTTGATAATCACTCTTCCCCCATAGGAGTGACCGATTAGTGTCGCCCGGTCAATCTGAAGTGCTTTCATAAATTCACAAAAGAAATCCGCATATGCATCCACATCCCAAGGCTCTCTCGGCTCATCGCTGCTTCCAAATCCCGGGAAATCAAACTGCACGACCCTATACTCTTCACAAATGGTTGCAGCCACAGAATCATAAACTCCGAGATCCGTCCCCCATCCCTGAAGAATGACAACCGTCTTCTCTCCTTCACCGGTTATTTTGTAGCATATGTTATATCCGTTAATTTCTACATTCATAAAAATATAAGGGAATGTATCCCTATCCTCCCATACTTTTATATTATATGCACTTAGACAAACATTTTCAACTAAAAAAGGAGATTGCACGAAATCAAAAAATGCATAAAAACTGCCGACAGATTGACATCTGTCGGCAATTATACTTTTTTAAATTCTATTGTAGTTGATAAGACAACCTTTCAGGATAATCTCTCTCTCTTCATCTGTCAGCCCGCCGAGAGTCATTGTAAACTCAACCAGCTCATCTTTTACAACGTAAGCCTTAATCTCATCCCACTTCTCTTCCACTGCCTTCTTAATGTCCGGAATGAAGATATAATCCAGATTTTCAAACGGAAGCTCGCCTTCCGGAATAATGAACGGAAGCATACCCCAGTTGATGAGGTTGGAACGATATCTCTTTGTTGCATACTCGTTGGCAATGTTTGCCCATCCGCCGAGTACCTTCTGACAGCTTGCTGCCTGCTCACGGGCAGAACCGTCACCCGGCTTAACTGCAAAGATGGTAGAACCAATACCGAATGTTTCATGAGTAAGCTCAGGGAAACTTTCTTTGATCTTATCCATCACCGGTTTAATCTCCGGAAGAATCTGACAAGGTTTCTCGGTTGCTTCTCCTGCAATCATAGCCTCTCTTGCCTTTTCTGCTGCCTGAACTTCTTTTGCCCTGCCTACATACTGCGGATCTTTTCTGGAAAGTGTAAACTCAGCAAGTCCCAATGGATTAGAACGGTAAGAAGATGTCTCACCGGACGGGATAAGCTCGTCGGTTGTCGTAACCGGATCATGAATCTCGGAAACCACTTTGAGCACAAGATTATCTGTCAGTGCAACCATAGCCGGCCAATCCTTGATGTTCGGACCAAACTGGATCTCTACACTCGGATCTGCCACGCCCTTGGAATCAAATACGCGGTTAGCGTAAATATTAGCATCGTAGTGATATTTGTATTTGCCGATTTCACCGTCAAATTCGGTAGCTGCAGTCAACTGACCCTTATTTGCTGCCGTTGCCGCGATAGAACGGGCATCCATAAGAGCAACCGATGAAATCTGTCCGTTCTGAAGCTTAGAACCTTCACGATTCGGGAAGTTACGTGTGGAATGACGGATACTGAACGCATTGTTTGCCGGAGTATCTCCTGCGCCGAAGCACGGTCCGCAGAATGCAGTCTTCATAATTGCACCCGTCTCCATGATTGTCGCTGCACATCCGTTTTTGATAAGTTCCATATAAACAGGCATGGATGCCGGATATACACTCAAAGTAAATCCGTCAGAGCCGATATATTTTCCTTTTAAGATATCAGCTGCTGCACAAATATTTTCAAAACCACCGCCGGCACAACCTGCGATGATACCCTGATCTACCATAAATTTGCCGTTCACAACTTTATCCTGAAGAGAATAAGGAACTGCATTGTCAAGGCTGACTGATGCACGTTTTTCTACATCGTGAAGGATATCTGTGAGATTTGCATTGAGTTCTTCAATGGTGTATGTATTGCTCGGGTGGAACGGCATTGCAATCATCGGACGAATCTTGGAAAGATCAATTTCGATGACGCCGTCATAGTAAGCAACCTCACCCGGATTCAGCTCTTTGTATTCTTCGCTTCTGCCGTGGATATCATAGAAATCTTTGATTTCGTCATCGGTTCTCCAAATAGAAGAAAGACAGGTTGTCTCCGTTGTCATTACATCGATACCGATACGGAAGTCTGCAGAAAGGGAAGATACACCCGGTCCCACAAATTCCATAACCTTATTCTTCACATAACCGTTGCCGAACACTGCGCCGATAATAGCAAGTGCCACGTCCTGCGGACCGACACCCATTACAGGCTCACCTTTCAGATACACGCAGACAACACCCGGCATATTAATATCATAAGTCTGGCAAAGAAGCTGTTTTACAAGCTCCGGACCGCCTTCTCCCATCGCCATGGTTCCGAGCGCTCCGTAACGTGTGTGGGAATCAGAACCGAGAATCATCTTACCGCCGCCTGCAAGCATCTCACGGGCAAACTGATGGATAACTGCCTGGTGAGGCGGAACATACACACCGCCGTATTTCTTAGCACAGGTCAGACCAAACATGTGGTCATCCTCGTTGATTGTTCCGCCGACTGCACAAAGGGAATTGTGACAGTTTGTCAGAACATAAGGAATCGGGAACTTCTCAAGTCCTGAAGCTCTTGCCGTCTGGATGATACCTACAAATGTAATATCATGAGAAGTCAATTTATCAAATTTAATTTTTAACTTTTCCATATTGCCGGAAGTGTTGTGCTCTTCCAAAATACCGTAAGCAATCGTCTGCTTTGCAGCTTCCTGCCGGGTCATATCTTTTCCGGTCTTTGACTTAACCGCTGTAAGCGCTTCGCCGCCATCCGGGATAATTTCCGTACCGTTTACCAGATAGGCTCCGCCATCATATAACTTAATCATAATTTCCTCCTTCGCCGTTTACGTTTCTTTTCCGAATAAAAGTTTAGCACGGATTTGCTTTATCTGCAATAACTCTGACAAAAAGGGCCGGCAAAATCGCCAGCCCTTTAATTTTTATTGATAGAAACACGATATCTTTCCGGATATATCCGATATTTCGATTTCCGAAACTCTCAACATTTCCAGCTTGTATTCACCACCATTTTTAACTACTCCATTCACATCTTCCACACGAATCAAATATTCGCCCACACCCTCTAAAGAATTGTAGGAAATATTTGCATCCTGGTATGCATACTCGCGCCTCTCTCCAGACGAAGAAAAAAAACCCTTCTTATAGTAAGATTGATGCAAATTGATATAAAAATTCAAAGTACTTGTCAATTCCGGATATTTCGGAATAACATGCACATATACTAAATTTGCGTAATCATTATAACTTTCCGTTTTATAATGCGGAGTTACTTTTTTATAATAATCTCCCCATAGATTTTTATCATAATCCACATAATATCCGTCAAGTACAGTTACATCTCCGATACCATAATTGGTAAAGGGACCCATGGAATATTTAATAATAAAGAAGTCAAGGTAATTTTCTTCCGTAATATATATCGCATTTTCCTCTATATATTCGCGTGCATCCTCTAATTTATCATAATTTTCCACGCACGCCTGTGACTTCTCATCCAGCATGCCATACCGCTTTATTACGTCACCAACATTTCTCGCCCCTGTCAGCCAATCTGAAGTATCAAGATTGTCAATCAGGCTTTCTATGTAATCTACTTTTTCTTCCCGTTCTGCAACAATCAACTCAACCTGTGAATATGCGTATTCAAGCGATTCGCCGTTTTCAATTTTAGCCTGATCTTCTTTCGACAATGAAGAAAATTTCTCATACATTTCAATAATATCTTCCTCATAGGTATATAGATCATTAAAATCTATGGCTGCAATCTTGTTATCCATCTTTTCAAGTTTTTTTTCATTTGAGGCATTGCAAAACAATACTATAATAATAATTCCGATGACTGCCAAAACAGCCAATAATCCCCCTATTAAAATAGTACCAATCCCTATCTTCGGCACGTTGTTCGAGGCAATCTTTATATCATTTCTGACACCTACCGACCGCTGTTCTTCTCCTTTTGATTTTACAGCACAGCCGCATGCCGAACAAAACACCGCTTCATCTTTTATTTGTGTTCCGCAATTTTTACAAAACATATCTCATTTCCTCATAAATAATTCTCAGGTTAATACTCTACATAGAACGCGGGACGGACACCGATTTGAGATTGAATTTGTGTGGTACAAACATCATTTCCAAACATATTATCCACGGATAAAGCCATATTTATTGCATCCGGTGAACGGAGCCACCATTTATTGATTGGACAGAAATCTCCCAATGCTACGATACTTCCAAGCTGTGCATGAACAACTCCGCTTTGTTCCCAATTTGAAACCGGTCCGCAGTACTCAATTGCTTCTTTCCAGCTCAATAAAAACAATCTATCTTTTGTATCAGCCGTAGAAAGTGGCTGATCACTATCATAATACTGAGTATTGGTAAATTCCGCATAAAAATCTTCACCGGAAGGATTGTGTATTTCTGCCTCACAAAGAGCCTGCTTCTCTCCCTCAGTAAATAATTTATCTATCATCTCTTCATTTAAATACGCTCTTATTTCTGAGTCTTCCCAAGATACCGGATCGCCTTTTGAATCCCATGCTCTATTTTCCAGAGGAGTTTTACTTAAAAGCAATGCTCTGCCTCCATCGTTATTCAATATAATCCATTCACACGGCGTACCTTCCCACGCACCATAAGTTACAACATCTCCGACTCCACTAAATTTTAAAGCTGTTTTTAATGCTTTTGATTCTTCACTTTCTGACACAGATAACAAACTTCCACCTTCACCGTCTTTACCACCTGACAGCACTCCAATACCGATAATAAGCATCAAAACAACAACTACTGCACCTAAGACAATACCCATCAACTTTTTGTTTTTCATCAACATATCCAAAATAACCTTTGCGCCATCTGCTGACTTTACATTATTTATTGCATTTGGTTCAGCTGCTACCTCGCTTACCTCTTCTGTCGAAACAGGATTTCCGCATTTATCACAAAACCTTACGTTGTCCTCCAGTTCATTTCCGCATTTTGTACAAAACATTTTTTTCCTCCTTTTAACTACTTTTTCCAAATTTTGACAAAATAATTATATATATATATAGTCAAGTATTTTCCACCAATTAATTATCCTTTTTTTCATTGCATTTACTTTGAAAATCTCGCTTGTTTTTATTGGGTTTGTATTGACGAAACGCGGAAAAAGTAATACTATAGATGCATGACGTAGTTTTTCAAACTACATGTTGCAGAAAGGATAGATAGCCATGAGTAACTATATTTTAAGCTGCTGCTCTACGGCAGATCTTACCAATGAACAATTTGAAAGCAGAGATATACATTACATTTGCTTTCATTTTGAATTGGACGGGAAGCAGTATCCGGACGATCTCGGAAAAAGTATCTCTTTTTCGGATTTCTACCAGGCGATGACGGACGGTGCCGACACGAAAACTTCTCAAATAAACACAGAAGAATTCAAAGAGTACTTTGAAGTATTTTTAAAAGAAGAAAAGGATGTCTTACATCTTACTCTCTCTTCCGGCATTTCCGGCGTCTTCAACTCTGCAAGACTTGCGGCCGAAGAGTTAGCCGAGCAATACCCGGATCGAAAAATATACATTATCGATTCGTTAGCCGCCGCTTCCGGATATGGTCTGCTCATGGACAAACTCGCAGACCTTCGAGACGAAGGAATGGATATTGACTCGCTTGCAAAATGGACGGAGGAGCATTTACTGAACCTACATCATTGGTTCTTCTCTTCTGATCTGACTTTTTTTGTCAAAGGCGGTCGCGTTTCCAAAACTTCAGGATTTGTCGGAAATATGCTTAATATTTGTCCGCTTTTAAATGTTTCCTTTGAAGGAAAACTTATTCCGAGATATAAAATCCGTACAAAGAAAAAAGTCATCCGCGCAATTGCAGACAAAATGATTGAACATGCAGAAAACGGCACAGACTATAACGGAAAATGTTACATTTCCCACTCTGCCTGCTATGAAGATGCAAGAGCCGTTGCGGATATTATTGAAGAATCATTCCCGAAACTGAACGGCAAAGTAGAAATCTATTCCATCGGTACCGTCATCGGAAGTCACACCGGTCCCGGAACCGTGGCACTCTTTTTCTGGGGCGACAAAAGAGTTAACTAAACAACCTTTAAATTCATTATTGCACACAGAAAGGCTGAATTTTTATGAGTAACTACATTTTAAGCTGCTGCTCTACCGCAGACTTGACACAGGAGCAGTTTGATGCGAGAGACATTCATTACGTCTGCTTCCATTTTCAATTGGATGACAAAGTATATCCGGATGATTTGGGAAAAAGTATTTCTTTTGACGAATTTTATAAAGCGATGGAAAACGGTTCTGACACAAAGACTTCACAGGTCAATGTCGATGAATTTCTTGAATATTTTGAACCGTTTTTAAAGGAAGGCAAAGACATTCTCCATCTTTCACTTTCCTCCGGAATTTCCGGCGTATATAATTCCGCATGTGTCGCACGCAATGTTCTGGCAGAAAAATACCCGGACCGCAAAATCATTGTACTCGACTCGCTGAATGCATGCTCCGGTTACGGTCTCCTTATGGATAAGCTCGCGGATCTGCGCGACGAAGGTATGGATATTGATACACTTGCCGAATGGGCTGAGAACAATAAACTAAAAATGCACACATGGATAATTGCGACCGACTTAAAATATCTTGTAAGAGGCGGGCGCGTTTCCAAAACTTCCGGTTTTGTCGGAAACATGCTCAGTATCTGTCCGGTCATCAATTTAAATGCGGAAGGAAAACTGATTCCCCGCATGAAAGTCCGCACGAAGAAAAAAGTTCTTCAGGCTGTTGCCGACAAAATGAAAGAACTTGCACAGGACAGAGAAAATTACAGTGAGAAATGCTATATTGCCAATGCTGCCTGCTACGACGACGCAAAAGCTCTTGCTGATATCGTAGAAGCTGCATTTCCGAACATGAACGGCAAAGTCCAAATTAACACAATCGGTACCGTCATCGGAAGCCACACCGGCCCGGGAACCGTGGTCCTGTTCTTCTGGGGCGATGAGAGAGTAGATTAATTTACAATCTTCAATATAGAAAGAGGTTACCTTTTGGCAACCTCTTTCATTTATTTTGAATTCCATTTACTGCTGTAAATTATCGAGATACTCCTGCGCTTTTTCATAGCCGTTATCAAGAGCCATCTGGTAGTACTCTGCCGCTTTGGCAAGGTCTGCATCTACACCTAATCCTTTTTCGTAACAATAACCCAAATTGGTCATCGCATATTTATTTCCCTTATCCACGGCCTTCTGATACCACTCTATTGCTTTGGCATAATCCTGCGTTACGCCTTCTCCGTTTTTATAGCAGATTGCTAAACGATTCATCGCATCTGAATTTCCGCCGTCCGCGCCTTTTTGATACCACTCTACGGCTTTGCCGTAATCCTGAGAGACTCCCTGTCCGTTATAATAGCAATATCCCAATTGGTTCATCGAATATGTATTACCTGCTTCCGCACCTTTTTGATACCACTCTGCTGCTTTGACGTAATCCTTGGAAACTCCCACTCCGTTATAATAGCAATATCCCATATCACCCATTGCTACTGCATTGCCTGCCTCTGCTGCTTTCTGATACCACTCTACAGCTTTGGCGTAATCCTTGGAAACGCCTCTTCCGTTTTCATAGCATTCTCCCAAATATCTCATCGCGGATGCATTTTCGCCATCTGCTGCTTTCTGGAACCATTCTACCGCTTTGGCATAATCTTGATCCACACTGTTTCCATAATAGTAACATGCTCCAAGATTACACATCGCTGTGTTATTTCCGCCGTCTGCTGCTTTCTGATACCACTCTACAGCTTTGGCGTAATCCTTGGAAACGCCTCTTCCGTATTCATAGCAAACACCCAAATAATTCATCGCGTTTGCATTTCCGCCGTCTGCTGCTTTCTGGAACCACTCTACCGCTTTGGCATAATCCTGGTCCATACCATTTCCGTAATAATAGCATTCTCCAAGATTATACTTTGCTGTTGCATTTCCCGCATCTGCTGCTTTCTGATACCATTCTATTGCTTTGGCATAATCCTGATCGACTCCTTGTCCACTCTCATAACAGACACCCAAACCATTCATTGCGTTTGCATTTCCACCGTCTGCTGCCTCCTGGTACCACTCTACCGCTTTGGCATAATCTTGATCCACACCGGTTCCGTATTCATAGCACCAACCCAATTGGAACATTGCACGCACATTTCCTGCATCTACTGCTTTCTGATACCATTCTATCGCTTTGGCATAATCCTGATCAACTCCCTGTCCGTTGTAATAACGGGTTGCCAGATTATACATAGCCGCCGCTCCGCCGGCTTCTGCTGCCTTCGTATACCACTCTACCGCTTTGGCATAATCCTGATCGACACCATTTCCTTCATGATAACAGATTCCCATCATATTCATGGCATCTGTATTTCCGGCTTCAATGGCTTTCTCAAACCAGGAAACTGCCTGCGCATAATCCTGATCGATGCCATTTCCGTAATAATAGCAATATCCCATACCGCACATTGCACGTATACTTCCGCCATCGACAGCTTTTTCATAGTATTGGATTGCCTTTTCATAATCCCGGTCTACACCTTTTCCACTATAATAGCAGAATCCCATGCCATAATATCCCTCCGGATCTTCTTCGGCAATAGCCTGCTCAAAATACTTGATTGCTTCCTCGTAGTTCTGAACAACACCTTCTCCCTCTGCATAACAGCGGCCTAAACCGTAGAGAGCCTGTGTTTCACCCTCTTCTACCGCTTTACGATACCATTTTACCGCCTCTATGGCATCCTGTTTCACGCCGATACCTTCATAGTAGCATTCGGCCAAATAGTACATGGCCGTCTCATCGCCTCTCTCCGCTTTTTCCAAATACCACTCATAAGACTGGTCTTTATACTTTTCTTTATTATCTGAACCGATGAGCGCAAAGAAACCGACAATTCCTACCAGCAAAAGTACACTGATAAGAACAATGAGCCCTACCGGTTTTTTGTTCTTTTCCTTTTTCTCCCCGGAAGTTTTTTTCACATTTTCCGGAAGCTTAATTTCCTCCTGTGCCACCGGCTGACCATTCTCCGTCAACTTGGCCACTTCAATTCCGCTTGCCTTGAACAGTTTTTCATAGGCATCTTCAATATTATCCTGATTATATTTGCTCCAATAAATAGCTTGGATGCGATTCATACGCATCGCCATTCCGCCCGGAAGTTCCACATCTTCCAAGTATACCAAAAGCTGATCCTTATCCAAATCTCTGGAATAATTTAACTCATCCTTGCAGTTCTTGGATCCGATATATCCGTTGCTGACAAACGCAATGAAATATGCACATTCCTGCACGTGTTTTGCAATATTTTCATCCCATTCGGTTCCCGGATCAATACCGCCGTCATACCACACATTGTATCCCTCTTTGCGGAGACGGTTCATAATCTCAATCACTCTCTCCGTATCTCTGTGAGAGTAACTGACAAAAATATACGGTTTGCTTTCGTTACATACGCTCATCTTTTGTTCTCCTTTAACTTTTTCTTTTGTATCCCTTTTTAATTATATCTCTTTCGATATTTTTTTCAACTAAATCAATAATTCCGGAAGCATCATAACATTATTGGTGTCATCCAGTTTATAATCTTTATTCATATCGCCGGTAATCTCTCGGTACCGTTTCGTAAGCATATCCAATTCGTCCCATCCGACCAGACATATATGCATACGTTCGCTGATATCTTTCTGGATTTTAATCTGACTTGTTCCGTGTTTTTTCTTTTCTTCCGTGTAAGCCTTACATCTCTGAAGAAACATTTCCATCGGCATTTGACGGTAACCGTTCGCATAATAAAAGGCACACCATCGCAAATGTTCCGTTCTTGACAAATTTTCGATTTGAGTATCTGTCAATTGCTCCCATTTTCCGCCTTCCTTCACATCTTTTTCCGTCAATCCGATCATCTTTAAAAATGCTTTGGAAAAATTAGCCGATGCTCTGCAGCTCATTCGCTCAATAAATCCTGTGCGGTTCCAGTCGGCAATCTCCGAATACCCACCGAAATACATATGATTAAGCTTCATAGCCCTCTTATCCGCCAATCGGATATCCAAACACTCCGGCTTATAAATCTTTGTGTCTTCATGCACAAACTTTCCGTCTCTTCCCATGTGTTCATAAATAATACCTTCATAAGAACACCGGAATACCGACGCGTCTGCGTTCATGCGCGCAAGAGTACTTTGAAGTTCCTGCGCAATCTCATTATTTCTGTTTTCATCACCGGTACAGACAGTGATATATTTAATCGAACCGGCATTTTTCTCCAAATACTGATAAAATCCCTTTGACTGGGCACTTTCCGCCTTCAGTACGATGTCATACTGTTCCATCATGCTTTTATTGTTTTGAGATATGTACCCGGACACGGTTTCGTTATTCGGATCAAATACAACTACTTTAAACTCACAATTTTCAAACTGTCCGTTAATCACCAAATTCTTGAGTATCGCCTGCCCGATTTTGCCGAAACCGATAATAACTGCAGTAAAACACTCTCCGTCTGTTGCCTTGGCCATGGTTGTGTCAAACTGCACATAATCACACGGCGGGTAACTGTTAACCAGAACATGTGCAACCAAATATGCACGATCCACTATCATCACACTTCCGAATCCGTAACCCTCCGGACTGTTTTGAATCGCAAATCCATACGGCATTTCCATATTTTCAATCAGGGTCACTGCCGTCCGGTCCGGCGGAATCTCCATCTGTTCCAGACTTTCTTTCATTTTCAGCACGTAGCCGAAATTGTCCGATTGATCGTCAGAAAGCGCATATAATGTAATATTTTTTCTTTTGCTGACACCAATCGTCTTAAGAAACTTTACTCCCGCCCCATTGGCATCTTCACTCGAAAAAAACAGACATCCTATTTCATTCATTCTGCCTTCCATCGCCGCCGATGCATCATGATCAACAAAAAATATAGACCTTTTATTCCCTGACGCTAACTCGTTTGCCAAAAACAGCGCATCCTCATTGACACCGTAAATAACTACAATCTCTTTTTTGAGCTTTCCGGTCCACAAACGAATCACATTCAGTATCGGTGTACCCAAAACAGACAGGATGGCATTACTGGATGTGTACAACGCCAGAAAATGTACGCACCAGAAAAGCACAACCATATATTGTCTCTGCATCAATACCGTATCCTGAATCTCAGAAAACCGGTTGTCCATCAGAAACATCTCTATGGTTGCAAACATAGTATTTATCACACCCATAAAAATGCCGTCACCCAGCTGGGCATAGGCCAGTCCGTATATTATAAAACCACCTATACCGGAAACCACTGCGGACAGGCCTATAATAATACCCGAAAATCTACTTTGCTTTTTCTTGGATATGGTAATAATCAAAACAAAGAAAATAGCCAGCGCACATAAAATAATCTGTATACCGTCAGCCACTGCTTACACCTCTTTTATTTTTTCACATCTGCTTTTCATTCTACTCTGTTTTCTTTAAAAAAACAAGAATATACGTAGAATGGAGTTTTAACTGACCGCCCTCGAAAAATAACAGAAAAAGAACCTGACATTTTTTATTGAGGAACGTTGAAAACGCAAGTGATCCGAAGAAAAAATATCAGGTTCTCTTTTATTTTATTCTTTTACTTCTCTTCTGCTGCCTTCTTAGCCACTCTCTTTTTCGGAAGAGTCACTTTTTCAAGCTTCCAGATTTCATCGACATATTCCTGAATAGTTCTGTCAGATGTAAATTTACCTGAGCATGCAACGTTAAGGATTGCACTCTTTGCCCAGCCTGCTTCATCTTTGTAAGCTTCTTCCACTTTCTTCTGAGCTGCTGCATAAGCTTTGAAGTCTTTTAAGATAAAGTATGTGTCAGCCTTGGATGTGCTGAGTGTGTTAAGCAGTGAGTTGTAAAGGTCGCGGAACAGTTCCGGATTTTCCGGTGAATAAGTTCCGTTAATCAGCTGCATAAGCACTTTGCGGACATCCGGATCGTTGTTGAAAATTTCCATCGGATCGTATCCGCCGTTCTGCTCGAAGTTAATAACTTCATCAGATGACAGACCGAAGATAAATGCATTCTCGCCACCTACTTCTTCCACGATCTCAACGTTAGCTCCGTCCATAGTACCGATGGTAAGGGCACCGTTTAACATGAACTTCATGTTACCTGTACCGGAAGCTTCCTTGGATGCAGTAGAAATCTGCTCGGAAACATCAGCTGCTGCAAAGATAAGCTCTGCATTGGATACACGGTAGTTTTCAATGAAGACAACTTTGAGTTTTCCGTCGATGGACTCGTCGTTGTTAATCACATCTGCTACTGCGTTAATGAGCTTGATTGTAAGCTTCGCGTTCTTGTATCCGGCTGCTGCCTTTGCACCGAAGATGAATGTTCTAGGATAGAATTCCATTTCCGGATGCTCTTTGATTTCATTATATAAGTACATAACGTGAAGGATGTTAAGAAGCTGACGTTTGTACTCATGTAATCTCTTAACCTGTACGTCGAAGATAGATCTCGGATCTACTTCCACTCCGTTGTGCTCTAAGATATACTCTGCAAGACGTACCTTGTTCTGGTATTTGATGTTCATGAACTCCTGCTGAGCCTGCTCATCTTTTGCATATACAGCAAGTTTCTTAATCTTAGCAAGGTTTGTAATCCAATCTGCACCGATGTGATCTGTTACCCAATCAGCGAGAAGCGGATTTCCGTGCAGTAAGAAACGACGCTGTGTGATACCGTTTGTCTTGTTGTTGAACTTCTCAGGCATCATCTCATAGAAATCTTTCAATTCCTGATTTTTTAAGATCTCTGTATGTAATCTTGCAACACCGTTTACACTGTAGCCGGCTGCAATGGCAAGATGCGCCATCTTAACCTGTCCGTCGTAAACAATTGCCATTTTACGAACTTTGTCCTGATTTCCAGGATATTTTGCTTCGATTTCCATCACGAAACGACGGTTGATCTCTTCCACAATCTGATATACACGAGGAAGAAGACGGCTGAACAATTCAATCGGCCATTTTTCAAGTGCTTCTGCCATGATTGTGTGGTTTGTATAAGCACAAGTCTTTGTTGTAACTTCCCATGCTTCATCCCATGTCAAATAATATTCGTCCATGAGAATTCTCATAAGCTCTGCAACTGCAACGGTCGGATGTGTATCGTTGAGCTGGAAAGTAACTTTTTCATGGAACTTACGGATGTCATCATGATTTCTCATGTATTTTGCAACTGCTTCCTGAACAGATGCAGAAATGAAGAAATACTGCTGTTTCAAACGAAGCTCTTTACCTGCATAGTGGTTGTCGTTCGGATAGAGAACTTCTACGATATTGCGGGCAAGGTTTTCCTGCTCAACTGCCTTCTGGTAATCACCCTTATCGAAAGAATCCAGCTGGAAGCACTGTACCGGCTGCGCATCCCAGATACGGAGTGTATTTACGATATTGTTACCGTAACCTACAATCGGAACATCGTAAGGAATAGCAGTTACTGACTGGTAACCTTCCTGACGGAAGTTGTTACGTCCGTTTTCGTCCTGGTAAATAGAAACGTATCCGCCGAATTTAACTTCTTTTGCATATTCCGGCCGACGAAGCTCAAATGGGTTGCCATCTGCTAACCAGTTATCCGGTACTTCTACCTGATAACCATCTCTGATTTCCTGTTTGAACATACCGTAGCGGTAACGGATACCACAACCGTATGCTGCATAACCGAGAGATGCAAGAGAATCAAGGAAACAGGCAGCAAGTCTTCCGAGACCGCCGTTACCGAGCGCTGCATCCGGCTCCTGATCTTCTACCATATTGATATCAACACCGAGTTCTTCCAAAGCTTCTTTTGCCTGCGCAAACGCCTGCATATTAATCAGGTTGTTTCCGAGAGCACGTCCCATCAAGAACTCCATAGATAAATAGTAAACTGTTTTTACATCTTTTTTCTCATACTGTTTCTGTGTTTCCATCCAGTTTTCAACAATCTGATCTTTTACCGCATAGGAAACTGCCTGGAAAATCTGCTGTGGTGTAGCCTCTTCCAACGTCTTGCGGTATAAAGTTCTCACATTGTAAAGAACGCTTCTTTTAAAGAGCTCTTTATCGAATGTAGGTGAAACCGGAACTGTACTTTTCTTTGTTGCCATGTTTTTTCTCCTCATTTTTTTAGCATTTTCTGTGTACGTGATTTTTCCACGTGGTATTATACAATATCTTCCTTAAAAAAGAAAGAATCGTTTCAAAAATTACAGCCGCCACTAGGGACCACACAAATACAAGGAAACTATAAATTACACAATATAATCCCCTGTTTTCAAAGTTAGCTATACTATTTGCCCAAGAAAAGGTAATTTCTTGCCCTAAACGATGGAACAAATAAATATAAAACGTATATTTACTGACAAATTTTATCTGCTTTTTACAAAAATAAACAATTTTTTCACTATATGTTGTAATGAAATAAAAAATTGCCAAACACATCAGGATTCTCGACACACAAAAATCATAAATTGCCGGATTTAACTGCATTGCGTATTCGTAACTCGAAACAAACACGCATAAGAATCCTACACCTATTACCAATTTTTTATATTTTTTTATTTCACAATTATCAGCCAAATAGCCCAATAAACAATATGTGATATAACCAATAAAAGGATATCCCGAAGTCAAAATCTTCTCTCCGCTTATCTGACCGATATTTACAATACCTATAACAGCAATCAAAATAAACACAAGTGCATTTTTCTCTTTTTCTGTCAATACTCTCAGCATAATCGCAAAAAACGGAGCAACAAGATAAAATCCTATCAAAGTAGGGATAAACCATAGATAATCAACAATTTGATTGCTCATAAATGCCACAAAAAAATCTCTCAGCCAACTACCTGCAAACACAAAACCTTGGTACCTTATATAATAAAAAAACGAAAACGCCACATAAGGAAGTAAAATACTGACTGCTTTTTTCTTATAATACTTTTTAATATTGCCATCATAGTTTTCCAGTGCAAATTTGCCGCTCAACATAAAAAACAGACCATTATTACACATTAATAAATTGTTCACTAACGCTGCAAAATCTTTTGATGATACATCAAAATAGACTTGTGAATGTACATGATGTACAATAACTGCCAAACAGGCAATAATTCTCAGCAGGGCATAAGAATATAAATAATTTTCTTTACTTTTCATCTATAACCACTCTTACATACCACTATCAACAACAACCTAAAAAAGGTGCCAACAAAATAACCAGATATACGATATAGATTGTCTTACTTTTTCGATATCCCCACAACATAATGGCTAAACACATCAAGATCCTTGTGAGGCTGAAACTATCCAACGACCAATTTCTTCCCGGCCAAAAAACAACCTCTGCCGCGGAAACCAGTACTGAAAGGATTCCCACTACATAAATCCAAACTTTTTCCGCCTTTTTCCAATCTATATTAACCACCAGATAACCACTAACCGCATAGGCAACCCAATTCGCAAAAGGATACCCATCCAGCGCAAATTTGAAACTAAACCATACCGCACAAGAAAACAATGCAAAATAAAACACAATAGTAAAAAGAAACCATCTTTTTTCCTTATCGTTTAGTCCATCTGTTAATCGTTTAAAAAAGGGCGCAATCAAATACATTCCTATGACTTCATAGCAAATCCAGTAATCCTCGCATATAGTACCGGATATGAAATTTTTAATAAAATCTTTTGCAAAGCCAAAAGAAACAGAAAATCCTATCTTTGAAATAAGCATTCCTAAGGATGCCAAAACAAAAGGTAATATGTATTTACATACACTTTTCTTTAAATAATATTGTTTTAAATCTCCATTATAGTCGTCAAATAACATATTGCCAGCCAACATAAAAAACAACGCCCACACAGAGACCAATATATTTCTCAAAATCAAATATGTATTGCCATAGCCCTCCCCTGTCTTTTCCAGACAGAGGAAAGCTATATAACAAACACAAATTACAATATAAAGTAAATTGGACTTTATTTTCTTGATTGCCATTTTTACTACTCTTTTTCTACAGAAATCGTAACTTTTTCGCCGTTTACATTCCATTCCTTGCTGTTAGCAAAGGCTACCTCTGTTGCCAATTCATCTGCAAGTACCTTTCCGCAGATAACATCTTTGTTGGCCGTTGCTATCTTTGCAACTTTTTCGTTGCCGCTGATACCTACTTTGATGTGATCCATCACTTCAAATCCGGAATCTTTACGCATCGTCTGTACCTTGCTGATAATTTCGTATACGAAACCTTCCTCGATGAGTTCTTCGCTCAGATTGGTGTCAAGAACAACGGTCACTGTATTGTCTGCTTCTGACATATACCCTTCCTTCTGACTCATCTCGATAAGCAGGTCTTCCTCTGCAAGTTC
>JAFTVQ010000030.1 GCA_017461865.1 Lachnospiraceae bacterium | reverse complement strand
CATTGTGTCGGATGTCCGTCCGCACAGGCTGAGAGCCTTGAGGAAGCGGCTATGGTACACGGAATGGATATCGAAGCTCTTTTGAAAGCCATTAATGAGAGATAAGTAAAATCAAAACGGAAATTAAAAATCAGGTGAAAATCTTTCACCTGATTTTTGGTTTTTAAGATATTAATTTGCCTTGTGTGATGAGTTCTAAACAGAAGCAAGCGAGTTTACGGCATCACACCCGATAACTTCGCTGTAGTGCTCGCGGATATATGCCTCTTTCGGAGCGTCGGCCTTTTCGATTCTTCCGTATTCGGAAGATATGTTACAAATGCGTCCGAACTCTTCCAGTGTCAATCCGCCTTTTGTGAGCAATAACACATAGCTGTTGTCTGCCGGGTTTTTGAAGAGAGTATTGTGCTCGGTGTAGAACGGAGCAATGTTGCGCGCGAGGGTGCATAAGTGGTCGAGACTGTCGGAGACGACGAGTCTCGGAAATGCCGGTTCCGGATCTTTGGTTTGCGGTTTTTCCGGCGCGCTGTGTTTTTTTGCGCTGGCCTCGATATGATGGAACAGATCAAGTACCTCGTCTGCAATGTCTTCTGCCAGTGAAGAGTCATTGTCGTAGTCATCCTCAGAGACAGACGGCGCGAATTTGGAGAAGCGTGTATCAATTTCTTCCGGATCTTCCACTTTGGTGATGATCAAAATGATAGAGTCGGCACCGATCGGAATGGCTTCGATCATAAGCGGGATATTTTCAGCTTCGAAACCGAATTCAAATGCAGCCTGCTGCATCATATCACGGAAAAGGGTTTTGGCTTTTTCGCTTCCATAGGCCAATTCGCTGATTTTCAGTTCTCTATTTGCAAGATCTGCACTTGTGAGTGTGCATTTAATCTGATGGTCGTTTACTTTTTCGATTTTCATTTTTATCACATCCTTATCTGATTTTATTTAAAAACCGACAAAAAACAACATAAACTATGCAATTATTTTGTATTTGTATCTTATACTTTATGCCGATTTTAGTCAATAGAAGTTGAATTTACAGAGGTTGATTTTACAAAAATTTTAATATTTTCCTTGCCAAAAGGAAGATAATACCATATACTTTTCGTGAGAGATACATCCGGACAGTCCTGCACTGGAAGGAGGTATGACACATCCGTATTTTCCCGTTCCGGGAAACTTTCTTTTAGCAGTAAGCATATGCTTACAACATATTTTTAATACAGTTTTGCGATAAATCTTATGATTTATTGTATGTCTTTTAGGCACGTAAGTGTCAGGTTTTTTCAAATCCTAAAATTTTTCACTTAATTCAATTTAAAAATTTTACAATTTACAGATTTAGTTTGTGCATGTCCGGATTTTCTCTTAATAGTTTTGTCAATTAATTTCCCTATAATCAAGAATTTTATAATGTTTCACACAGGTTCCTTTTGGCGTTAGGGAAACACTTGGCGTAATGAGAGGAGGAGTTTTCTTGTCTGAGAAGGATAATTTCCGACAGGATGCAGCGGAGGCGGAAGATGAAATAAAATCTCTTTTGCGTGGGATTGATCTTCAGATTTGCCTTATGCGCATTGTGAAAAGTCAGATAGAAGCGTGCATCGGTTCGAAACAGAATTCGCAGGATTGGGTGCATGAGGCGGAAAGCGGTTACGGACGTTCGGGTTATATGGCGGACGTGGAACTTGATGACGAAGGCGGGATCGCATCCATCAGATACGACTGGGTAGAAGAGTAAAAAATAAGCCATGATGTAAACCATATGAATCAGAAACCGACATTCGGATCTGCAGAGCAACTATTATAGCCCCTCTATGTCATTTGCCTGCGGTCCGTAATGTCGGTTTTTTGTAAAAAAGAATGACGAAGCGCGACAGATTTGGTATACTATACATGTTAGTGCATGATGATAAAAGGAGAAGAAACTATGGGTAAGAAAAAGCGCATGGATGACTGGGATGAAACAGAAGAGTTTGATGAGTTGGACAGGGCCGGGAAAAAGGGATGGGTTCCGGTGTTAATTGCCGTTGTACTGATTCTTTTGATTGCAGGTGCCGGTCTCGGTGCCAAGTTATACGATAAATATTCGTATTCCAAAGAGGAAATGGACCTTTATGAATATTACAGTGTCGGACAGGACTGGGAAACTGCACTCATTGTGCAGGACGAAATAATTGAGGAGAAAGCGGTTTGCAGGGATGGAAATTTTTACCTTCCGCTATCCTTTGTTCAGGATCATCTCAATGATAAATTTTATTATGACCGGCATGAGAAATTGCTTTTGTTTACGACACCGACCGAATTGTATGAGATTCCGCCGGAGTCCTGTTCGTACATGATTTCCGGTCAGCCGCAGGAAAACGAAAAGGTAATCTGGATACTGCAGGGAGAAGATCCTTATGTGGAACTTGATTTTGTATCGCAGTATGCGGATTTTCTCAGCGAAATATATGGGCAGCCGAACCGGATTCAGCTTTATATACAGGGGCAGACAAGTCAGACGGCATCGATTAAGAAAGATACGGCGGTACGCTATCAGGGAGGTATCAAGAGTGATATATTAAAGCCTCTTGTGAAAGGCGACAAGGTGTATGTCCTGGAGGAGATGGAGACATGGTCCAAAGTGAAAACAGAGGATTCCGTCATCGGCTATGTAGAAAATAAGCGTTTGGAAAATTATGCAGAGGAAGAAATAGGATTGCCGGGAACTTATGTGGCACCTGTGTATGCTTCGATTCAGAAGGATTATGTGATTAATATGGCTTGGCATCAGGTGACGAATGCTGTTGCAAACTCCGGAATCGAAGCCATGCTCGCGAATACAAAAGGTCTCAATACAATTTCACCGACTTGGTTTTTCCTCAGTGATAATCTGGGAGGTTTTGTTTCTATCGCTGATCAGTCGTATGTGGACAGCATGCATGCGAGGGGAATCGAAGTGTGGGCGCTGGTTGATAATTTCACAAATGACGTGGATATTGCCCAGATTTTGTCGACGACAACCAACCGCAAAAACTTAATCAACAATTTGGTACAGACTACGCTTGCATATGGGATTGACGGTATTAATGTGGACTTTGAGCAGGTTCCGATGGAGGCGGGAGAAGATTATGTACAGTTCTTGAGAGAACTTTCCATTCCGTGTCGCCAAAACGGAATTGTGTTGTCGGTGGATAACTATGTTCCGACCGATTATACGGCACATTACGGAAGAAAGGAACAGGGGGAAGTTATTGATTATTTTGTTATCATGGGATATGATGAGCATTATTCCGGCTCATCCCAGGCAGGAAGCGTGGCTTCGCTCGGTTACGTAAAAGCAGGAATTGAAAACACGTTGAGAGATGTTCCGGCTCACAAAGTAATCAATGGAATTCCGTCTTACACGCGGCTTTGGAAAATCAGTGACGGTGTGAGTTCTGAGGCGTTGTCCATGGCGGTAGCGGAAAATTATTTGGCCCAGAACGGTGTGACGGCTGTGTGGGATCAGGAGACGGCGCAGAATTTTGCTTCTTTTGAGGCAGATGGAGCGACCTATCAGATTTGGCTGGAGGATACGGAGAGTGTCCGTGCAAAACTGAATCTCATGTCCGGATATAATTTGGCCGGAGTTGCCCAGTGGAAACTCGGTTTGGAAAAGGCTGAAATTTGGGATGTGATTGCAGAGTATACAAGTAAAGCTCAGATGAGTACACAGACATCGGAGCTTCCGGTAATTGTGACAGATTAGTCTGTATGTGCAGACAGTTTAAACAAAGAAAGGAAAACAGACCGCAAAACGGTCTGTTTTTTGTTGGAAGAGCATATAGTGAAATAATAAGGATATTTTTCGGAGGCGGCTTTGAAGTCAAAAAGTATATCGGTGATAATGGCTGTCTGTTTGCTTTTTTCTATGTATTTTCTTGCAAGGACGGCGGCGCAGTATACAATGTCGCAAAGAGGAGATCAGGGCAGACCGGTCGTAGTTATTGATGCGGGTCACGGGGGAGTGGATCCGGGGAAAGTCGGTATCAACGGTGCGTTGGAGAAGGATATCAATTTGTCGGTGGCATTGCTGGTGGAGCAGTATCTGGAAGCTCAGGATGTCAAAGTTGTGATGACCAGAAACAGTGATGAGGGGCTTTATCGGGAAGACAGTGTGAATAAAAAAATGGAGGATTTAAAGCACCGTCTTGCGCTCATTGATACTGCGGGAGCGGTAATTGCGGTGAGCATACACCAAAACAGCTATACGATGGAGTCGGTGCACGGGGCGCAGGTATTTTACTATGATGCATCGGAGGAAGGAAAAAAAGCGGCAGAAATTATGCAAAACCAGCTTCGCACAGGGATCGACGGAAACAATAAGAGAGAAGTAAAGGCGAACTCCAACTATTATCTGTTGAAGAAATCGGCGGTTCCGACCATTATTGTGGAGTGTGGATTCCTTTCCAACGGTGAGGAAGCGGAAAAATTGATACAAAAGGAGTACCAGGAAAAGATGGCATGGAATATTTCTCTTGGCATTTTGCAATATTTGAATGGTGTGCTATAATTATAATGAGTTATTACGCTGCGAAGCAGCCACAAAGCAAAAGAAAGCAGAAATCGAGGTTTATATTTTGGATACGAAGTGGGTGAAGATCCCGGCAGAGAAGGCAGACAAACATGTGCTGAAAGAAGCAGGAGAGATTATACAGGGCGGAGGACTTGTTGCATTTCCGACAGAGACGGTATATGGTCTGGGCGGAGATGCCATGAATCCGGAGTCTGCGAAGAAAATATACGCGGCGAAGGGAAGGCCGAGCGATAATCCGCTGATTGTGCATATATGCAAAACTGAAGATATGGAAAAGATTGTCAGGGAGGTTCCAAAGCAGGCTTATGTTCTTGCCGAGCGTTTTTGGCCGGGACCGCTTACGATGATTATGAAAAAGGCAGATTGTGTTCCGAAAGAAACGACCGGAGGATTGGACACGGTTGCAGTACGTTTGCCGGATCACCCGGTGGCGCTTGCGTTCATCCGTGAGGCCGGGGGATTTGTAGCGGCGCCGAGCGCCAATACGTCCGGCAGACCGTCACCTACACTGGGTAAATATGTGTATGAGGATATGAACGGAAGAATTGAGATGATCCTCGATGGCGGAGAAGTAGGGATCGGCGTGGAGTCTACAATCATCGATCTGACGGAGGATATACCGGTTGTATTGCGGCCGGGGTATGTGACGTGGGAGATGTTGCAGGAAGTGCTGGGCGAGGTTTGTCTGGATCCGACCATGTTGGAAATAGATTGTCAACAGGCACCGAAGGCCCCGGGAATGAAGTACAGGCATTATGCGCCCAGAGGTGAACTTGTAATTGTATCCGGAGACAGGGAGAAGGTTTCCGATAAGATAGGACAGTTGCTTACTGAAAAACGTGAGTTGGGATTTAAGACCGGAGTGATTGTTTCGAAGGAGGAAGAACATCTTTACCGGGCGGACAGCGTTAAGGTGACAGGCGACAGGACAGATATGGCAGCAGTGGCGAGGAATCTGTTTAGGATTCTTCGGGAATTTGATGATGAAAACATTGACTGCATGTATGTGCAGGCGTTTCCGAAGGACGGAATCGGACAGGCTGTTATGAACCGGATGTTGAAAGCGGCCGGTCATAGAATAATAGAAGTTTGATGGAACAGATTTATAAAATGGTTGCCCAAGAGCAACCGGACAGGAGGATATATGATAGCAATCGGAAGTGACCATGGAGGATTTGAATTAAAAGAATTAGTGATTGCTCACTTAAAAGGGCGCGGAATGGATGTGAAGGATGTGGGATGTTACGATAAGTCATCCTGTGATTATCCGGTATACGGACGTGCTGTTGCCGAGGCGGTGGCAGGAGGAGAGTGCGAAAAGGGAATTGTTATCTGCACGACCGGAATCGGCATCTCCATTACGGCAAATAAGGTAAAAGGAATCCGTGCAGCGCTCTGCAGTGACGGACTGACAGCGAAGATGACAAGATTGCATAATAATGCCAATGTACTTGCACTCGGAGCAGGAATTGTCGGACCGAATCTGGCAACGGAGATTGTCGATAACTTTCTTGATACAGATTTTTCGGGGGAGGAAAGACATCAGAAAAGGATTGATCAAATAGAGGTGTAAGAGAGAAGCAGGGGTGATAAGATGAGCCAAAAGAGAAATGATTATATTTCGTGGGATGAATATTTTATGGGTGTATCCGTTTTGTCGGGAATGCGATCCAAAGATCCGAATACGCAGGTCGGTGCATGTATTGTGGGGAAAGATCACCGCATTTTGTCCATGGGATATAACGGATTTCCGAACGGGTGTAAAGACGAAGATTTTCCGTGGGCCAGAGAGGGCGATGAGCTGGAGACGAAATATCCGTTTGTTACGCACAGTGAACTCAATGCAATTTTGAATTATCGCGGAGGAAGTCTGGAAGGTACAACCTTATATGTGTCGCTTTTTCCGTGTAATGAGTGTGCAAAGGCAATTATTCAGGCGGGAATCAAAAAAGTTGTGTATGATTGCGACAAATATGCGGGAACACCGTCCAATGTTGCTTCGAAAAAGATGTTTGATGCGGCCGGAGTGACATATGTTCCGTATGTGCATACGGGAAGAAAGATAGAAATGGATTTGTAATAGGTGAGTTTATGAAAAAGAAGGTTTTGGTCCGCTTTCTTGCACTTTTCATCGTAAGTCTGTTTTTGATACAGACTCCGCTCTGTGTTTTGGCTACCTCGACGGGGCAGAAAATACAGAATACGGAAAATGAGAAAGCACAGGCGGAAAATAATCTGGAACAGACAAATGAAGAGTTGCAGGATTTGAATGATGATCGTGCCAGTCTTCAGAATTATCTGAGTAATCTGGATGACGAATTGAGTCGGGTAAATGCAGAGATGCAACAGATTTCTGCGATCAGAGAGAAAAAGTTAGAAGCCATTGAGGAGGCTCAACTCCAGATAGCTGAGGCGAAAGAGCTTCAGAAAGTCAGATATGAAGAAATGAAGCTTCGCATCAAATTTATGTATGAGTCGGGAAGCGATTCTTATCTTCAGTTGTTTTTGACGGCATCGGGTTTTACGGATTTCCTGAACAAAGCGGATTATATTGAGATGATCAACCAATATGACAGGGACATGCTTGAAGAATATGCCCGCACAGAGGAAGAAATCTCCGAGAAGGAAGAAAACCTGCAACAGGAGCAGGCAACTCTTCAGGTGCTGGAAACGCAGGCAATGAAAAAGGCTGAAGAAATGCATGAAGACCTTAAAATCGCCGGCGAAGAAATGAAAGCGTATATGGCGGAAATCTCAAAGAAAGAAGAGGAAGCGCTTGCTTACGAAAGAGAGATTGCAGAGAAGGAAAGCGATCTTGTGGCATTGCGCCAAAAATATAAGGAAGAACTTGCTATGTCGGCACAGTCGGCGGCGATGGGAAGCAGGGATCTTTCGGATGTTGTGTTTGCCGGCGGAGATGAGGATTTGATGGCAGCTATTATTGAGTGTGAGGCAGGCGGAGAGAGTTATACCGGTAAGGTGGCTGTAGGAGCAGTAGTTATGAACCGAGTGAGAAGTCCGCTATTTCCGAATACAGTGCTTGAGGTTATCATGCAGAAAAAACAATTTTCTCCGGTGGGAAGCGGTCGATTTGCTATTGTGCTTGCAAGAGGAGCAAATGAATCTTGTTATCAGGCGGCGAGAGATGCTATGGCAGGAGCTTCTCCGGTCGGGAATTGCCTGTTCTTCCGGACACCGATTCCGGGACTGGAAGGTCAGCAGATCGGAGGACATATCTTCTATTAAAAAGAAAAGGATGTTGCACGAAATGTGCAGCATCCTTATTTGTTTATGTTCAGAAAGTTTTTTGTCACATGCCGGACAAGCTTCCGGAAAAGAAGGAATCCCCATGTCAGCCCGATAATAATGGTCATATAAAGTATGTAACTGAGCACCTGGTTTTGGAGTTTGTACTGAATGGATTCGATCCAGTTAATGTGGACAAACTCGATGGCGTGAATGATAAGAATCAGCAGAGAGTGTCTGCCGCACCAGGCCAATGGCTTAAGCAGCGGGGTAAGTTTGAGACGGATCTCTGTCAACCGTACGAGAAATACAACAAATATGCATGCAGCAAGTGCAAGAATGATGCACAGCGGGTAGTAAAAATAATCTCTGGTAGCAAAGACCGTAAAACCGATTTTCGGTTGTGCAATAATCCAGAACAGTCCCAGTACAAGGCTGACCGGTGTTGCATATTTTTGCTCAAAAAACCGGTGTTCCCGCAATTTGATGCCGACATAGAAAACAATCAGTCCGACAAGAGATGCGTCAAAACTCCACAGAAGATAAGCAATTTTTGTGCCGATGTGATATCCGGCATATCCGAGAAGAAGAACTGCACATAATTCCAACATATTCCCGATGCGGGATTTCTTTTTGTATATCTTTGCAAAAAGAATAAAGAGTATCTGAATATTGAATATAAAAGGCAAGTACCATACCGGACCGGAGCTTTCCACATATTCCATGATGGTTTTGTATGAGCTGTTGGCGCCGAGCGTCATGAGAGCCTGCATACGGGCGATGCCGAGTGCGCCTTCCGGGGTAAAACTTCCGGAAACCGTCAGCAGGGCAAGGCGGACAAAGAGTGTAGCGATATTGCAATAAAGAAACGGCAAGAGAATCGATTTGCATTTGCGCAGAATCAAGTCTTTTGCAGAGCCGTCGGCGCGGAACAGATATCCGCTGATCAGGACAAACAAAGGCATGTGAAAAGAGTAGATGAATCCTTTTAAAGATGGGCCGATAAACATATGGCCGAGAATCATCAGCGCAATTCCGAGGCCTTTGATTGCATCAATCCAAAATTCCCGTTGTTTTGTCATGTTGTTTCCTCAGTTCTTATTCTTTTGCCAGTTCACAGGATACAGAAAAACGTGCACCGACTAACCGTTCGTCTTCAATGTCGAGGCGGATATAGGAGAAGTTCTGCTCTGTCCAGAGCGGCATGGAGTAAAGCGGTATCAGTAATTCTCCGTTTGTCGCAGTGAAAGACAGGGATGCGCCCGGATTGTAAAACCCTTCCCGGCTTGTAAGATACAAGGTGATATTGGTGCATGGGTCTTCCAAAGCGGTGAGAGCGTCGCTCTTAAACTGCATTTTTATAAATTCTCCGTTTTTGAAAATATCCGGTCCGCTGACTTTATACAAAAGATACGGATCCTTGCCGGTGATCATATAGCTTCCGTCCTCTGTTTGTGTGACGGAGTTGGTGCTGATAAGTTCCCAGGTGCTGTCCACAGGTTCCAGAGTGCCGGCTTTTTCTGAATTGGCCCAGGAAATCGGAAGTTCCTGCAGAGTGATGTCGGCAACATACTCATGGAAGACATCCTGCGCACTTTGGGCCCAGTCGGCGCCGGACATGTCCAGATCCGTCAGGAAGCACACGTTTTTATACAAATAAGGTTTGTATTCGTGTTCCATAAAATACTGATAGATTTCTTTGTTTTTCAGTGCTGCGGTTCCGCCTTCGTTTTTCCAATACGGGGCAATAAGCACCAGGTGAGGCGGGTTTGCTTCAATGGATTCCAGCATTCGATATATGGTTTCATCGCTTGTTCCGTGATAAAGACTTCCGTAAGCAAAAGGAGTGCTTTTGCCGGTCATCATATAAAGGGAAGCCTGATTGGTAAAGTCAACGTAGGTTTCCTCTTCCGGGCACAGATTGCGGATGACAAAAGCAAAATTTTCCAAAGTATCTCTTTCCTCTGCAAACATATAACCGTTGCCGAGGTTTTCGTATCCCATGGACGCGCCGTCCGCAGGAATGTATTCTTCCGGTACAACATTGTGTGCGATGTAGAGATCTGCGTCCGTCAGATTAACGGATGTATTTACGGTCATGGCTAAAACAATGCAGATACAGGCAATCAAAGCATGCTTTTTTTGGCTTCGCCAAATGATGTAAGCGGTGAAAGCCAATAAAACGATAGTTACAATCAAAGCGCGTTCTCCGGCAAAAATCGTACCGAAGGTGTAACTGCAGATGAGATAGCAAAACAGCGTGCAGACAGTCAGCGCCTCGGGAGCATGTTTGGCCTCTTTGCGGGAAACGCTGTATATGGTCAGAGCCATCAGCGGAACCAGGAAAGAAAAACATATGACAGCCGGATCACCGAAAATATTCGGAATTGTAAAAATCTGGGCAGCAGGACTTGAAAGGACTGAGTTGGTCAGCCGGTCGCCCGGGAAAAACTGTGAAATTCCCATATTTTCCTTTAGGTAACGGAGGATACCGATGAACATCGGAATAAAAGCGATACCGAGTATAAAGGCCGGGACAGTTCTGAGGATTTCCGTATTGCGGATTGTTTTTTCTTTCAAAGATAAAAGTTGTTGTCTGCCGTTTTTCGAAAAGCATCGGAAAAGGAGAACCGGCAAAAGGGCGATGGCAAGAACGCCGCCGATGGCCGGATACCAGGCGATGGATAAAATAGAAGAAACGACATACAGCCGTATATTTTTAAAGAGGTCTTCGCATACCGGCTTGCTGAAAAACAGAAGCAATATCGGTAGAACAAAGATAAAGCGGAAGTAATAATACCATTCGCCGATGCATGTAAAGAACAGAATGAAAACAAGTGCAACGGATTTTTGCGGAATACATTTGTATATAATATAGGCAACAATTCCGCACAGAACTACACTTCCGATGTGATATGCAAACGGGAAGGAAGTGTAACTGCCATCCAGAAACAGTTGATTGATGGCCTGGAAAAAATAATCACACATTCCGTGAATCGGGAAAAAATCCAAATACGGAATTTTTCCGTACATGGAGAGCTGCTGCATCGGGACCGTGAGTTCTCCGAAATGAAAAAGATTGATCGGCTCGAAGGCACCGACTTCATATATATAAGGAATCTGGAGTGCGCCGAGTGCGGCAAAGGTCCAGGATGAATGCTCATTTTTTTTGACAACAGTGCAGAAAATCACAAGCGTTGCACCTGCCAGGACAATGAGAACAGCAGGTAAAATTACGGAGCTGCATTTATAAACAAAGGTCTCACCGTAGTATTTGTGGGTAAAACGAATCAGCGTGAGAGGGAACAGGCATAAGATGAGCTGTCCCGCCACAGAAATCACTTTCCTTGCCATGGCAAGAATCCGGATGGATTTGCCGAGAGATACCAAAATACAGAGCAGATAACCTGCAAAAAACAGGTAGTCGGCGTATTTGAGAGCGGTATCGTCGGAGATGATAAAAAAGGAAACTGCCAACCGGAGAAGAAGTCTGGTTGAAAAATAGACAACAGCCTGCAACATCAGGAGATGTTCCAATTCGTCGTACTTCTTCCGGAAACAGAGGACGGTCAGAAGAAAAAGTCCACCGAGGAAAAGAAGCTCCGAACGGTCGGCCAGGCCGAAATATTTTTTGACACCGTAAGCAATGGCGGATATTTCACAGAAAAGAAATACCGGTGATATATGTCCGGCGTATATCCGATGAAGATTGATCCAAAAAGAAAGCAAGAGAAAAACGATAAGAAATCCCAGGATAAAATATCTCGGGATCAGAAAATCGGCAGGTTTGTAGTAATTTTTAAAGGCACTTGTGCCGGTAAAAAGTTCCGGAAGAACAACCTGTGTGTCATATATGGAAGTATAGAGACGCGAAATGAACGCGTACGTGAGGATTAGGGCTCCCGTAACCGATATGCAGGCATCGGAAGTGCGGCCCGGCAAAAACAAATTTGATATTTTCTTAAGTAATGATTTCATAACAGTCTTCTTTCAAAATAATAATGCGATTCGGGTTATTCGAAATTTTCGATATATTGTTCCAATTGTTTAAACTCGCCGGAGTAAATTGCGGCTAAGATTCGGTTAAGCTTTCTCAGTGAATCACAGAGTAAATCAGTGCTGATATCGCCCGTTTCCATAGCGTCGGCCAGTTCATCCACATCGACGACTTTAACAAAGCCGTCAGGGTAGATAATCACATCGGCGAGGAGGTCTGTCACGTAGAGGGAAGATGTATCTTCGACCCACTCGTGAGAAATGATATCGATATACCAATACAAAAGAGCGCCGTTGTGGCCGTAAAACTTGCTGACTTTATATCCTTCGTCCAGGAAAAAGCAGGAAATACCGCATTTTATGTCTTTTTTCGGACGTATTGTATTCCAGCGTGTAACAAGCCGATTGTCTTCAAAAGACAGAATTTCGTCATCCTTCAAAAGAATGCATTCTTTTGGAATAATGCGTCTGCGGTAGAGGGAAAACTCTTTCATATGGCCTCCTTACTCAGTTGCCAGTGTGGCTTTGATTTATAAAAATCGTACAATAAGATAGGGTAAAAATCAAGTAAACATTTCCGCAAATAAAAATGGGTATTTTGGTAGACAGAATCGGAAAAAATAGGTATAATTATCAAATGGCAGACTGCCGTTTTTTGAGGTGGAAATATGGAGTCCAAAAAGCGCAATAAGAGAAAATACGGAAGAAGTGTCTATCAGTCGTTAGCGATGATTACCCAGTTCGGAATCAATATGGTCGTACCGATTGCGCTGTGTAGTTTTGCCGGGTATTATCTGGACCGGTGGCTTGGGACATCCTATCTCGTTATCATTTTATTTTTTGTCGGAGCTACGGCCGGTTTTCGTAATATTTATATCTTTTCCAAAAGGATATTTCAACAACCGCCGGAGTCAAAGAAAAGGGGCATAAGCCGTGAGGAAGAAATTAACTCAGTTAAGTGATGTTCTGCCTGAACTTTGGGCGGGCATTCTGTTGTACGGAGTCCTTTGCGAAATCGTGGGACTCATTTTTGTGAAAGAACGTCTGTTTTACAGTATCGGGCTGATTACAGGGATTGTGTGTGCTCTTTTTATGGCAACGCACATGGCATGGTCTTTAAATCAGGCGCTTGATATGGCAGAAGGAGATGCGGTCAAAAAGATGCAGGTGCACAACATTCTCCGCTATGTGGTTGTTGTGATTGTGTTTTTTCTTCTTCTTTATTCAAAGCTCGGGAATCCGCTTGCGGCGTTTCTCGGAGTGATGGGATTGAAAGTAGCGGCGTATTTGCAGCCGTTTACTCATAAATTTTTCAGGAGGTGAATGTATGGGTCAGGGAATCTTGTTATCCGCAGGTGCAGATATTGACTTTATGGTCCATGGGATTTTTTCTTATGAATTGTTCGGTCAGACTGTATGGATAACAACAACGCATGTTTGCGTATTGATCGTATTTTTGTTGCTCGGCACATTTGCGCTGATCGCCAACCGTACGATGAAGCATGCGAGTGACGTGCCAACCGGATTCCAGAATGTCGTTGAGCTGATCGTGGAAATGCTTGACAACATGATTAAAGCTTCTATGGGTTCAAGTGCAGCTAAGTTTGCGAACTACATCGGAACCATCTTTATTTTCATTCTGGTCAGCAACATATCCGGATTATTTGGCCTACGGCCGCCGACAGCGGACTACGGAGTCACGTTAGCACTGGGTTTGATAACGTTTACTCTCATTCATTTTAACAAATTTAAATACCAGAAGGTCAGCGGAGTCATTAAAGGCTTATGTGATCCATGGCCGATCTGGGCACCGATCAACATGATCGGAGACATAGCGGTTCCGATTTCGCTTTCGCTTCGTTTGTTTGCGAATGTACTTTCGGGAACGGTTATGATGGCTTTGGTATACGGACTGCTCAAGTGGATTGCCGTATTCTGGCCGGCGGTACTTCATGTGTACTTTGATTTATTTTCGGGAGCGATCCAGACATACGTATTCTGTATGCTTACAATGACGTATATCTCGGATGCAATCGGAGATCAGTAAAAACTATTTAATCATCAAGGAGGAAACAAAGATGGAATTTAACAACGAATTTATTTTAGGTTGCTCAGCAATCGGTGCAGGTCTTGCGGTTATCGCAGGTATCGGACCTGGTGTAGGTCAGGGTATCGCAGCAGGACATGCGGCAGCAGCAGT
>JAFTVQ010000076.1 GCA_017461865.1 Lachnospiraceae bacterium | reverse complement strand
GATGATTACCATGCAGCCCGTGTTCTTCCGGGGTTTGATGTAAATGCCAAGATTAAGCTTTTGTACGAATTGAAGGAGCAGGCTGAGATTATCTTTGTCATCTCCGCCGGGGATATTGAAAAGACAAAGATGAGAGCTGATCTGGGTATCACTTATGATATGGATATTCTGCGTTTGATTGATAACATCACCCGTCTCGGGATTGAAGTTAACAGCGTTGTGATTACCAAATATGCAGGACAGGCTTCTGCGGACGCATTTATGTCCAAGCTTACGATGCGCGGTGTGAAGAATTACGTGCATAAGCCGATCAAAGGGTATCCGACGGAGATTGATTTTATATGCAGTGAGGAAGGCTTCGGTGCAAATCCGTATATTGAAACGAGTAAACCGCTTGTTGTTGTGACGGCTCCGGGACCGGGAAGCGGAAAGTTAGCCACCTGTCTTTCACAGGTGTATCATGAGACAGTGAGAGGAATTCCTGCCGGTTATGCTAAATTCGAGACATTCCCGATTTGGAATATTCCGTTAAAACATCCGGTAAATCTTGCTTACGAGGCGGCGACTGCCGATCTCAATGACGTCAACATGATTGATCCGTTCCACTTGGAGGCTTACGGTGAAACCACAGTCAATTATAACCGTGATGTGGAAGCGTTCCCGATTGTAAAGAGTACACTTGCGCGCATCAGCAACGGTGCGTTTGATTATAAGAGCCCGACAGATATGGGTGTTAACATGGCCGGTTATGCCATTGTGGATGATGAGGCAGTAAAGGAAGCCAGTTGCCAGGAAATCGTCCGCCGTTTCTTTGCGGCTAAATGTGCGCACCGCCAGGGCAAAGGTGAGAAGGATGCGGTCGATAAGATTAAGTTGATTATGCGTCAGCTTAATATCACTCCGGACATCCGTGATGTAGTCAAGGCGGCACTGGACAGAGCGGAGAAGACAGAGCGTCCGTGTGCGGCAATTCAGCTTCCGGACGGACGGATTGTGACGGGAAAGGCCAGCGAGCTGATGAGTTCCAGCTCTTCCGTCGTGCTCAATGCAATTAAAGCACTCACCAACATTGATGATGATTTGACACTTCTCAGTCCGATTATTTTAGAGCCGATTGCAGAGCTCAAAACAAAGATTTTAAACAGTCACAGCACGCTGTTAAATTTGGATGACGTGCTGACAGCGCTTTCCATCTCGGGTGCGACGAACACTTTGACAGCCAGAGCCATGAGGGCGCTGACACAGCTTCGTGACTGTGAGTTCCATTCCACGCAGATGCTTCAGGCAGGCGATGAAGATATGCTTCGTCAGCTTGGTCTCCGCGTGACATGCGAACCGGTATATCCGAGCAAAGAATTGTTTTTCTAAGTATAAAAAGTAGGGTTTTTGCCCTACTTTTTTATTGCCCGGCCGATTGACATTATTATTCGGAGAAATGTGCCGGAAAATATTGCTTTTGACGGGCAGAAAATATAAAATAAATACGGGTGAAATTTATGAATCAAACAGCAAATAAAATCAAAAATATATTGGTTGCCCTGATTGCCTTTTTTATGTCATATAAGATGTGGGAATCCGTGGAGAGCGTGGGAGAAAATGCGAATTTGCGGATGGGTTTCGGGACGCCTCTTACCATAGGAATGCAGACGGTGTTTTGTCTTTTTATCACGG
>JAFTVQ010000075.1 GCA_017461865.1 Lachnospiraceae bacterium | reverse complement strand
TTTTCGTAACACGATATAACACAGCACGTCCGGCAGTAATGTCGGACGTGCATTTTCGTCATAAAATGTTTTCAATTTTGGACGGGCCTACCCCTTGACTTTTTGACCAAAAACGCATATTACTTAAGTAGAGAGTGGCATCTCTATACCTTCGGTTTTGTTCTTCGGGCAGGCAAGGTGTCCTGTTTCGGAGTCAAAATATATTTCATTTACGAAGGGGTGTTTCAAAGTTAAAACTCTCTAAGCAAGGAAATTTTCTGTTCGATGGCTTTAAGAACAGACAGAGGGTGGCACAGAAGATCCGATAACGTAGGTTACGGATAGTGTCACGAATCCTCTGAGAACACAGCAGCATCGCAAGATGAAGATCCTGCAACCCTGACGCACCAGGGGAAGCTCAACTGCACGGTGACAGCAATAACACATCTGCAACAGCATAAGCAAAGGCAAATGAAAAGATCAGTCCCAACTTCAAGATGAGCACGGGGAAATTGCCAAGGCACAGAATTTGCAGACGAAAATTGATCTAAGTCCCTACGGTCACTACAACAGCCAAGTGCGGAACCACCTGTACGGTGTGGACGAAAATTTGGATAGCATTACGCTTGCAGGCTTCGGTAGCCTGCTGACCAAAATCCTGTTTTCGTATAGAAGTACCGAAGTTTCTGGAACTTTAATCGTTATGAAAGTTCCCACAGAACGGAGCCGTAGTTGGGGGCGCCGGGCGGGTAAAACCGCTACTCTGTGAAAGTGCTTGAAGCCTACGGCTTCTGACTCTCTTTTGGGGAGCTGCACTCGTAAGTACTCACCTTACGGGAAAATTAAATATGATACTTGTTTTGAAATGATAGATGTTGTACCTTTCGAGATGATATATGACAAGTTCCGTACGGTGGTTGTCTGACCTACAACTACTGAGGAGAAGCGGAACGACTCGTTTCGAAATGACAGATGACTGTCCTATTGATATGATATATGACCTTCTTTTCGATATCAAATGACAGTCACTTCGAAATGATTTATGACTATCCTTTCGATAGGGCAACAGTTTCTTTAAGACCGCAGGTCATAAAGAAACTGTTGCCGGAGCCTGCGTAGGATGTGGCTTACGTCAAGGCAAAATCGTTCATTATCTTAGTTTCAGAGAATAAACAAGACTAAACAAGCCCTAAATGTCAGTGGGGATACTATGCCTTGACGTAAGCTCCTTTAGAAATGATATATGATTTTCCTATTGAAATGAATTTATGATTTTCTTTCCGAAATGACAAATGGGATATCCCGTTCGGTGTCCCATTCGATATCCCATACAGAGAAAACCGGGATATCCCATTAAAGATGATAACCTATAATTTCGAGATGATAAAGAGTGACTGTCTCTTCGAAATGAAGTCCCATAGGTTAATCATAGAGAGGCGTTTTTTCGCCTCCGGCGTTCCGGCTGTTTTGTGTGTAATACGGACAAGCGGTAGAAGTTCAAGCCGTATCACACACAAAACAGTCGGCTGAAAAAAGAGTCCCATAAAGATTGAATGTAAGCAGTCCCTTTGAAATGATGAATGAGTGACCTATTGATATGACTGCGCCAATTTTCCTTTCGAGATGATAGATGTCTATCCTTTCGAAAGAATATGACGATCCCTTCGAAATAACAAATGACTGTCTCTTCGAAATGAGCAAAAGTCCCTATCTCGTTTCGAAATCATATATGACTGTCATTTTGAAATGAGGGGTGGTTGTTCTATGCTCATTTCGAGATGATATATGACTGTCGTTTCGAAATGACGGCGCAAAATTTTGGTCACGAGAATTATTTTGGTCCACAAATGAATTAAGTTACGAGCATAAAAGAGCAATGGTGAAAAGATCGCAGATGGAAGAATGCTCTCCCATCCGTGCGGTCTTTTTTTTGTTTTTTCGTCACGAAATTTTGAAATCTTTCGCAGCAAGACATCCAATGTCGTACCCTTATTTTCGTCAGCAAACGCACAAAGTAAGTTTTCTTGAAACGAACATTTCAATTCCGTAAATTATATATGTGACCAAACTCCGGGACGAAAAAAGTAAGTTTTCTTGAAGATTGTGATTTTTCAGCTATGTTGTATCCAGGCAGAAAGGCGGTGGTTTTTATTCTCAGATGGCAAAAGTTTTCAAAATTATTGAAAACGGGTTCAATACCGAGCAAGTTTTCTTGAAACTCGATTTTGACCTTGCCCATCTTATACTTAGAACGTGCGAAAAAGCGTACGGTTTTCGAGCGTTCAAAAAATTCATTATAGGAGGATTTTTCTTATGAAGAAAAATTTCACAGGCGAAGACAAGCTGCTGCATGATCTGAATCAGCTGGCAGCACACACAAACGAGGGCGGTTACAAGACGAGGGCCGCGTACAAGAGCCATATGAGAAACTTCATTCGTTTCTACTGGCGCGAGTACCACGGACAGAAGTTGAGTAACATCGAGGGTAAGCATATTCGTGCTTACGCTGAGTACATGAAAGCGCAGGGCTTGTCTCCCACCACAATCAAATCAAGACTGTCGGGCATTCGATTCTACCAGAGAAAAGCCGGTGGCAAGAAGACGCTGCCCGACAACAAAACCCTGGGCTTGGAAAAGCGCAAGGTCGGCAGAGTGGACAGAGCATGGACCTTTGCCGAAGTGAAGGCCGGTATGGAGCTGGCAAGGAATATGGGTCGTATGGATGTGCATATTGCCATCGGTATCGGCTACACCTTCGGTTTGAGAATTGAAGAGATCTGTCGTGTAAGAGCAGAAGACGTGGAAAAGGCGTTGGCTAATGACGGCTTGCGTGTAAAAGGCAAGGGCGGTCAGGTACGCTACGTTCCCGTTGAGACGGAGGTACAGAAAAAGTTTCTGCAGTATCTCCATCGTTACGCTCGCTACAATCGTTTACACCCCGGTGATTATATCATCAGCCGTAACGAAAAGGGCGGCGTAGAGAGACAGATCAACTCTCTTGAAAACTGGATGTACGCTAACCGTGACAAGTTTACTTCCAAAAACCGTCAGGA
>JAFTVQ010000074.1 GCA_017461865.1 Lachnospiraceae bacterium | reverse complement strand
TGCGATACCGAGCTCATAGTGTTCCATGTTGTCGGTCACTTCGCGTGTCAGACTGTTCAGCTTGGAAAGAATCCATTTATCCACCGGCTCAAGACCGTCTGCTGCATTTGCAGGAATCTCTTTGCCTTCCATGTTCATCATAATGAAACGGGACGCATTCCAAACTTTATTTGCAAAATTACGGCTTGCCTCCACTCTTTCATAGTAGAAACGCATATCGTTACCAGGTGCATTACCTGTAATCAGGGTCAGTCTCAATGCGTCTGCACCGTACTGGTCGATAATCTCAAGCGGATCGATACCGTTGCCAAGAGACTTACTCATTTTTCTACCCTGGGAATCACGTACCAAACCGTGGAATAATACGGTGTGGAACGGTTTTTCACCCATCTGCTCGAATCCGGAGAAAATCATACGGATAACCCAGAAGAAAATAATATCATATCCTGTTACAAGAACATCGGTCGGATAGAAATATTCGAGATCTTCTGTCTTGTTCGGCCAACCGAGGGTAGAGAACGGCCAAAGCGCTGACGAAAACCATGTATCCAGTGTATCCGGATCCTGCTCAAAGCGTGTGCATCCGCATTTCGGACAAACATCCGGCATTTCCTTGCCGACGATAACTTCACCGCATTCCTGACAGTAGTAAGCAGGAATTCTGTGTCCCCACCAAAGCTGTCTTGAAATACACCAGTCTCTGATGTTGTCTGTCCAGTTGAAATATGTCTTTTCCATACGCTCCGGAACCAGTTTGATTTCGCCCTCTTTTACTGCCTTTACAGCAGGTTTGATGAGCTCGTCCATCTTTACGAACCACTGTTTTTTGATGAGCGGCTCTACCGTTGTCTTACAGCGGTCATGGGTTCCTACGTTGTGTGTATAATCTTCAATCTTAACAAGTAAGCCCTGGCTATCCAGTTCTTTTACAATGGCAGCACGCGCCTCGTAGCGGTCCATACCTTCATAAATGCCACCGTTTTTGTTGATGGTAGCATCATCGTTCATGATGTTAACTTCCGGAAGATTATGACGTTTTCCGACCTCGAAGTCGTTCGGGTCATGTGCCGGAGTAATCTTAACAACACCGGTACCGAATTCCATATCAACGTAAGAATCTTCAACAACCGGAATCGCTTTGTTCACGATAGGTAACCAAACCTGTCTGCCCTTAAGATAGGTGTATCTCTCATCTGCCGGATTGATTGCAACCGCAGTATCACCGAGCATTGTCTCCGGTCTTGTTGTAGCAAATGTAAGGAATTCTGTCTTACTAGGTTCGCCGTTTTCATCCACTACCGGATATTTGATATGCCATAAATGACCTGCCTGCTCCTCGTACTGTACTTCCGCATCGGAAATGGAGGTATTACAAACCGGACACCAGTTGATAATACGGGAGCCCTTGTAAATCCATCCTTTTTCATGCATCTTGCAGAATACTTCGGTAACAGCCTCGTTACATCCCTCGTCCATAGTGAAACGCTCTCTGTCCCAGTCACAGGAAGAACCGAGCTTTTTGAGCTGCTCGATAATACGTCCGCCGTACTCTCTCTTCCAGTCCCAGGCTCTCTCCAAGAAACCGTCTCTTCCGAGATCATCTTTATCGATGCCTTCTTCTTTTAATTTCTCAATAATCTTAACTTCTGTCGCAATGGACGCATGGTCGGTACCCGGCTGCCAAAGCGCATTATACCCCTGCATTCTTTTAAAACGAATGAGGATATCCTGCATTGTATTGTCAAGCGCATGTCCCATATGAAGCTGACCCGTAATGTTTGGAGGCGGAATAACGATTGTAAACGGTTTTTTATCGTGATCTACCTCCGCATGAAAATACTTTTTCTCAAGCCACTTTTCATAGATACGGTCTTCCATACCATGTGGGTCATATGTTTTTGCTAATTCTTTACTCATTTCTGTCTCCTTGGTGCGTCATTTTTTTCAATTCGCATACATAATTTATGATAGTCGCACGCCCTTGATTTGTCAAGAAGAGCCTGACTTCTCTTATTCTTCCGACTGCAAATTACATCGCTCGCGCAAAATTACTTCCGTATCTCTTGCTTCACTGCCGGACACGTAATATACCTTGATCGTCTCAGCCCAGTCAGGAAGCGCAGCCGAAATGTAAAGATAATAGTAACCCGGCCTTCCTTTTACTCTGTTTTCACCGTGATGACGCACGTAAACCTTCTCAATTTTATCCAGCGGCAGAATGTGAAATCCGTCTGACGCGTCAACAAAGGCATGCAGACGCCCGATTTTCAATCCCCCGAACTCTTCCGCAGCGTCAAGTTCTTCATCCAGGGCATCGCTACCGCCCGGATAGCTTTTTATGTACGCCATCGCCTGCTTCGGACCGTCTCTCAAGGTAAGGATTCCGCTGACAATATAAATAAGCGCTACAATTCCCCATGTGCAGCTCACGACAACAATTTCAGCTGTCTCTAAATCTTCCCGCATCACAACAAGAACAATCACCGGAATCAACAAAAGCGGAATGATGATTTTTAAAATTGCTTTCCATCTCATATTTGAAAATTGTTTTTCCATAGGCGTTACCTCTTTTCATTTTCTGTAGTTCATCATACACTTTTTAGGGCAATTGCACCAGTCTATTATTGCCGCTTTCCCGCAAACATGAAAAAAAGGGGCTACTGCCCCTTTATAACCATACTTCCCTTTTATGCTGCAGATGTATTCCGATGTGTCCGATTCCGAGGATTATCACAGACACGAGCAAGAACACGTTGCTTCCGTAGATTCCGAGCAAAAAGAAGGCGAGAACCGGCAGCGTTGCACCCGCCACCGGAACTTTGCAAAAACTTCTGTAAAAATCCTTCATCTCATGGTTGCTTCTAAAATAGCCGATCCAATACAGTTCATAGAGCAGCATGAGCGCAAATGACAGCATAAGCCAGACCGCCCAGTAGGTCTTTCGGATATTAAAATCCGAAAACACAAGCACACATACACACGTCAGCGCTTCTCCTACTCTTTCAAACAAAAGCAACACTTTATTTTCATTTTTAGCGAACTCATCATACCCTTTCGGTTTGTGCTTTGTCCATAATCCGTTGGGAATAAAAAGCATCAACAAATAAATGAGTCCGATGTAAGAAAATCCCAAATGAAACATGTGCCTTCTTACTCCTTCACAAAATCAATCTTAGCTTCGCCCATTCCGCACTCTACATCAATCTCGCGTCCTGTGTCATTCTTCTGGCTGCCGCCGCTTCCGACACCGCTGTAACTTCTTGAACCGATACGCACTTCGCCGGCACCGACTTCCACATCGTAATCAAAATCGTCTTCCTCGCCGATAATTTTCATTGAAATTTCACCCATTCCGACTTTTGCGTCCAACTCTTTATTAATCAGTGCTTTTGCCTCAAATTCGCCCATTGCAATATCTGCATTCAGCTCATCTGCCTCAAGTAAGCCGATTTTACATTCTCCCGCTCCGACTTCCAGCTCTACCTCGCCGGCTTTAATGTAGTCAAACTCACACTCTCCTGCTCCGAGTCGGATAGAAAGCTTGTTACACTCCGGAAGATCACCTTTGCATGTTCCTGCTCCCATATCCAATGTAATTTCCTCATAGGCCTGTTCCGGCAGGTAAATAACGGCTTTTCCCGCAGATACACTTCCGGTATCAAATCCAAAAACTTTCACCGCATTCTTATTTTCCGTACGAATATGGAGTACTCCGTCACTGAAGTCGGAGACAATTTTCATATTTTCTCCTTCTCCGACATGGAATGTTCCGTTTGTACTCTTTTTCAGCTCAATCTCCCCGGCCCCGAGTTCCATTTCTATATTCTTCACTTCCGACAAGGCAACGTCGGCTGCATTTTCTGTCTCTGTTCCCGAGAAGTGACCGTCTTCGGAAGATGTAACATCATCCGGCTCATCAAACGGTCTTTCTGTCTCTTCATCGTTCTCAACAGCATCCTCGTCTCCGTTCACAAAATAAAGCCCTTCTGTTGTCAGTTTCAATTTTGTATCTTCCCAAGGCAAATCAAAACTCAATGCCTGTTTGTCGGCAAGTTCCTTAAACTGTCTGGTTCCGCCGACTGCACCGCTGATTCCTGCGATTAAAATACCGCCGAAAAACAGACAGGCCGATGTAATTAATATAATTTTTGTCGATCTTTTCATGCTTCTTCTGCCTCCTTTTCCTTTCTAATGAAAATCCGTTTGCCGAGTTTGTAAATTCCTCTGCACACCCAAGGCAACACCACAATACAAAACTGTACCACAAGAAAACCAAGCAGCAATGCCAGACCTGCCGCCATAAGTGCCAATCCGATTAAGAACAGACCGACCAGCGGCGTTGTAAATACCTTTACAATACCGATAACAAACAAAACAACGGCTGCAATCGCAAGGGCGAATGTGATACCGCAAGCACCGAAAAATACTCCCACAATTGCAGAAAATACGGCAACAATTGCACTCATAATCGCTGCAACAATTGCGACTGCCAACGGAATCACAATCGGTGCTGCAAAAATACAAAGAAGCACGATGCAGGCAATCTTCCAACCATTATTCTTGTTCTCTCCGGATTTCTTCGCAGCATCAGGGTCATAGACGATAAGCCCCTTTTCTGCTAATTCTTCATGAATCCGGTCTGCCACTTCATTCGGTGATCCAAACTCTTTCAGGACGTCGCTTTCTTTCTCCGGTCCTGCCTCATCAAAATATTCCACATAATATTCCATCGCCTCTCTGCGTTCTTCCTCCGGAAGATCAGAGAGCAATTTCTCTAATTGACTTAAAAATTCATTCTTATTCATCAACATTGCCTCCCTCGAAAATTTGTGTGATTTTCTGCGAATAATTCATCCATTCTGTGCGGTAAATTTTCAACTGCTCCTCTCCCTGCACTGTTGTTTTATAGTATCTGCGGTTCCTGCCCGCACATTCCATATCGTAAACTTCCAGATGTCCGTTTTTTTGCAGTCTCCTCAACACCGGATACAATGTCGACTCCGATACTTCAAGCACCTGTCGGACATCCTGGGTAATCCGGTATCCGTAAGTTCCTTGCTTATCCTTACTTACAACCGCAAGAACAATCGCATCCAAAAGAGCTGCTCCTGTATTAAATACCATGCTGCTTCTCCTTTCTGTGTATATTATTGTTTTCTATAATATTATACGGCGTATAATATTGTTTTCATTGCATATTATATGTTGTATAATATTGTTTGTCAACACATATTTATTATTTTTTTCAAAGAAAAAAGGACACCGCATACACGGTGTCCTCTTATTTTATAAATTAAAGTTGCATATTTTCTACCAAACGACGTTTTTCCTCATCAAACTCAGCCTGTGAAATGATGCCGTTGTCCAGTAAGATTTTCAGCTTCATCGCTGCTTTCTGGAAATCATCCAATGACATTGCTCCGCCTGTAGAAGCAGTTGCCTCCTGAATCGCTTCCGCCTTCGATGCAGGCGCAGGCGCAGGTGCAGGTGTTGGTGTCGGTGCAGGAGCTGGCGCAGGTGCAGGTGCAGGTGTCGGCGTTGGTGCCGGTGCAGGTGCAGGAGCTGGTGCCGGAGCCGGTGCAGACTGGTTCATCGCTGCTACCGCTGCTGCCGCTGCCGCGCTTGCTGCAGGCTGTGCCGGTTCAGCCGCTGCGGCTGCCTTCTGTGCCTCAGCTGCTTTCTGTGTCTGTCTCATAGCTTCTTCCTGATATTTACGGAACTCAAGTGCTTCTGCTGCTTTTCTTGCTTTCTCAGCAGCTTCCGCTTTCGCTTTCGCCTCTTCTTCTTTGCGGCGTTTTTCTTCCTCAATACGTTTTCTTTCCGCCTCTTCTGCTTCTCTTCGTGCTCTCTCTTCCGCTTCCTTACGCGCTTTCTCTTCTGCGGCAAGTCTCGCTTTCTCTTCCTCTGCACGGCGGATCTTTTCTTCTTCCATCTTTACAATGGCATCTTTTGCAAACTTCAAAGCTGCTGCATTCGCCTCTTTGGCAACGATTTCTTCCACTTCACGAACATTCTTGGCATCTTCTTCTTTTGCTGCCTCAGTTTCTTTTGCTCTGGCTTCCGTACCGACTTTTGTTACCGCCGCTTCTACCGCCTGAGCTGCTTTTTCTTCTGCCTCTTTTCTGACAGCATCTACTTTCTGTTCAACTTCCGCTTCCGCTGCAGCCTTTGCATCTTCCATTTTCTTTTTTGCCGCTTCATTGGCTTTGCGGATTGCTTCTTCTACTTCCTTCTGCGCTTCCTCTTCCACTTTCGCGAGCTTTGCATTCATCTCTTCTTTCGCTTTGGCTTCCGCTTCGCTGACTGCTTTATCAATTGCAACTTTCTCTTCAGCCTCTACTTTCTTCGCAGCCTCATCCTTTAACTGCTTGATACGCTCATCGGATGCTTTCGCAAATTCCTGCGCCTTCTTTATATTCTCCTCCGCAAGCTTACGCGCTGCTTCCTCAGCAATCTTACGTGTATGTTCACTTGCTGCTTTACGGATTGTCTCCTCTTCAATGGCACGTCTCGCCGGATCTTTTTCGGAAGATGTTGCTTCCGTCACTTCATGAGCCGCTTTTCTGGCTGCCTCATCCGCAATACGGAACGCAGATTCGATGGCTGCCTTCTTTGCATTCAATCCGGCAGTCTGACGGATTGCTTCCTCAGCAGACTTAATCGTATTGTCCCCGTTCTCCTTATTTGCAGATGCACTCTGTGCATTCTCTGAATTTTTGAGTGTTGCTGCAGCTGCCTTTCTTGCAGCTTCCTCTGCTGCCTTTCTCGCAGCTTCCATTCCTACATTATTCTGCATTTTACTCGCCCCTGTTTCCTAGATTTGACTCATACGCCATAAAAAAATACTGTACGTGAATCAGTATAGCATAATTATTTATACATTTCTACTGAAAATCCTCGAAAAAAATTAATTTTTTTATTCATTTCTTATCGCTGCAAGCGGACTGAGTTTCATTGCACGCAGCGACGGGAAGAATCCCGCTGCCATACCTACAAATACCGCAAATACCAGTGATACCGCCGCAAGCCACAGCGGAATATAGGAAATTCCCAGCGACATATTCATTCCTATATCCGTTCCGAGATTTTTTACTACCAAATTAATGACTGCCGACAGCCCGTAACTGAGCAAAAGTCCGACAGCCCCGCCGATAAAACCGATATAACCGGCCTCCAGCAGAAACATTCCCTGAATGTTTCTCATATCACAGCCGAGCACCTTCATAATACCGATTTCTTTCGTTCTCTCATAGATTGACATCATCATCGTATTCGCAATTCCGATGGCTGCAACAATCAAAGAAACTGCACCGATTCCTCCCAGCGCAAGTTCGATATACAGGTATTGTCCCTGCATGGACTCAACCCACTCTGCATTGGAGCTGGCCTGATATCCCATGGAATTAATTTCAGTCTGCACGTCCTTCACATAATCCATGTCGTCCACACTGACCATAATCGATGTATAGTAGATCTCTTTGTAAGCCTTTCCGGCTGCAGTTGTCGGCTGTCCCGGTATCGCCTTGTTTTTGTACTCTTTCTTGAGAACCTTTTTAAGCTCATCTATATCACAATATATGTAGTAGCTGTTACTGCCGTAATCTTCTACCGTACCTTCCATGATTCCTGCAGTAGGAATAATACGTTTCTTCGGCATAGCAGCCGCGGTACCTTCCTCATCCATACCTCCCCACAGGAAGTTATAGTATGATTCCACATCAAAAATGAACATCATGGTATCTGTCATCAAATCAATGTCCGGAAGCTGACCGTCATACCAATAGCCTTCACCGGTTTTCTCATTGTACAACTCACCGATGATCATGTTACCGTACACCGCCTGCAATTGTCCTGCATTTTTATCCGGAAAGTCTCCCTGTGACAGTTTAATTCCAAGCGCTTCCATCTTTTCCGGATCAACACCTCTGACCATCACATTTGCCTGATAACCTCCGCAAGTCACAAGTGCGTCTGTCTCCAATACGGCATAAACATCCTTCACATGTTCAAGCTGACGGATGGACTCTACCACATCATCATCCAAATGCGATTCACTCACCGCCGACGAAGAACCCGATTCATCAAATTCACTGTACATACCGCCCTCTTCGCTGACCGTAATGGTTGTAATACCGCCGTATTCCTCTATTTCAGCCAGTGACGCCCTGGATAGTCCGAGTCCGAGAGAAATCATAACAACAATGGAAGCTGTTCCGATAACAACACCCAGAACGGTCAATATCGTTCTGACTTTTCTCTTCCAGAGATTACCGCCGCTCATGCGAAGCATATCACGAAATTTCATCCGAATCGTCCTCTCCTTCAAGTTCGTCCAACAAATTGATTCTCTCTAAATCTTCTTTTTTCTGTTTTTTCTTTCTCACTACAACCACAATCACGACAATAAGGACAACCACAAATAAAATAACAATCGCTATTACTATTTTGCCCACAGGACTGCTTTCCGCTTCGTAATCTCCTTCCACCATACCTTCATCCAGGTAATCTTCCGGACCGATTGCCACATCTTCTGTCACGGTGAGATTAATTTCCTGTTCATAAGTTGAAGCTTTGCCCGCTTCATCTTCATATGTAATCACAATCTTTACGATGTCATCATCAACTGAGGCCGCCTCTCCGGTAACCAGAGCATCTACAGCACCTGTCGATCCCGCTTCAATTTTGCCGAGGAAAACTTCTCCCCCTTTTACGGTATCATCCTCAAAATGCACCTTAACATTATACAGCGTAATCTTTCCTGTATTGTAAATGCTGAACATTACATTGGCTTCATTTCCTACCGTAATACTTGCCGGCAATATTTCCGGTGTACTCAGTTCAAAACGCGCTTCCTGCAAAATCGGAATCGAAACATCCGCCGTTGAAGAATAAGATGTGTAATCTTCATCCTCGTATTCCATATTCACATCAATCTGGTACGGTTTCTGCAACAAATCCGCCTTAGCTGTCATCTCGATGGAAAGATCCACGGTTGCTCCCTTGCCGATTGTCGTAATATATTCCGTGTTGGAGCCCGATGTCGGCAAAAACGCCGCATAGGAGGTATCTGCATCCGTGCCCTCCGTAGGTGCGGTAAGATTCACAAGCATATTGGAAACCGCGGTTCTCTGGGATGTATTTTTTAAATGAAGTGTCAATGTGAATGTATCACCCGCATGCACTTCTTTCGGGTTCGTCTCATAACCGGTAACAATTACACGCGGTGTCGAAGTTCCGCCTTCCGCTTCTACATTTCCGCTTCCGGCAGCTCCGCGCACAAGCACGTACGTTGTGAGCGTTGCAGTTTCCACTTCGGTTCCCACATAATAAAGAACATTAAACTGTAATTTGTAATAACCGGATAACGCATCCTGTCTGGTTTTAAATGTCCAGGTAAGCTCACGGCGGCGATCCATGTCACTCTGACCGTTTCCTTTTCCCGGAAGGTCTGTAATAGTCTGTGTATATCCGCTTGTCTCAATTTCAAACGGCCACTCGCTGACAAGATTTGAAGTAACAGGTGTTACTGTAACATTTGCAAGGTTAACTCCGCTCATATTCACAACCGGAAGCACTACATTGACAAGCTGACCGTAGGTAGCTGTCGGTGTAACCCAATTTCCTCCGACCATCACAAAATCGCTTGTAGAGGAAGGAAGCGGCTGATCTTCTGTCGTATTGTCGTCCCCGCCGTTCTCCCCGGTGCCGAGCAGTGCATCAATCGCTGCCTTAGCTTCTGTCACACAATCCATAACGCCTGCTTCTGTTTTGAGACCGGATTTACTCTTATTGCCTTCCGCCTCACCGATGGCTTCCGTATACTTTTTCACAATTTCATTAATCTGTTTTGCCACGTCCTTAGAGACTTTAAGTTTCATGACCGTCGCATAATCCTTAATCTCCGTCACGGCATTTTTCTTTATCTCCTGCAGCGTAAGTTTTTCCTCCGCCTCAGTATCTTCCTGATCGTTCAATGTGTTGTCTGTCGTTGTTGCATAGACATTGTTCGTATAAAAGCCCGTTCCTGACATACAGATCATAAAACAAAGTAAAATTGCCAGAAGACGACCCACTCTCTTTTTCATTTTGTTAATTCCTCCTTTAACTTTCTGCAACTTCTGTTACAGAAGTTGTGTTTGCTTCTCTACCGTTTTCTATACTGATAATCTTTCCGTCGCTGATGCGGAAGATTCTGTCTGCAAATGATGCCAAATGATCATCGTGTGTTACCATAACAAGCGTTTGGTTTTTTTCTCGTATGATTTTTTTCATCAGCGTCATAACCTCCGCCGAGGTTTTGGAATCCAGGTTTCCCGTCGGTTCATCCGCGAATATAATCTCCGGTTCAACGACGAGTGCTCTCGCAATTCCGACACGCTGTTGCTGTCCGCCCGACATTTGCGTAGGTTTATGTTTCCTGTGCTTCGACAATCCGACCAGCTTCAACACCTGGTCCGCTTTTTTTAAACGGATTTCCTTGTCCATCCCCTGGAATGTCAAAGGCATAGCCACGTTTTCCAACGCATTCATGGTCGGCAGCAGATTAAACGATTGGAAAATAAATCCGATGTGTTCCCGGCGGAATTTTACCAGCTGGTTTTCATTTTTATTCTCCATGTGCTCCCCTGCAATCACGATTTTACCTTTTGTCGGTTTTTCCAATCCCGCCAGCATGTTAAGCAGCGTTGATTTCCCGGACCCCGAGGTTCCGACTATGGCACAAAATTCACCCTTTTCAATTGTAAAGCTGACACCGTTCAGGGCTCGCACCTTGCTCTCACCCACACGATAAATCTTGTATAGGTCTTCCACCCTGATCACGGTCTTCTTCTCTTCAGACAATCCGACCTCTCCATTTCCGATTTTGTTCTCTACATATTTATATACGTGCAAATACGCAATACTTTATGTATTTTATCACAATATATATACAAAATCAATAGCCCTTTAAAATTACATGTGATATTTTTATTCTTTCCTCGTCGCATTTTATAGTTGACATAAGCGTTAGATTTTAACATTATGGGGTGCAGGAATTGTTTCATTTCGCACTTGACACCTATGTCAGTTTGCATTAACCTAACCGGTCGATTTGATGAGTAATCCCCAATTTCCACATAGTTATCCACATTGTACAGGTATGTCAGCAGAGGATTTTGCTGTCTAAAATTGCAAAAATCCAGTGTCATATTGCATTTTTAGCCTCTTTTTTTGTGGTTTACATTTTTTTAAATAACGATTTATTTTTTTGCCTTTATGTCAACTCTTAAAAGTTATCCACATTTTAAATCCCAGCTGTTTTCTATATACTTTTTCCCTGCTCTCCGCTATAATAAAATCAATTTACAGACTATTTTTTTTGATTGAGAGGATTTTCTATGTTACTTTTAGGTTCACATGTGGGCATGAGCGGCAAAGAAATGTTCTTAAACTCTGCCAAAGAAGCTTTTTCTTACGGCGCCAACACTTTTATGGTGTATACCGGAGCCCCTCAAAATACCCGCCGTAAGGATATTTCCGAATTGAATATCGATGCAGGATGGGATTTTATGTCACAAAACGGCATAAATTCCATTGTCATTCATGCTCCTTATATTATTAATCTGGCCAATTCCGTAAATCCGGACACATTTTCCCTTGCTACAGAGTTTCTTGCTCTTGAATTGGAACGCTCTGCTGCCATGAAAAGCCGGACCTTGGTCCTTCATCCCGGCTCACATGTCGGCGCAGGTGTCGATGCCGGCATCAAACAGATTATTTCCGGTCTGAACGAGGTTTTGACTGCGGATACCGTCTGTGATATCGCTTTGGAAACCATGGCCGGCAAAGGCTCCGAAATCGGCCAAAGCTTTGAGGAATTAGCTCGTATTTTTGACGGCGTACGATATAACAATAAGCTCCGTGTCTGCTTTGACACCTGTCATGTCCACGACAGCGGTTATGATATTATTCATGATTTTGACGGGGTTTTGGAAGAATTTGACCGGATCATCGGAAAAGACAGAATTGCCGTCTTCCATATTAACGACAGCAAGAATCCCTGCGGATCCTGCAAAGACAGACATGAAAATATCGGCAAGGGGCACATCGGTCTGAAACCGCTTCTTCATATTGTGCACCATCCCGATTATGAAAACATTCCGAAAATATTAGAGACACCTTATATTCCGGATCCCGCGGACCCGAAACACAAGAGTGCCCCTTATAAAGAAGAAATATCCATATTGCGCCAGAACGCTTCCACAGAATGTTGACAGTGTTCCAGCGAAACGCTTTCCGGATGTTCCCATTCCCGTGGGAACATCTTTTTATATGATGCAAGCAAAAAGCGGTCATCCAGAAGTGCTATGACACCCCTGTCATCTACTGTGCGGATTACCCGTCCCGCCGCCTGCAAAACCTTATTCATTCCCGGATACCGATATGCATAATCGAAGCCGTCCTTACCCTGTTTCTCGAAATATTCCTGCAAAATATCTCTTTCCCGGCACACCTGCGGCAAACCGGTACCGACAATTACAGCCCCGATGAGAGCCTCTCCCTTCAGATCAATTCCCTCAGAAAAGATGCCGCCGAGAACACAAAATCCCACAACACATTTGCTCTCAACCTCAATCTCCATACATATTTTTTCCGAAAGGTCCGAAGGTACATCCTGCGGAGTTTCACGGAACCTGGACAAAAACTGTTCCCGTGCCTCCTCATTCATGTGATCGCTCTGCACGATACATTCCACTTTTTCCGGATCATAAAAATATGTCAAATAGGCCTCATACACCCGGTCCAAAAACTGATGGGAAGGGCAAAAAACCATATAATTTCCGCATTTACCGCTTACAACAGAGTGAATGTACGAGGCAATATTGCGATATTCCATCTCATTTCTGCGGGTATACCGGCTGGTCACATCCCTGCCGATCAACAGTTTCATCTGATCCGGTGCAAACGCCGTCTTGGCGTACACTTCAAAATCTTCGTCCGTTCCGCCGAGCAGCTGCTTGTAATACCGTATCGGCAAAAATGTGGCCGAAAAAAGCATTGTCGCAATTCCCTGATTCATACACTCCCCGAGCCGCTTCGACGGGTCTACGCAAAACTGCCGGATGCAAAAACTGCCATCCTCCTGCAACTTTGTATAAGTAATATAATTCTCATCAATTCGTTCATTGACATCGAGATAACGCCCCGCCTGAAAATAGAAATCCAGGATTTCCTTGCGCACCGGACAATCTTCGTGTTCTTCCAGATAGGTATTCATCGCGCCGTGCAGTCTGGTTAACGCCAGCGCAAAACCACCGGTCATCTCCGGAATGTCGTTTTCATCACACTGTTTTTTCAGTGCAAGCAGCTCTTTATTGCACCTGTCAATATATTTCTCCAGCCCTGTATGGTGCGGTTTCAACAGCTTTTTCAGTTCCAGGAAATCTTCTTTTACCATCTGTGCGCTGTACATTTCTCTGCCACGTTCCACCAGGTTATGAGCCTCATCAATGAGAAAAAGATAAGGTCCCTTTACACCTTCGGCAAAAAAGCGTTTTAAATGCACATAGGGATCAAAAAGATAGTTGTAATCACAAATGATTGCGTCGGAAAACAAACTCATGTCCAGTGACATTTCAAACGGACATACTTCATGTTTGAGGGCAATTTCCGTAATTATAGAGCGGTCAAATACATCTTCTTCCGTAAGCAGTTCATATATCGCATCGTTCACACGGGCATAGTGGCCTTTTGCATACGGACAATGCTCCGGATCGCAATCCGTCTCCTCCAGCGGACAAATTTTCTCCTTTGCAGTCAATGTCAGACTTTTACAGCGGAGTCCGTTCTTCTGAAGCAGTGCAAATGTATCCTCCGCCACCGTCCTGGTGATGGTCTTAGCCGTCAGATAAAAGATTTTTTCCGCCTTGTCCTCCCCGATCGCTTTCAGCGCCGGATAAACGGTGGATATGGTTTTTCCGACTCCGGTAGGCGCCTGAATGAACAATTTTTTCTTATGGCAGATTGTCTGATAGACATGTCCTGCCAGCTCTTTTTGTCCTTCTCTGTATGCAAACGGAAACAGCAGATTACGGATGCTTGCACGCCGTACCTGCTTCCATTCATACTCAAAATCTGCCCACTTCCGGTATTCCCGCATCAAGTGGTCAAAAAACTCCTGCAGCTGCTCTCTGGGATATTTGTCCTGAAAATATTTTATTTCCTCGGTATCCATATTGCAGTAAGTCATACGCACATCGACCGCATCCAAATCTTCCGCGCATGCGATAAAATATGCATAACATTTTGCCTGTGCAAGATGTACCGGCACAGGCGCTGTAATATATTTCAAATCACGGTATGTTCCCTTAATCTCATCCACGACCACCAAATCATTTCTTCGGATGATTCCATCGGCTCTCCCCTCGATGTCAATCACATAATTCCCGCAGTCCACGTGAAATTTCAAAGGCACTTCCGCTTCGTATTCAATTCCCATTCTTTTCTGGATCATGCGGTGGATCCGGCTCCCCTCCTGCATGGCATCTTCCCTTGCCCCTGCATACCGGTTGTCGATATCCCCGTCCCGCAATATAAATTCCACCAGATTACGGACAGATACCTTGATGGTCATGTCACTATCTCCGTTTCATCTTCTTTTGAAAACACTTAATATACCAGGCACTGAGTCCTGCTGCCACTGCGAGAAGAACCAATCCGTACAGAACCGGCCCCTTCTCCCCGAACGCGTTCCCTTTTGTCATCAAATATACAATCGCATTGGCACTGCTGTGGAATAAAACCGGCGCCGCAAGCAATCTGTCATAATATTCATACAAAAGTGACAACGCCAGTCCCATGACAATTGCGTAAACCATCTGGATGAGGTTCCCGTGATAGCATCCGAAAATCACTGCCGAAAGCGCAATCGCAAGAGGCACCGGAAAATATTTCCGGATCCGGTTGTATATCACTCCGCGGAACAATAACTCTTCCGTGAACGGTGTCAACACACCGTATATGACAAGCCCAACCAAAAGCGGTACCGAATACTGGCTTCCCGCCACCTGCACATAGCTTTCCGACAATTCTGCCACCCGAAAATGCGCTACCAGGATATTCAAGCCCATCCCGAGCGCTACTGCATAAGCAATGACTAACACAAAATCTCTCTTAAAGCGGTTTCTTTTTCTGCGGGTAATAACATGGGAAGTATCCCCTTCCGCACTGGTTCGGTAAAACCCGGCAAGTACCGGCCATGAAGCTACCGCAGCAAAGGCATTCAGCCACACAGAGAGCTGGCTCCGGTTCGCAAACACACCCGGAAACACTCTTCCTATGAGCACGTACAATCCGTTGTAAACAATCAGCTGAACCGCCCAATAGACAAGCAGCGGCAAAAGAATTTCGCATGTCTTTTGAAATGCCCTTTTATCCTTATAGCGGTAATACGATTTTTCTCCCGTAATAATTTCAAAAAGTTGGCTCGCGCTATCAGCCATGTAAGTCGGCCTGCAGGCCTCAAGCTCACCGTCCGGGGCGTAGCCGTAAGTAACTGCCACACTATCCACCCCGAGTTCTTTTGCAGCCTCCACGTCAAATTTCCTGTCTCCGACCATCAATGTCCTGCGCTCCTTGAAACGGCGTCCGGCTTTCTTCCGAAGCTGCGAAAGTGCTTCCTCCAACACTTCAATCTTCTTGTCCCTGACACCATCCTTCTCACTTCCCACAATCACCGAAAAGCAATCCTCGATATCAAAGTTTTTCAATACGATATGCACAAACTCCTGCGGCTTACTGGAAGCAATGGCTAACATACACCCTTTCTCTTTCAGTTCATGAAGCAGATCGTAAATTCCCGGATAAATTTGGTTTTCCCGAATTCCCGTCGTTTCAAATCGCTCCCTGAATTTGGCTACCGCCCTCTCCGTGTCCTCGCCGTCAATCCCGTAAAAATCGCGAAAGCTGTCCCTGAGCGGCGGACCGATGAACGGCTCCAACTTATCCAGATTATTCTCCTTTATTCCGAAACTCTGTAATGCGTACTGCGCAGATTTTGTAATTCCTTCTTTCGGATCGGTCAACGTACCGTCCAAATCAAACAAAATATAGTGATACATCGTCTTACTCCATTTTAAAGTCAGTTGCTCTTTTTTCAGTATACAACTTTTTTTACTTGACGAAAAGCCGAAAAGCATATATAGTGGAATCGTTTCAACAACATAAACGCTAGGGGAGCTATGGCTGAGATTGAATGCCCATCTGCATTCTGACCCTCACTACTTGATCGGGTTAATACCCGCGTAAGGAAGCAATGATAACAGACGAACTGCGCGCATTGTCTGCTTATCCACCACTCCCCTCCTAACACTAAGGAGGTTTTTTTATGTCAAATTTCATTTCCGCGCAAGACGGATATTTTGCCCTGACACAGGCCGGATATACCGCACTTGCCATCATCATTCTTATTGCAATGCTTCTGACTGCCTTCATCGCAGATAAGAAGCAGAACGCCCGTAAAATCAACGCAAAGCAGCTTGCCTTTTCCGGCATTGCACTTGCTCTTGCTTTCATTACTTCTTACATTAAGTATGAAATGCCGATGGGCGGATCTGTCACTTTATTCAGCATGTTTTTCATCTGCTATATCGGATATTTGTACGGAATCAAAGTCAGTCTTCTGACTGCCTTTTCCTACAGTATTCTGCAATTTATCCAGAGCGGAGGAAGCTATTTCCTGACTCCGTTCCAAACCTGCTGTGATTACTTCTTTGCTTTTACCGCACTCGGCATCGCCGGATTGTGGTACCAAAAGAAGCACGGATTGATTACAGGCTATGTTGTCGCCTGTCTTCTGCGTGGTCTCTTTCACACCATCGGAGGCTATCTGTACTGGATGGATTACATGCCGGAAAGTTTCCCAAGAGCACTTTCTGCTGTTTATCCGATCGTTTACAACTACAGCTATATCCTGATTGAGATGATTGCGACCATTGTTATCCTAAGCTTACCTCCGGTAAAGAAGGCGCTTTCAAAAATAACCGGTCTTACCCGTTGAAAAAAATATAGGAATCCCTTCTTTTGTGTGATAAAATAAGAAAAAAGGAGGGATTCCATGATTACAATCAGTCTTTGTATGATCGTCAAAAATGAAGAAGCTGTTCTTGCCCGCTGTCTGGATTCCATCGCAGACCTCATGGACGAGATTGTCATTGTAGACACCGGTTCAACAGACCGGACCAAGGAGATTGCCTCCCGGTATACCTCCAATATTTACGATTACAAGTGGAACGGAAATTTCGCAGATGCACGCAATTATTCTTTTTCCAAAGCTACCTGCCAGTACATATACTGTGCGGATGCAGATGAAGTTTTAGATGAGCAGAACCACGCCAAATTCGCTTTGCTCAAAAAAGGTTTGTTGCCGGAGATTGATATTGTCCAAATGCATTACTGCAACCAGCTTTCCTACAATACAGTTTACAATTATGACAAAGAATACCGGCCGAAACTCTACAAAAGGCTGCGTACCTTCACATGGTTTAACCCGATTCACGAAGCGGTTTCTCTGGAACCTGTCATCTACGACAGCGACATTGAAATCCAGCATAAACCTACCGGTTTTCATGCCTCCCGGGATCTCAAGGCCTTTGAAAAAATGCACGAGGACGGTATCCGTCTGAGCAAACGCCTTCACACCATGTACGCAAAAGAGCTTTTAATCGCCGGCGAAAAGACAGACTTTAATCATGCCGTTCCTACATTCCTGTGCACCTTGCAGGAACAGGACCGCACGGAAGACGAACGCATGGAAGCCTACTGTATATTAGCACGGACTTACCGGTTGCGCGGTGAAACCGGCAACTTCTTTAAATATACAACAAAGGCTGTCACAAGCGAAGGCGACGGCTGTGCCGAAATATGTCTGGAGCTCGGTCTCCACTATTATACCCAGACCGACTACGAGGAGGCTCTCATTTGGTTCAATGCTGCGTTGCAGGCGCCGTGCATTCTTAACCTTCAAACAAAAAAACATGCTGCCTCCCAGCTTGCCGAATGCTTTGATAAGCTCGGTCTGCCGGATGAAGCAGCATATTACCGCGAAGAAGCGCAGTCCATATAACATCAGCTCCAACTGATGGTTTCCATCAAGGCAAAGGAATAAATCACCTTTGCCTTTACTTTTTTTCCTGTGAGCCGGGTCACCGCCTCCTCATAATAGTCCAACTGGGTCCTATAGCGCCCAAGCAACTCGTCGGCTGTTTTTACGCGGTCCGTCTTATAGTCTAAAATGACAATTTCCCCGTCTTCCTCAAAATACGCATCAATAATTCCCTGTACCAACACCTTTTCTTCCGGCGGAAAATCCGGATTCACCCGTGTTGCATGAACCGACATCACAAACGGCTGCTCCTTAAAAAGTGCGCCATACTTCTGTGCCTGCGCCATACGCAGGGCAAGTTCCGAAGAAAGAAAGACTGTCAGCTTATCTTCCATAAGCAGATCCGCATGTTCCCTACTCATCCTGCCTTCTGAAACAAACCGTTCCACATCCTGTTGCAGATGCGTTCTGCAAAGTTCTAAGTCATTTGCACAATCCGCATATACGGAAAAATCCAACAGCTCCAATACCCGGTGCATGGCACTTCCTCTGGCTGCTCCCTCAAAGACCTGTTCCGTCTCTCGCGCAAACGCAGGAAGATATTCCTTTTCCGTATCTTCAGTCTCAAAAATTACATGTACTCCCTCCTCTTCCATCGCCGCATGTTTCAACTCCGAAACACTGGTTTTGGTATAAAGGGATGAAAGCGTCTCATGAGGATACCGGTATAAAAATCTTTCTCTGAGTTGCTCCGCTTTCTTCTTCTCTTCCGGCGAAAGGGAGTCCGCGCATTTCTCCAACATACGGATACGCTCTTCCCGTATCATTTTGCCCGAAATACTCTTTTCCTGATATCTTTTCAGGGATGACATATCCACCAAACGCAGTTCCAGACAATCCCTGTTTCTCATCCATCCGCTGTAAATGTGCTCCAATGGTGTCTTCGCATTTTCAATCACTTCCGGTGACACCTTTGCGGTCTCTTCCCTATATTGCCCGCTTACCATATCATCATCCGCATTTACTGCAGCTGTGAGAATCAATTTTTCTTTCGCACGGGTCATGGCAACATACAGGACACGCAATTCTTCTCCGATACTGTCCCTCTTCATTTTTTTTGCAAAGATCATCTTGCGCATGGTTTTCCCGGTGATATGCTCATGAGGAAGTATCCGGTTCGCCGCCACTCCCCAATCCGCATCCATCAGAAACGGCGCAGAAGTATCTCGCAGATTGTACTGCTTATCCAGCCCTGCAACAAAACACACCGGAAACTCAAGACCCTTGCTCTTGTGTATGGTCATAATTCGTACCACATCGGCTGTTTCCGTCAGCGTTGCCGCCTCTCCGAAATCCACCTCATATTTTTTTAACTGTTCCATATAGCGCAAAAATTGAAACAGTCCGTGGTAACTTGTCTTCTCAAAATCCACCGTCTTTTGAAGAAACATATCAACGTTGGCTTTTCTCTGCTGTCCCGCCGGCAATGCCGAAACATATTCCACATAATGAAATTGCGTCATGATGCTGCTGACAAGTTCTGTCATCGTCCGGACAACCGCTCTCTCCCGAAGTTCATCGAGAAGATCCAATGCGTTTTGAATTTTCATCAGCACAGTCACTGGTAAGCCACAGCTAACTTTTTTCTCTTCATCCGTCAAACTGCGGAATCTCTCATACATGGAAAGTTCCCGTTTTGTCATTGCCGTAATCCATGCAAGCTCTTCATTATCAAATCCGAAAAACAGAGAGGTTGCCACGCTGCAGAAAGCGACATCGTCATAAGGATTATTCATAATCCGCAAAAGATCCATCAACATGTTAATTTCCATCGCTGAAAAATAACCTGTTTTGGACGTCACATACGCCGGGATTCCCTCTGACATAAGAACCTCTTTCATCCGTTCCGAAGCACCGCTGCTGCGTAACAGAATCACAATATCACTGTATCTGACTTCTCTTCCGCCCACTTTAAAGTCTTGTTTTAATTCTTTGATCCGGCTGGCAATCATGTACGCTTCCGCGGTTCTGCGGTCATCACTTCCCGCTTCTTCCGTCACCGCCAGGCAGAGCTCACTCTCACATTGCTGTGAGTCGGGGTATTCTGCCCCCTGATACAGTGCAGCCTCCTCATCATACACCACGCCGCCGATCTCCGGACGCATAATGTGTTCAAAAATTCCGTTGGTCGTATCAAGAACCTCCCGCCTGCTCCGGAAATTCTGTTTCAGACAAATCAGGGAACAATCCTCATCTCCGCTCTGATACGCCTCATACTTTTCCATAAAAATTTCCGGTCTGGCCATACGGAACCGGTAGATACTCTGTTTCATATCCCCTACCATAAAACGGTTACACTTGCCCTTCTCCTGCGTAGAAACAGTGGCAAGAATCAGTTCCTGCACCATATTGGAGTCCTGATATTCATCAATCATAACTGTCTTATAATAATCCCGGTACATCTCCGCCGTCTTTGTCGGCTCGCCGTCATGAAGCAGAATTTTCAGCGCATAATGTTCTATGTCTGAAAAATCCAGAACATTTCTCTCCCGCTTTGCATTTTCCAAATCAGCAATGTATGTCTTCGTAATGCGGATCAGCGTACGTTCCAGTTTTCCTGCTTCTTTTTCTCTCGCCAGCACATCTCCTATGCTTTGTTCCGAAAAAACTGTTTTCGCAATATCCGCAATCATCTTTTTATATGTTTCCCGAAGGTCTTTCACCCGGTCACGGAGTTCCTCCGACACACTGTCATCTTTCTTGCCGGGCATTCTCATCCATCCCGGGGTTTGCAAATAGGAAGCAACCGCCTCATAGTCCTTAGCTGTGTTGCAATCGTCTAACTTTTGCAACAATGCTTCTATTATCTTTCCGTCCGCCTCTGCTGCCACGGCGTACATATACGGCCCTGCAGGCAACTCGCAAACAGTAAGCGCATCCTTTGTCATTTCGTACGCATATTCCGCCTTTTGCCTTGCCAGTTGCAATCCGTATCTCATCCACACGGACTCCATAATGTTAGCCTCATCCAACAAACGGCTGTCTTCTTCACATTCGTCCAACCAACGGACCGGCCACGGATGACTCATACTGAACCGGTATAAATCTTCTACTAATTTTTCTATTTTTCCGTCCTTGCCGTCCGGACAATAAGCATCTGCAAAATACAGAAAATCGGATGCTCCTTCTTTGTAAAAATCCTCCAGAGTCTGTTCCAGTACGTCCTTCTCAATCAGCTTGATTTCCCCCTGATCTCCCACACGGAAAGCCGGATCCAGCCCGATCTCATGAAAATGATTGCGCAGCAAAAACAGACAGAAACTGTCAATGGTCGTAATCTGCGCATTGTGAATCAGCGCAGACTGTTTCTGCAAATTTGTATCCGCAGGGTTTTCCTCCAACCGGGCAAGTATCGCCTTATGAATTCTCTCCCTCATTTCTGCCGCCGCCGCGTTGGTAAAAGTAACAATCAAAAACCGGTCAATATCAATGGGCGTCTTTTCGTCGGTAACCAATGACAAAATGCGTTCTACAAGCACCGAGGTCTTTCCGCTTCCCGCCGCCGCGGACACAAGAATATTCTTATTTCTCGTCGTTATGACTTCCTGCTGTTTCGGCGTAAACTTCATTACGCATTTCCTCCTCTATCTGCTCCCCGGACATAGCCGGCACTTCTCTCACGGAAAATCCCGGAATACGCGGATCCAACCGACAGATTCCCCGATACCCGCAATAGGTACAGCTGTCGTTTTTATCCTTCTGCAAATGCATCGGATCGACAGCGATTTCTCCCTGTGCGATTTGTTCCATAAGCTGCTCCATTTTCCGGTCTGCATATTTCAACACAAGTTCAAACGTTTCCTCCGAAACCGTCTGCGATGTGCGTGCAAGACTTCCGTCTTTATTTCTCGCTATGCGGATTACATCGGAATGCCCCGACAATCCGCTGTCAATCCGGTTTATCACCTGCTCCGAATCACAGGTGAGCCCTTCCGGCCGCATTTCCTTGTACAGTTCATGCTCCACATCTTTCACACTGTCATCCACCAACGGATTCTGCAGACGGCAATAAAGCATGGATGCCGGTACCGCCTGTATTCCCGGCTCCTTTTCTTCCAGCATTCTGATTGCCGCATTCATATAAGCCGGAAGCTGCAGGGAAAGTCCGTGATACAGTTCCTCCAGACTGAATTTCCGGTTGCCCGACTTATAATCCACAACTTTAATATAAGCTTTTCCATCCTCACGGCACAGATCAATACGGTCAACCTTTCCCACCAGCGGGAATTCCCCTTTCAGCTGAAATCCGCGCTCGAACCAGGCCGGCTCAAACGCACCCTTGGAAAGCTGATACTGCATGGCAGAAACGCTCTGCATGATCACTTTTTTCATCTGACTGATACGGTACACATTTCTTGCACTGCTGTACAAAATCCGGCCCCCATATTCCGCCGTGTACTCTTCCAAAGCTTTGTCCACCAGCTCTTCCACCACGCTCACCGGTGCCTGTGCAAAACGGATATCCAACTGTCGCAAGCCGACAGACAATCTCTCCATCACATGGTGATATACAATTCCGAAGTCCACCGACTCGAAATCAAACTCTTCCTTCTCTTTCACTTCCAGTCCGTAGCGCAGAAAATGTGCATAAGCACAGGAAGCAAACAATTCCAGCCGGCTGACACTTCCTTTATTTCTGTCGCGGTAAAGAAGTTCTGCCGCCATATCGGAAAGCGGCTGATTGTCGTAGGTTGTCAATGCAGCTTCCCTGATATACTCTGCACTCTCATCCTCACCGTACGCATATCTGAGTATCCGCAAATTGGATTCGGTCTCCTTCTCCCTGTCTCCGTTTTCCTCTTTGTTCAAATAACCGCGGAGCACCTCTGCCAAATCATCCAGACCGTCCTCCTGCGTCGCAATCTCCGAAAGATCTCCTGCTTTCTGCGCAGACACCGGCTCGATTTCCAAAGACGGATATAATCCGCAGATGACACGAATCAAATAGGACGGCAGACAGCTCTTACCTTCCCCGTCTACCTTCGCATAAGAAAGGTAAAGCCTGTCCAAAGGTTTCGTCATATTCTGGTACAAATAAAGTCTCTGTTCAAATATTTTTTGTCTCGGAGTCGGCGCGAGTTCCCTTCCGTTTTCCATATAAAACCGGCGTTCCATATCCGACAGAAGACCTCCGCCACCGCCGCTTCCCGGAATCACACCGTCATTAACTCCTACAAAAAACAGCATCCGGACCTTTTGATGACGGGTTCTTTCAATATCACCGACAACCACACGGTCCACATTCTGCGGTATCGTTCCTATCTGTATTTCCGAAATTCCGGCCTCAAAAACAGCCAAAAACTCTTCCGCCTCCAGCACGTCATCCCCGATTAGATTATAAATCTGATTGAGCAAATCCATGCAGGCTGGATATATTTTTTCATATTCTTTTGCTTTGGAAGCTTCTCCCGCCTTTGCAAAGACCGCTGCATATGCATTGCATTTTGCCTGAAGCTTATTTTTCCTGCAAAGCTTTAAAACTGCTTCTGCATATTCTTTTGCCGTCGTGCACGGCTCCATTACAGGCGCAAGTTCCTCCATGAACTTTCCGCGGATTTCGTTCAAACCGGCTTCCTCTTCCTCACACGCAAACTCTGACTCATACGCCTGTCTGCCCCGGATACCGCGGCTGCGGACAAAATTATCCAACCGGTCAATCTCATCCCTTGAAAGACTGCTGAATCCGCTTCTGAGAAAACGGAATACACTCTCATAGGAAAAGCGGTCTTTCAAAAGTGCCAGCGCGCTTTTCAGATAATCTGCCAGCGGATGAAAAGCAACTCCCCTGTTTTGGTCCATAAAAAACGGAATGCCGTAGCGGGCAAACTCCATCTCAAAAAGATGGGCATAACGTTCCTGATTACCGGTCACCACTGCAATATCCCGGTAACACAGCCCTTCCTCACGGATAAGCCTTTTTATCTCCACGCAGACTTTCTGCACCTCACAAATCGGATTGTCCGCTTCCCACACAGAGATTGCCTGTTGCGTTCCGTCAAATGTATTACGGTTATGCCGGAAGAGGTTTGCTTCCAGGAAAGCCATCGGCGGATTATCCGCATACCGTCTGACCGGTTTCTCTTTCATGTATATATTTTCTCTTACAGCGATGTCACAGGTCTCCGCCAAGCGCGCCAGCGTACGGTATGTCTTTTCCGACAATGCGAACAGACTCTGCTCCGACACTTCCCGTTCCACATCATCCGGGCCATCCGCACACAACGTAATAATGACCTCTTCCGCCACCTGCATAAGCTGCAGAAGCACCCGGTTCTGAATCGGCGTAAATCCTGTAAAACCATCAAAAACAACGACACTTCCGCGCAAAAGTTCCGACCGCGGAATCATGGCACACAATTCTTCCAGTGCCTCTTCTGTTGTGATAAACTTTTCCCTGATATATTGGGAAAATCCGTCGTAAAGGACCTTGAGATCCTGCATTTTCCATGCAAGCGCCCCTTTTCCCTCCGCCTGCGCAATCATCTCATCCATATCCTTTTGATGGATATCATACTGATAAAACTCGGAGATCATGGATTTTACTTCATGAATATAACCCGGTCTTTTCACCTTTTCCTTCAACAGGACAAGCTGATCTTCCTTCTCCATTGCAACTTTGCGAAGAACAAGATTTTTCCCTGTATCGTCTAAAATAACTCTCTCTTTTCTTCCCACTTCCTCCGCAATGCGATGCGTCAATCGGGAAAAGCTGAGCACGTCAATATTCATAATCCCGCCATGCGGATGCATCCGGCACAATTCTTTTTGTGTAAACATCGTAAACTGGTCCGGAACCATAATAAAATATTTCTTCTCCGGATGTTCCATGGACTGTCTGATTACCTTATCATATACTTTTGTACTTTTCCCGGCTCCCGAGCCGCCAAACACAAATTGCAATCCCATATGAATACTGCTCCTGTTTTTATTTCTGCCCTTCTATTTTACCCTCATACACACCTCCTTGACAATCCTATTTTCCGCCGATATGATTAGTTCAGAAAACAGAGAGGTGAACCGATGGCACTTTCAGAAAACACTGTCAAAAAATTGTATGAAACACGCACGCTCAGCGACGAAGAGTTCCTTGCGCTCCTCACAACGGATGCATGGGACACCCTTTTGTGTTCCTTGGCAGACCGCGTACGCAGACAGATGTACGGCGACAAAGTCTATATCCGCGGACTGATAGAATTCAGCAACCATTGCAAAAACAATTGCCATTACTGCGGAATCCGCTCCGGCAATCACTGTGCAATCCGGTACCGCCTTTCAAAAGAAGAAATTCTTTCCTGCTGTAAAGAAGGTTATTCTCTCGGTATGCGCACCTTTGTACTGCAGAGCGGGGAAGACGCATATTTCACCGATGAAATGATCTGTGACATCGTTTCCTCTATCCATGCACTTTATCCGGACTGTGCCATTACACTTTCCATCGGCGAAAAATCAAAAGAAAGCTACCAATCTTATTTTGACGCCGGAGCCCGAAGATATCTGCTCCGTCACGAAGCCGCATCCGACGCCCTTTACCGCAAACTGCATCCGGAAAACATGATGCTTTCCGCCCGCATGCAATGCCTGTTTGACTTGAAAGAAATCGGTTACCAGGTCGGTGCCGGATTCATGGTAGGTGCACCTTACCAAACATCTGAGGACCTTCTTTCCGACCTTCGCTTCTTGCAAAAACTGGATCCCGACATGATCGGAATCGGTCCGTATATCAGACACGAACAGACCCCGTTTGCAAATTTTGAAAACGGAAGTCTCACTCTGACCGTACGGCTTCTGGCTATATTACGCCTCATGTTTCCTCACGCCCTTCTTCCGGCTACGACAGCACTCAGTACGATTGCCCCGGACGGTCGGAAACTCGGACTGCAGGCAGGTGCCAATGTCGTGATGCCCAACCTGTCTCCGGTAAGCGTACGCAAACTTTATGACCTCTATGAAAACAAAAACTGCACCGACGAAGAATCCGCCCAGTGCAGCTATGATTTAAAACAATATATTCGCTCGGCCGGTTATCAGCCGGTAACCGATATCGGCAATGTGAGCCGAACCTGACAAACTTACAGTTCAAAAACAGCTTTGATACTGTCATAATGGAGAAAAATGCCCTGCGCGGCAAGTTCTTTAATCTCCTCTGCTGTCGCCAATTTATAACCTGCTGTTTCTGCCTCCTGCAGACACAGCTCACTCTCATCAAAATCAAGAACAAAGCGATAAATATCAACAAAATAGTTATCGCCCTCGCCCGGATTTTCTCTGTGATAGGAAAACATGTATCCTCCCTCGCAGCCGGAAACATCCAGACCGGTCTCTTCTTTCACCTCGCGGATTACAGCCTCCAGTGACTCTTCGCCGGCCATAGCCGCACCCCCGGACACTTCCCACCATCCGGGTGCCCATGCCTTTGTCATGACACGCTGTGTAATCAAAAATTTACCATCCGGTCTCACCACAACTCCAAGCACCGTCAAATGATATTCATCATCTTTCAGGCACCAGTCATTTCTCTTCATAAGACGTCCCGTCTTCTGCTTGTTTTTATCATAAATATCCCAATATTCCATCTTATCTCTCCTTATCCGGACTGTATTTTTCATACAGGACAATCACCGAAATTGATTCTATCACATATTTGTATGTTTTGCACCCTTTTCCTGCATTTCTCCTTGCCATTTCCCCCTCACACCGCTAAACTGTTAATAGAAATCTAAGCATAAGAAAAGCGAGGAAACTTTCATGAAAGAAACTTTATATACCATACCGTTAACCGATGCCTTCAATGCGCACGATGAGTGCCCGTTCTGCTATGTAGAACGCGAAGTCGAAAGAGACCTTCTTGATCTGGTTCTCGGTTCAAGTGCTTCCTATATGGAAAGCGACATGCGTGAAATGACTGACAAGGCAGGCTTCTGCCGTACACACTTCAAAAAAATGTTTGACTACGGCAATGCTCTGGGAAATGCCTGGATATTGAAAACACATTACCTTCAGATGCAAAAAGAACTGGAAGGCCAAATAAAAATGTTTGCTCCGGGCAAAGTTTCACTGATGAACCGCATTAAAAAATCGGATGCTCCGGACAATACCATCAGCAGCTGGGTCAAAGAAAAAGAAGCTTCGTGCTATATTTGTAATAACTTTGCCAAGACATATGAACGCTATCTTGACACCTTCTTTTTCATGTATAAAAAGGACGGCGAAATGAGAAAAATGTTGGAAGCAAGCAAAGGCTTCTGCCTGCATCACTTCGGCGACGTCTGTCAACGCGCCCAGTATGAACTTTCCGACAAGCAGAAAGACGAGTTCTACGAACTGATTCTCAGACAAATGTCGGAAAATCTGAAACGGGTGGGCGAAGATGTGGCATGGCTCATCGAAAAATATGATTACCGCAATAAAGATGCCGATTGGAAAAACTCCAAAGATGCAGTCCAGCGCGGTATGCAAAAACTCCGCGGCGGTTATCCTGCCGATCCGGTTTACCAGCAGTCAAAATAAAAAAGTGCTGTCATAGACAGCACTTTTCTTTTTTTCTATTTGTACAAATTAGCCTTCAACAACTCCAAATATGCCTCCACTTCCGCATAGTAAGTTTCCGGATCTACTTTGCCGTTCTTAAACTGCTCATTGAGCACCCCGTCGGCAACAAAAAGACACATCTTCAATATCGCCGAAGGATCCACTCCATCCTTAAACTTTGAGATATCCGCTTTTGCATAAACCTCAGCAAGACTTGCCGAATACTGGTCCATACTGTCCGCCACGACATCAAGCACATCTTTGCTATCCTCGCGAAATGCCTGATTGACAAAAACATTCATGTACGGATAAGAAACCATAACATTTCTCTTAGCCACTTCAATCTGCTTCTGCAATTCAAAAAAATCTACTTGGAAAAGTGGAACATTTCCCGAATATTCCATCATGAGCACTTTCGTACTGTAGTTATATACGAATTCATAAAGTCCCTGCTTACTTCCGAAATAATGGAACAAAAGACCTTTTGAAATTCCCGCTTCACGTACAATATCATCCGTGCTTGCCTTCTGATACCCGTTCTCAGAAAATATCTTTAATGACGCATTGATAAAGCGATCCTGTTTTTCTCTTTTCAGATTAAAAAATTTGTCATTCATCGTACATCCCTCACTAGATTGACTTACCCGGTCACTCTATCATAACACATCCTTTCAATTTATACAATTTTAATCTGACACATTTCCATGGCTTTGAGCGCATTTTCATGACTTTCCGGAGTAACTCCCGCACAACAATCCGCCGCAATGAAAACCGGCATCTCAGTCAAAAATGTCTTGCAAAGCATCGCATTGGATATCACGCAAATATCCGTGCACAGCCCGATCAAAGTAATATCATCCACATCACTGTATACGCCCGAATCCAAATCTCTCGCCAACTGCGATGATCCGAAAGTCACCTTCTCATACACTTTATACGAATCCAAGTCGATCACTTCTTTGATTGCGTCACATATTTCATGTCCGTCCGTGCCCTTGATGCAATGCTCTACCGGAAGATTCTTTCCCTCCTGCGTTTCAAGATAGCCCTCATAGTGCGTATCTTTCGTAAAGATTATCTTATCTCCCTGCTGCACATATTCCTGTATCTTCTGCACTACATTCGGAACAATCTCTATTGCCTCCTTCGTTCCGAGTGCTCCGTCAATAAAATCTTTCTGCATATCAACCACAATCAACAATCTTGCCATTCTACATTCTCCTTCATTGTATGATGCTTCATCTTATGAAGCCGTATTTCCCGCAATAATCCCCATAATTTCTGCTGTACTCAGCAAAACTTTCTTTGCTATCTCCTCTACGGACAGCCCCATGTCTGCATAAGCAAGCACTCTTCCTTCTTGCTTCCCTTCTTGCCGTCCTTCCTGTCGTCCTTCTTGTCTCTTTTCTTCTAACTCATGTGCCATAATTCTTCTCAGCGCTTCACATTGCATATACAATCCCTCCTCTTCCCATTTCATTATATTTGTTTCATTGGCTGTTGTTACCACGTGCAATACCGCTTCACCATATAATTCACGTTCTTCGACATCCATCTCTCCAACAGCATTCAGTAAATTATGATACGACTCTTTAGTAATATTATTACACATGGAACTCAGCCACATATTTTCATTTTCATCCAAATCTTTTGTCACTACTATCTGTAACGCAAACATTATATATTCAGACACATAATATATGCCCGGATATACCCGGTTAACTCTGCATCCCTTCTGCTTCAAATATTTTATCAGCTTAGCCGGATAACGCTGCCTGATCAGTGTAATGGTAATTTCATCTTGCAAATATCCATTTTCACTCCCATCACTCACTTTATACAAGCATGCATAGGCAATCACCTTATATAAAACATCGACATTCATAGCATCGTTCGGCGACTTATATTCAATGATATTAATCCGGCGAAAAAACTTTCCTATCTTATTTTTCATTTCAATTTCCGGATTTTTCTTCACAATCAGCATATCAATCTGCAATGGTTTTTTCATGAGAATATGCTCTTGCTCAAACTCCAAATTACTCAAATCCTCTTTTAATTCCAACCGAATTGCAGCGGCAAATCCGGGATGCCATTGATTCTTATTGCGCTTGCGGAACTCCTCCATACTCCTCCTTCTGCAGGAAAAGAAAAAACGGTACCACACCCACATTTTTACGCTCCTGCCTATTAACCTATCGCGAAATAATAAAGCAAGAGTTGTGTTAGAATAAAACTTCAGAAAATGATTAAGATATATCTGATTACCATCAGATACAAAGAATAACAGAACTGTATGCTTTTATAAAGCGTAGCATGAGAACTACTCATTGGCAATCGTCAATATGCACAAAAATAATTCCTTCATCCTTTTCCACACAAAAAAAGAGAACCAATTCCACTGAATTGATTCTCTCAAATCATCCCTACATAATCCGATCCTTATCCCGCCCCTCTTTTTTCACGAAAATGCTTTAAAGTCACGAGCAAGCATCTTCGTCCGCTTGGATTTTTTTGCGAACAGCTACATTCTAACAACTTTCTACAAAATATTCTGTTGGAAATTTTTGTATGCTTTTTATTGGTTTTTATT
>JAFTVQ010000029.1 GCA_017461865.1 Lachnospiraceae bacterium | reverse complement strand
GTGATTGAGTCCGGCGGAAAAGTTGTTCAGGAAACGAGAAAATTCGACCAGGAAACAGGAAAAACATACACGATGCGAACCAAAGAAAATGCAAATGATTATCGCTATTTCCCTGATCCCGATTTACCGCCGATTGAACTTACTTCTGAAGATATTTTGAAACTAAAAAGCCAGATCGGAGAATTACCCGATACGAAAAAGCGTAAATTTATTAAAGACTTTGGTCTTTCGGCTTATGACAGTGATGCTCTTTTGTCTGATCCCGATATGGCAAGATATTATGAAGAGGTTGTAAGACATACTACTTATTATAAGATCGTGGCGAACATTTTTATAACCGACATAATGCGAATGAACAAAGATGAATTCATTTGTCCTATTGCACCTGAAAATATGGCTAAACTTGCTACATTGTTCGGTGAACAGGTAATCAACTCATCAACTGTAAAAAAACTGCTGAAAAGAATGTGGGAATCGGATTTTGACCCTGCTATTGTCGTTGAACAAGAAGAACTTGCTCAGATCAACGACTGTGAACTGCTGTCATTGGTTGCTGATGAGGTTATAAAAATGAGTGAAAAACTCATAAGTGAATATCGTCGAGGCAAAGAAAAAGCATTTGAAGCTCTTATGGGCAATGCAATGGCGAAAACAGGCGGAAAGGCAAATCCGATTTTGCTGGCAGAGATTCTTAAAAACAAGATACAGTAATGTGAAGAGAAATCAATTTCAATTCATAAAACCTCCGTTTGTGGCAAAAATATTAACTGTATTGCTGAACCTCTTGATTTTTCTTGGAGTATCTGCTATAATACAGTTAATATATATGCCGTTTGCGGCAAAATAATTAAGTGGAGGATGTTATGGAGATTAAACGCGACTTATATCTGAACAAACTGATCGTAAGAAAACAGAACGGTTTTATCAAGGTGATAACCGGTGTGAGACGATGCGGAAAGTCTTATCTTTTGAATACATTGTTTTATAATCATCTGCTCGCTGAGGGTGTCGATGAGGGGCATATCGTAAAATTTGCATTTGACTCTGCTGATGACCTCAGACTGATCGGCGAAGACCTGCGGGAGATTGATGAAGAAAATCGCAAAGTGGACCCCGCTAAGTTTATGGACTATATTAATACCCGTGTTACGGATAAAGGAATGTACTATCTGCTGCTTGACGAGGTTCAGAAGCTGGGTAGCTTTGAGTCGGTGCTGAACGGATATCTTCGCAAGAACAATATGGATGTATTTGTTACCGGAAGCAATTCCAAATTTCTGTCCAGCGACATTATTACCGAGTTTGAAGGCAGAGGCGATGAGGTTCACGTGTTGCCCTTGTCCTTCTCGGAGTTTTTCAGTGCATATGACGGCTCCAAGGATGAAGCCTTTGATGATTATATGGTTTACGGCGGACTTCCTGCTGTTGCGCTGATGAAGACCGAAGAGCAGAAGACCAACTATCTTATGACGCAGATCCGCAATTTGTATCTGCGGGATATTGTGAAACGGTATAAGCTTCATTCGGACGAAGATATTGGTGAACTGCTGGACATTTTGGCTTCGGGGATTTCTACCCTTGTCAATCCTAAGAAGCTGTCGGATACCTTCAAAAGTGTCAAAAACTCCGGCATTTGTGCAACTACGGTGGCAAAGTATATCTCTCATCTTGAGGATGCGTTCCTTATCAGCAAGGTCAGAAGATTTGATGTCAAGGGCAAGCGTTACATTGATACCCCCTATAAAGTGTATTTCGAGGACATCGGTCTTCGTAATGCAAGACTGAATTTCCGACAGATTGAGCCGACTCATTTGATGGAAAACATCATTTTCAATGAACTGCGTTACCGTGGCTACAAT
>JAFTVQ010000073.1 GCA_017461865.1 Lachnospiraceae bacterium | reverse complement strand
TATTCGGTGCGAAGCTCAAAGATGTATTCACGTAAAGTTTCCCATGCGCCTCTCATCAACCGGCTGCTTTCTGTATGTTTCACTTTAAGCTACTTCTTCTTATCATTGCTTTTCTTAATCAATTGCTTGAATATTAAATTAATGACATTATAAGCTGATGAGAGATATTTGTCAAGACTCGCCAAAAAACATATTACCTACAGACTCGCCCAAAAACATATTACCTACATAATTACAGTAATTAGCCTGTGAACTTATTGCAATTCTTTAAAGGTATAAAAAGCCAGATTTCTTTTCTGTGCTTCCTGAAGTAATATTTCCAGACGTTCAGCAGTGATACACCAATCTCCGCCGCCTATGGCATGTGAATACATGGCAGCAATCGTGCCGTCATTACAGTTGTTAAGCGAATCCAGCATCTCCGATATCTGTTGGTGAAAAGCTTCGTCCGATTCAAAATGCACATTATCCAACGAATAGGATTCAATAAACCCGTTGTGCAAATCCTCCTTGTAACGGCCCACATAATTGTACGCCCCTCTCAAAGTGTCATAGTACTGCAGGAGCTCCACATTCAATTCTTCATTATAAAGTCCATACGGATAAGCGAAAGTACTTAATTCATAGCCCTGTTCGCGAAACGTTTTTATCGGCGCTATAGCCTGCTCGTATACCTCACTATCAGACATCTCCGTCATCTTGACATGCTGTACGGTATGAAATCCAATCTCATGCCCCCTGCGCACTGCCTCTGCGCAGAAATCAGTAGGTTCTGACAGTGTCACAAAAAAGGTAACCTTAGCCCCATATTCATCCAACAATTCAAAAGCATCGCTCCATGAATCAGGACTATAATCATCAAAAGATAACAAAATTCCTTTCTGATTGCGCTGTTCTCTTCGCCGGTAACCGTAGAGGGCAAATATAGCCATTGCCACAGCTAACAAACCGGCAATAATGCAGATAAATTTTTTGTTCAATATTTTCTTTTTCACAGAAGCATCCCCTCATTTTCTCTTTTATCGAAATTCCACCATTCATTCCCACTTATAGAAAAAAAAGCACTTTCCAATATCTGGAAGAATCTCTCGCATAGTATATACTATATGTGCCAAAAAATCAAGTAGTGTTTTATGTGGCGATTTATTTTTGAGCCGATCCTTTTTGAGCCGATTGGGCATAACAGTTGTCAAGATGATTTCACTTGCGTTTTCACCTATTTTGCACTTTTCGTTCATCTTATACAATACTGTTTGGGCGACACCCCACAATATTTCTTAAACACCGTAGAAAAATATTTCTCATTCTCAAACCCGCTTCGCCTCGCCACCTCACTTATAGTAAAATACCCTGTATTCAACAAAGATTTAGCAATCTCCAATCTGCGCTGCGTAAGATATTCTTTCGGTGTCATATGATATTCTTCTTTAAAAAGCCGCCTCAAATATGCCCCGCTGATATTCAGTGCAGGCGCCAGTTCGCTTACTGAAAAATTTGCATCTTCTGCATTCTTTTTCATCATCCTTGCAGCCCGCTTGGTGATAGAGTCTAACCCTTGCTCCTCCTGTTCCTCTACAGTAATCATATATAAAATCTGATACAGCAGCTCTCCTGCTTTCAGACGGTATCCCGCGTCCTTATTCTTCCATACTCTGAAAATCTCATCAAAAAGCTTTTCAAAGACATCTGCATTCTTTGGCTGAAACAGCTTGATATCCTGCGTCTGTTCCCCGTCTGCCAGAAAATGAATCACGATCATCTCTTCATTCTGTGCTCTGCGCATGAAAGAGAGCTTTGCCGGAATAAATACAATGCTTTTATCTGACAGACTGATTTCTGTTTCTCTGTTTTTTTCACCATAACTTAAAACAGTATCCGCTTTTTTGCGAAAAGTGACAGCATGATATTCTCTTCCTGTATTATAAATAATGTTCATTTTACTTGTTTCCAAAAACAGTACATCCAAAACGGATATGGCTGCATTATGATCTTCAAAAAACATACTTTTTTCACCTCTTATTACCTGATATGATAACATTTTCAGTATCATTTTTCAAACCTTTTATCCTTTTTTACGGCTTTGCCGCAGGGGCTTTGGATGATATAATTCACTTATACTTGCAAAAGGAGATCATTATGGAAAGAATCACAGAAAATTTAAGTACCCCAATCACCCGCGAATGTGACGTGCTTGTGGCCGGAGGCGGTGTGGCCGGAATCGCCGCTGCGCTGGCAGCCGCCAGACAAGGCTCAAAAGTTATTCTGCTGGAAAAGCAGTTTATGCTGGGCGGACTGGCTACCGCAGGCCTTGTTACCATCTATCTGCCTTTGTGTGATGGCAAAGGTCATCAGGTCAGCTTCGGTATCGCAGAAGAATTGTTTCATTTGTCCATAAAATACGGATACGAGGCAAAGTATCCCACCGCCTGGCTGGAAGGCGGCAGTATAGAGGAAAAGGCAAAGCAGAGATTCGAAGTCAGGTATAATGCTCAGCTGTTTGCTCTTGCTGCAGAACGACTGCTGTCAGAGGAGGGCGTGACCATCCTGTACGGAACCTCAGTCTGCAATGTCGCTATGGATCATGACAAAATTTCAGCTGTCATCGTGGAGAATAAGTCCGGCAGAACTGCAATCAAGGTACATTCCGTCATCGATGCCACCGGTGATGCAGATATCTGTGCAATGGCAGGAGAAGAAACCGCACTGTTCGGTCCCGGGAATATTTTGGCCGCATGGCACTATTATGAGCACGGGAGAGGCTATGACCTGAGTATGCTTGGCTTTTCCGAGATTCCGGAGGAGGACAGGACAGAAGATACAAAACCCCTGATTGCAAGAAGATTTCAGGGAATTGATGGACAGGAGCTCAGTGAAATGGTACAGCTTTCCCATGGAAGAATCCTGGAGGAAGTGATCAAGAAGCAACAGGAGAATCCTGCTTATATGCCGGTTACCATTGCTACAATTCCCCAAATCAGAATGACCAGAAGAATCGTGGGCAGGTATACTTTGGATACTGCTGATGACAGGAAAGAGTTTGAGGACAGTATCGGCATGATTGGTAACTGGAGAAAGAGAGGGCCTGTATATGAGGTACCGTTCCGTTCATTATACGGTTCTAAAGTAAAGAATTTGATCACCGCCGGAAGAAATATTTCTTCTACCGATGCCATGTGGGATGTAACACGGGTCATCCCTGTCTGTGCAGTTACCGGTGAAGCTGCCGGTGTGGCCGCATCGCTTGCGGATGATTTTAAAGCATTGGATGTGGCTTTTCTGCAGCAGAAACTGACGGATGCCGGAGTAAGATTATTTTACGATCAGTTATAAAAGAAAAGCAGGGATCGTCAATGGGATGAACCAAAAAAGCCTTGCATCATGATTATGAATATGTTATATATTTTTCCATGAATGATAATTCCATCCTGGTGTAACAATAACAGGAAGGATAATAAATATCATACGTAACAGTTCAAATCAACATTGTGCTGCCACACAGAAAAGAGGCTGATTATGAAAATCTTATTTTACGATACCAAAAGCTACGACAAAAATTCCTTTGAAAAAGAACTTCAAAACTTTACCGGAATTGAAATCGATTATTTAAAAACAGACCTGGTTCCCAGAACCGCATCATTGGCAGAAGGGTTCGATGCAGTCTGTGCCTTCGTCAGTTCCGATGTAAACGCAGAAGCTCTGAGAATCCTCCATGAAAAAGGAGTAAAGCTGGTACTGATGCGCTGCGCCGGTTTCAACAATGTAGACCTGGAAGCTGCCAGACAGCTTGGCATCCGCATCATGCGTGTACCCGGTTACTCCCCGGAAGCAGTGGCT
>JAFTVQ010000072.1 GCA_017461865.1 Lachnospiraceae bacterium | reverse complement strand
CGTATCAGTGACCATGCAGTTAACATTGTGCAGTCTGCAAAAGAAATGCATGACAAGGAGCAATCGTTCTCCAACAAGGCTTCTGTGGAGTTGGAAGTGTTTACAAAGGCTTTAGAAGAGGTTGTAAATTTGTCCTTTGAGGTATTTAAAACAGGAGATATGAACCGGGCACTTCAGGTGGAACCGCTGGAGGATGCTATTGATGAACTTCAGGTTGAGATTAAGAAACGACATGTAAAACGTCTTCGTAAAGGAAAATGTACGATTGAGATGGGATTTATACTCTCTGATGTTGTTACAAGTTATGAGAGAGTTTCCGATCACTGTTCTAATATTGCACTTTCCCTGTTCCAGGTAAGCGAAGATGATTTTGAGGCTCATGATTATATTAATAAGCTGAAACAGTCAAAAGACGCAACCTTCGAAGATTACTTCAGTATGTATAAAAATAAGTATATGCTCCCGTAAGAAAGATAATTTGTGAAAAATGAGGAAATTATGGCACTGATTTATATCGTGGAAGATGATAAAAATATTGCTGAAATTGAGAGCTTTGCGCTTAAAAATGTCGGATACGACGTTGTTGAATTTTCCTGTGCCCGTGATTTTTACCGTGCGCTGGATAAAAGAGTTCCGGATTTGTTCCTGCTTGATATTATGCTTCCGGATGAAGATGGCCTCTCCATCATCCGGAAGATAAAAGGGGATCCGAAAACGGCGTATCCGCCAATTATATTAGTGACGGCTAAAACGTCGGAAATTGATAAAGTAAAGGGGCTGGATTTGGGTGCGGACGATTATATGACAAAGCCGTTCGGCGTGATGGAGCTGATTTCCCGTGTAAAGGCGCTTCTTCGTCGCAGTCAGATTGTCGGCGCGGTTCCTTTGATGCTTTCCTTCGAGACAATTCGGATGGAGGAAGAAAAACATCTGGTTACCGTGGGAGATCAGCCTTGCGAGCTTACCTACAAAGAGTATGAGCTCTTAAAACTGTTGTTGATCAATGCAGGTATTGTGACAAGCCGTGACCTAATTTTAGACAAAATTTGGGGCACCGACTATGAGGGAGAATCCCGTACGCTTGATATGCACATAAAAACCTTGCGCAAAAAGCTGAGAGAAGCAGGCTCTTATATAAAAACGGTACGGAATGTAGGTTATATTCTGACGAGAGAGGATTAACATGAAGAAAAAAATTAATCTTCAGATGATGTATATTGCTGTTCTTGCTATTATAGCAACCGTTATGACGCTTGTCGGAGTGTTCTATACACTTTTTAAACAGGAAGTGTTTGATGATCTGAGAGCGTACACGGTTGTTTTGCTGGAAGCAGATCTTGAAAAAATGGTTCATAACAAAGCATTCATATCCGAAGCCGACGGGCTTCGGATTACAGTCATTTCACCGGATGGAACCGTTTTATATGACAATGTGGCAGAGCCTGCGCAGATGACAAATCACGGTGAGAGAAGCGAAATTGCAGATGCGATAAAAGACGGAAAAGGGCAGGCGGTCCGAAAATCGGAAACACTTTCCGAGAGCATGTATTACTATGCGGTAAAAATGGAAAACGGTTATATTCTTCGTGTGGCAAAGCAGTCTTCCAGCGCTCTTTATATGATTGTTAGTTCTCTTCCGATGCTTGTTGTTATTTTTGTGATTTTATTGCTCTTATGTTCTGTGTTATCGCGTGCATTGGCTAAGAGTATTGTGGAGCCGATTGAAAAAATTGCGGAAGACATGGATCATATGGATCAGGTAGAAGGCTATCCGGAGTTAGAACCGCTTTTGCGAACCATCAGTGAACAACATACGGATATTTTAAAAAGTGCCAATATGCGTCAGGAATTTACAGCCAACGTTTCCCATGAGTTGAAAACCCCGCTGACATCCATTTCCGGATATTCAGAACTCATTGAGAACGGTATGGTAAATGAACAGGATGCAATGCGTTTCGGAAAAGAAATTCATCGCAGCGCCAATCGTCTGCTGACTTTGATTGATGATATCCTTCGTCTTTCCGAACTGGATTCTTCGTCGCAGCCGGATAATTTCGAGCCGGTTGATTTATATGATTTGGCTCAAACGTGTGTGGAAATGCTTCGTATGAGTGCAGAAAAACATAAAGTGACACTGCAACTTGCCGGACAAAAAAGCGTGGTATACGGAAGCAGACAGATGCTGGATGAGGTTATTTACAATCTTTGCGACAATGCGATCCGTTACAACAAAGAAAGCGGAAAGGTTTTTGTGACTGTCGGGGAAGAAGATGACAATGTGTTTCTTTCTGTCCGTGACACGGGAATCGGTATTGATAAAGAACATCAGGAACGTATTTTTGAACGCTTTTACCGTGTGGATAAGAGCCGTTCCAAAGAGACCGGAGGAACCGGCTTAGGGCTTGCGATTGTCAAGCATATCGTAGCGCTTCATCATGCCGAAATCCGAATTGACAGCCGGGTCGGGGAAGGGACGGAAATTAGGATTGTGTTTATATAAGTAGAAAAACATGAAAAAATCTCACAAATTTCTTGACAAAAGAGTAAAAAGGCGATAGAATATCAAAGTGCTTTGTGAGCAGAGTAACTGCCCAGATAGCTCAGTTGGTAGAGCAGAGG
>JAFTVQ010000071.1 GCA_017461865.1 Lachnospiraceae bacterium | reverse complement strand
CGTTGCTTGCTTTTAACAAGATCGCAAAACCTGTAAATACTGAAAAATGCGTTTTTCGTAAAGACGTTGATGAAGCTGAAAAGGCTGTTGCAATGCTTGGCGATATTGCGGAAAATATGCTTGTACCGTTTACCTTTGAGGAACTGAACTAATGGCAATCATAAAACATATTTCAATCAAGGCTTCACCGCTGGCGTTGCTGAAATATATCACAGGCGAAACGAAAGATGAAGAAGTGAAATTTATCACAGGCTTGAACTGCTCCGAAGAAGCTGAGTCGGCGTATATGGAAATGGGGATTTGTTATCAGAGCTTTGCAAATGAAAAATTCTGTGGTAAACGGAATGACGGCGGTAAGCAGAAAGTTAAAATGCACCACTACATTCAATCGTTCAGCAAAGGCGAAATCACTCCCGAAGAAGCACACAGAATTGCAATAAAATGGGCGGAAACTGTTTTCGGCACAGAACATCAAATCGTAGTTGCAACGCACACAGACAAAGAACATATCCACACGCATTTTGCTGTAAATGCGTATTCGCTGAACGGCAAGCATTGGATTGATAATAAGAAAACGCTGAAACAGTGCAGGGATATTTCCGACAAAATTGTGCGTGAACATAATTTGAGCGTTATCGATAATCCAAGTCGGAACAAAAACAACAGCTATGGAGAATGGCTTGCAAGGCAAAACGGTACATCGTGGAAAGCTAAACTTTGTGATGACATTGACCGCTTGATTTTGCAGGATAATGTAAAGGATATATCTGATTTAATCAAGGAACTGCAAAATTGCGGTTACGAGGTTACACAGCATAAATATCTTTCTGTGAAGCCTGTGTATCTGAAAAATCGCAAGGCTGTCCGAACTTTGCGTTTGGGTGACGGTTACGGGCTGGAAGAATTGCAGTATCGGATTGAAAACAAGGATATGGAAATGCCGTTTGATAAAGTGATGTCTTACACAGGCGTACAACGGGATTACGCACTTTGTCTGCGTTGCTTGCAGATAAAATTGTACCGCAAGGAAACTGATTGGCACAAGGTTACATACGGTGAGTTAAGAAGAAATGCTGAACTGTTGAATTATGTTTGCAGTAATAATATTCATTCCAAAGATGAATTTGAAAGTATGGTTAATGCTGCTGCCGAAAAGGCTGATGAACTGAAACAACAAATCAAGAAAACGAAAGAAAAAATCCGTGTTCTTGAAATTTATGATAAAAATGATAAAATGCTTTTAACTCTGAAACCAGAACTTGAAGAACTGCGTGAAAAAAATGATAAGGCTGTTTCCGAAAAGAAAGAGATTTCGGGATATTACAAGACCTTTATCCGTCAGCTTGAGAGTGATTATGAGGTTATTTTACGCAAGGCAAAGACGGAACTTGAAGCGTATGAGGAAGAATTACGCAAACCGCCGAAACGTGAATTTACGGACGTTGTCAGGGATATGTCTGTTTGGTCGGAAAGGGTTATTGCAACAGAAAGAAAGTACAAAAAGGCTGAAGCAGAGAAAAATATTATTCAGCCGAGAACTTATGACAGACAGAAAGGCAGGTGAGATATGTGGCAAAAGAAAGGATTATACAGAAAACGGAGAACAACATCAAGGTTACGATACATATTCCCGAAAACGTCAGCGAGAGCGTTAAGCGTAACCGCATCAATCAGATTTATGATATTTTGAAGGCGAGTGACAAGCCCCCAGCCCCCGACAAGACGGCATAAAATATTTTTAAAAATCGCTTTAAAGCGTTGAATTGTAAAGCCGATTATGCTATAATATATTTACAACGTATAATCGGCTTTCATAATATGGAGGTTGATTTTAATGAGCAAATTTACAGCAATTTATGTGCGTCGTTCGGTAAGTGATAAGGACAAGGGTAACAACTCTTTATCCATTGACGCACAACGTGAAGAATGTATCCGTTATGTTGGAGAGGGGGCAGATTACAAAGTTTACTGCGATGATGGCAAGTCAGGCAAGGACGTTTATCACAGACCAGAATTTATGCAGATGATGTCCGACGCAAAAGACGGTCTGATTGATAAAATCGTGGTTAAGAAATATGACCGTTTCAGTCGTAATATGCGTGAATATCTTAATATTACGGACGAGCTTGACCGTTATGGTGTTGGCGTGATTTCGCTTTCCGAGCCTTTTAACACGGAAACAAAAGAGGGCAGAATGATGAGAAACAATCTGCTTAACTTTGCGGAATTTGAGCGTGAAACCATTGCGGCGAGAGTTAAGGACGCTTACAGCACAAAGGCGGTGGAAACGGGATTTTATCAGGGCGGTAAGGTATATTTCGGCTATGAAACCACACGTCAGACCGTAAACGGCAAGACAGGTTCTGTGCTTGTGCCCTGTGAAACTGCGGAAACCGTTGCCGCTATTTTTGAGCAGTATAAAAATCCAGAAACCTCGCTCAGTGATGTTGTTACCTTTATTCAGGACAATAACCTGCCTGTCAATGGTGTTGAGTGCGGAAAGGATATTAAACGGTCGCTTGATAAGTCAACAATTTCGTGGCTGCTGAAAAATCCTCTTTACGTCAGAGCCGACAAAGATGTTTATCGTTATCTGCTGTCAAAGGGGTGTAGAATAATTGACGATATTGATGCATTTGACGGCGTTCACGGATTATTCTGGCATAATTACAGAAGCAAGACTGAAATGTATGTCAAGGTAGGCTATCACGAAGGCATTGTAGACTCGGAAACTTGGCTTGCGGTGCAGGACAAGAAAGCTCATCACAGTACACCGCTCCGAAAGGGTGTTAATCTTAAATCGTGGCTGTCGGGACTTATGAAGTGCGGACACTGCGGCAGAGGTATTCATATTGATTACTCGGTATATCCGAAAACAGGCAAGGAATGGCGTTATCTGAATTGCAGTGGTTACGGCAGCGTAAAAGGTTGTGTAACTAATCGGATTTACACAAAAATCGAGGACATTGAAGAAGCTGTCCACAAGGCAATGCAGGAGCATATAACCGAGTTTGAAATATTGCGTTCAAAAGAGAAGCCGCTGTCAGCAGAGGAAGAACGTATCAAGTCAGAGCTTGTGCGTATAGAAACGGAAACCGCAAAGCTTATGGACAAGCTTGCGGACGCAGACGAGGTTTTATTTGCTTACATACAGGAACGTGTTAATGCACTTCACACGAAAAAGAACGAATATGAGCAGCAGCTTATGAAAACGGAACGCCGTGTTAAAAATATTGACACCAAGCCGATAAAGCAGCCGCTTAGCCGCTGGGACGAACTTTCAATCACGGAAAAGAACGCTCTTGCAAAGGTTATGATTGATAAGATTATGATTACGGACGAAACGGGAATTGATATTCATTTTAATTTTTAAAGCAGTTTTCTGCTTGTGTTTTTTTGATGGGTTTATTCATATGTTGT
>JAFTVQ010000070.1 GCA_017461865.1 Lachnospiraceae bacterium | reverse complement strand
GGATGTGGTAAAGTAGGTGCTACCATAGCAGAACAGTTGGTACAGGAAGGTCATGATCTTGCAGTTGTCGATATGAATAGTGACTCAATTCAGGATATCACCAATCGTATCGATGTGCTGGGAGTTGTCGGAAACGGTGCCAGTTATTCGATACAAAAAGAAGCAGGAATCGAGGAGGCGGATTTGCTGATCGCCGTTACCGGATCCGATGAACAGAACCTGCTCTGTTGTCTCTTTGCAAAAAAAGTCGGAAATTGTAATACCATTGCGAGAGTGCGCAATCCGCTGTATGCACATGAGATCGGCTACATTAAAGATGAATTGGGATTATCCATGGTAATCAATCCGGAATTTTCGGCAGCAACTGAGATGGCGCGTCTGCTTCGTTTTCCGTCGGCGGATAAGATTGATACTTTTGCAAAAGGTCGAGTGGAAATACTTAAGTTTGTCGTGCAGGAAGGTTCTGTTTTGGAAGGGAACAGCCTCATGGAAATCGGCAGAAAGTTAAATTCCGGCGTGCTGTTTTGTGCGGTGGAAAGAAAAGATGAGGTCGTTATTCCGAAAGGTGATTTTGTTATTCAGGGGCACGATGTGGTCAGCATTGTAGCGTCGCCGAAGGATGCAAAACAATTTTTTGAAAAGATCGGTGTTGAGACTCATCAGGTAAAAGATGCTTTTATTGTGGGTGGCGGAACTATTGCATACTACCTGGCAGAGCAGCTTTTAAGCATGGGAATTCATGTAAAGATCATTGAACAGGATCAGGCCCGCTGTGAAGTGCTCAGTGAGCTCTTGCCGGAGGCTGTGATCATACACGGAGATGCGACTAACCATGATATTCTTATGGAAGAAGGAATTGCCAATGCGGAAGCGTTTGTATCCCTAACCGGATTGGATGAAGGAAATGTGTTCCTCTCTTTGTATGCACAAAGCTGTTCCAAGGCAAAAATTATTACAAAGATCAACCGCATTTCCTTTGAGGATGTTGTTTCCAATTTCCAGCTTGGAAGTTTGATTTATCCGAAATATATTACGGCGGAATATATCGTTCGTTATGTTCGTGCTATGCAGAATACCGTCGGAAGCAATGTGGAGGCAATGTGTCGCCTGATTGAAAACAAAGTGGAAGCATTGGAATTTAGGGTGAAAGAAGGATCCACGCTTGCAGGAAAAGCAATCATGGATCTGAAATTAAAAAGCAACATCTTGATTGCGTGCATCAATCATAAAGGAAAAATCATTCGTCCGAACGGTCAGACACAGATTCACGTGGGGGATACGGTAATCATCGTGACCACGCAGCATGGACTTAGAGATATCAATGATATTATAGAGTAACACCGGAGGAGAAAAATGAATTATTCAATTATCCGTTATATAATTGGCTGGGTATTGGTTTTGGAGGCAATCTTTATGCTTTTGCCATGTCTCGTTTCCTTGATTTATCAGGAAAAGAGCGGTGTGGCATTTATTGTAACAGCAGTGATATGTGCTGTGATCGGTATTCTGATGACAGCGAAAAAGCCGCAGAATAAAAATTATTATGCAAGGGAAGGCTTCGTGATAGTGGCGCTCAGCTGGATTGTTATGAGTCTTTTCGGGGCACTGCCGTTTGTTATAAGTGGTGAAATTCCGTCTTATGTAGATGCCCTGTTCGAAATTGTATCAGGATTTACGACGACGGGAGCCAGCATTCTTTCCGATGTAGAAGCGCTCAGCCACGCATGTCTGTTTTGGCGCAGTTTTTCCCATTGGATCGGTGGAATGGGTGTTTTTGTCTTTCTTTTGATTGTTCTTCCGCTGACCGGCGGAAGCAATATGCATCTGATGCGCGCAGAAAGCCCGGGCCCTTCGGTAGGAAAACTTGTGCCGAAGGTGAGAGAGACTGCAAAGATTTTATATATGATTTATATTGCCATGACATTGATTGAGATGGTGATTCTTGTGCTCGGAGGAATGTCGATATTTGAGGCGGTAACGCTTTCCTTCGGTACAGCCGGAACCGGTGGATTTGGTGTGAAGAATACCAGCATTGCGGACTATTCCGTGTTCTGTCAGGCAGTGATCACAATCTTTATGATTCTGTTCGGCGTTAATTTTAATTTCTATTATTATTTACTCGGTAAGAATAAAAAGAATGCTTTTAAAATAGATGAAGTAAAGTGGTATTTTATTATTATCCTTGCAAGTATTGTGCTGATTACGTTTAATATCAGAGGGTTCTATGACAGTATATGGGCTGCATTCCATCATGCGGCATTTCAGGTGGGATCGGTTATTACGACGACGGGCTACGCCACTGCAGATTTTAATTTGTGGCCGCAGATGTCAAAGACGATACTTGTGTTGATCATGTTTGTCGGAGCCTGTGCGGGAAGTACCGGCGGCGGTATTAAAGTTTCCAGAATATTGATTATGTTTAAGACAATCGGACAGGAAATCAAAATTTTGGTTCATCCGCGCAGTGTGCATACGATGAAGATGGATGACAAGGTAGTCGACAAAAATGTGGTACGGGGAGTCGGTGCGTTTTTGATGACATATTTTGTAATCTATTGTGTGTCTCTTTTGGTGGTTACGCTGGACGGAAAAGATCTTGTGACCAACTTTACGGCAATTGCTGCAACCCTGAATAATATCGGTCCGGGACTGGCCGAGGTTGGTCCGACCGGAAACTTCAGCGGTTTTTCTGTTTTGTCCAAATGCGTGTTTATTTTCGATATGTTGGCAGGAAGATTGGAACTTTATCCGGTACTTCTGTTAATGACACCGTCTGTGTGGAGAAAAAACTAAAAAAGTTATTGACAAATAACTATGGTTAGGTTAAACTAACCATATCGACTAACGCCAACATCAGTTGTCATTAGTGACCTTAATTATATCCTATAGTGCAAAGAAGCCGGTTCGCCATGAATGGGCTTTTTTGTTTCGAAGGCAGTACTTGCGGCGGTAGGTTGGGATTCACAAATGTCTTCGAGTCTTATATAATAATAGAAGTGAAGTGTGGAGGTATAAAATGACGTTAGAAATATTCAGAGGAATTATGATTCCTTTTTTGGGGACTGCGCTGGGAGCAGCGTGCGTGTTTATTATGAAAAAATCCATGCACACATTGTTGCAGAAAGCTTTGACCGGATTTGCAGGCGGTGTCATGGTTGCAGCTTCCGTGTGGAGTTTGTTGATTCCTTCGATGAATCAGGCTGAGCATATGGGAAAATTTGCGTTTGTGCCGGCGGCGGTCGGATTTTGGCTCGGGATTCTTTTTTTGCTCGCGCTGGATCAGCTTGTGCCCCATTTACATTTGAACAGTGAGCAGGCAGAGGGACCGAAAAGCAATCTTAAAAAAAAGACAATGCTTGTCCTTGCGGTAGCAATCCACAATATCCCGGAAGGAATGGCAGTCGGTGTTGTCTATGCGGGACTGGCTATGGGACAAAGTGATATAACGGTTATGGGGGCGCTTGCACTTTCCATCGGTATTGCAATTCAGAATTTTCCGGAAGGAGCCATTATTTCAATGCCGCTTCAGGCGGAGGGAGTCAGCAAGCCGAAAGCGTTTTTGTATGGTATTTTGTCCGGAATTGTTGAGCCGATGGGAGCTTTGCTTACGATACTGGCAGCAGGAATGGTTGTCCCTGTTTTGCCTTATTTTCTCAGTTTTGCCGCCGGAGCCATGATTTATGTTGTGGTGGAGGAACTGATTCCGGAAATGTCGGAGGGAAAGCATTCCAACATCGGTACCGTATTTTTTGCACTGGGATTTACGATAATGATGGTGCTGGATGTGGCACTTGGTTAAGTATTGAATGAAAAAAATACAGAGAAAGAGGATACAGAACATGAATGATTGCGACTATTGCGTTGGAGAAGTACATTATCATGAGATTATAGAGTGCATTACGGCGGCATTGGATGCAAAAGACCCGTATACGGCAGGGCATTCGCAGAGAGTCAGTGATATGGCTTCCAAAGTATGTGAATTGATTGGGTTAAAGCAGGATGTGATTGAGCAGATACACATCGCGGCGCATTTGCATGATATCGGAAAAATCGGAGTTCCGGATGCTGTGCTGAATAAAACAGAACGCCTCAATGACGAAGAGTGGGAACAAATTAAAAAGCATCCGTCCATCGGCGCAGAGATTTTGTCAAAGTCCCATCATCTCAGCGAGGTGAAGGAAATCGTGCTGCATCACCATGAGAGATTTGACGGAAAAGGATATCCGCATGGGCTCAAAGCGGAACAGATTCCGGTGGGAGCGCGTATTATTGCTGTTTGCGATTCCATTGATGCGATGACGTCGAGCAGAAGTTACCGCACCGCGCGCAGCTATGAGTTTTGTTATAATGAAATAGAAAAGAATCTGGGAACCATGTATGATCCGATTATCGGAAAGTACGTATTGGAGCATTGGGATGAAATCATCAGCGTATTAAAATAACACATATGGAAAAAATAAGGAAGGAAGCACCGGCATAAATTTCGGTGTATTTCTTCCTTACTTGCTATTTTGGGTAATATGTGTTATGATAGCTAAAGTGTGTAATAAATTTGTAACAAATAGGTACCCATAGTTTAACGGATAAAACAGCTGATTCCGGTTCAGCCGATGGGGGTTCGATTCCTCTTGGGTACGTTTCTGTGAAGGGGTTATAGGTTACTTTAAACATATTTTCAGAAAGGATATTTTATGGGTTTTATGGGCAAAGTTGCTGAATTGTTCGGCGTACTTGGACAAAAATT
>JAFTVQ010000006.1 GCA_017461865.1 Lachnospiraceae bacterium | reverse complement strand
TATGCAGTCATTGCATTTCTGCAGTTCCAAAAAGTGAAAAAGGTTCCGCTGGATGTGGCACTAAAGACAGTAGAATAAAATTCAGTAAAGAGAAAACGGATTGTCGCACGTTACGACAATCCGTTATTTTTTGTATACATGCTGCTTAATGCGATCCCGCAAAGTACCCAGAATAGAGGGGCTGTCTGCAGGGTAGAATCGTTAAACAGACTTGTGAACATATAGCTTAGGCATGCGATATAACATCCGAGACCGAGCCGCTCCTGCATGGTATCTGTTGCAGCGGATGATGGTTTCTTTTGGAAAAAGCAGCACCATCCAAGCCGGATGAACAGCACATAAAATACAAAAATGCAAATCAGTGAAATTCCTCCGGTTTGTACCCATTTGGTCAGGTAATCGTTATGAGCCTTTTCGATAACCATATTAGGGTCGTCGGAATACACGGTTTTGCCGGCGTAGTCTTCCTGCGGAAAAGCTTCTGCAAATGTATCCGGACCGCTTCCGATGAGCAGATAATTATCCAACAGAGGAAGTGTCCTCGACCAGATATAACCGCGTGCGGATCCGAGATATTCCAAACCGTGAAGGTCGGTGGCTTCCACGGAAGTCATCGGTACAAGATTTCCGCTCGGCGTCTCATAAAGATAACCTTCGTCTTCTTTTACAAAGACAAGCATATTTTCTGCTATTTGAAGATAGATTTCTTCATCGTAGAACATGGCGCGGGCTTCTTTTTCCATCGGAAGAGACAGTTCTGTTCCTTCGGCAGCAACCAAAGGCGTTTCTTCGGAGTCGGAAGTACACAGAAGAGTTTCATTTTCTAAATACAAATCATAGTTTACATTGTCATAGCAAATGTGAATTCCGTTTTCATCCGATGTCATGCCTGTCAATGGCTCGCGGGTATCCGCGTCAACCATACGTGACAAATATTTAAAGTCAAGTGCAGCGTCGATGCAGATAAAGACTGCAAAAAGAGCAAACAAAGCTGACATACCAACCAATAAATGTTTTTTGGAAATGCGCTTTATGTATCGCACGCAGCCAATAACAAGAATGAGAATCACAGCCAGCAAAGAGGCTCTTGAGTATGTATACCAAATAAGAGTCAGTGTCAAAACAGAAAATGTAACATATAAAAGACGCTTTTTCTTTTGTGTTTCAGACAAAGTCATAGTCCATATGACGGCAAAAAGCATACACAATGTGACACCTGCATAGTTCGGATTGTATAGCGTCAGATAGACATTATTTCCGGAAAAGGTGTTTTCCGGCTGTCCTGCATATTCTGCAAACTGCTCACCGGACATAATAAGGCGCTGCATCCATTCATAGTCGAGCAAATCGTGTCCGGATATTTGGAATCCGCCGATAACAAAAAATACAGCACTGATGCTTAAAATTGCAATCCATATATAGTTGTAGTCTCTTTCGCATTCCATAATCTGATAGGCGTATATACATAAAACGATATACGTAATAAGGACTATGATGCTTTCAAAAGATTCAAAATTCCCTTTGAGAGATGCGTCTGTGTTTATGGAAAAAATAGTGGATAAAAGAGCAAAGACGCAATAGATTCCAAGCGGAATACATATGCGCAAATCTTTGGTTTTTTCCCTGTAAAGAGTCAAACGGAACAGCAGAACAATTCCGGTGAGAATACCGATGATATCCAACAGATAGCTTTTGTAATAGCAATAGAAGTCTGCCAGAATGTCATCGGAGGAATACCAGTCATATCCGCTGTAACCACAGCTGTAAATTGCAAGTCGTACTGCCAGAGGCAGTACGACTATAATAAGCATCAAGGGAATCAGAAGATCCCACATGTTTTGTTTATTCTTTTGATTTATTGTTTTCATTTACTTTACTTTTACGGTTTTTCCGCTTCCCCAAGCAAGTTTTTTGTGGCCGATTTTATAGGTGTGACCTTTTTGGAGTTTTTTTGTCACCAATACGGATTGTCCGGCTTCCTCGTCATATACATATTCGGCAAGTTGAATTTTTACCGTCTTACTTCCTTTTTTGAGTGTGGCAAGACCCATATGATTTTCGCCTGCGGTTTTATCATAAATGGAGACAAAAGTAACAGCACTCTTTTTGTTCGGAGTTTTGTTATAATATGAGAACTCAATATTGGTTGCAAGAATATGTTCTTCTGTTATGGCTTTTTTGAGTTTGACAGTAATCTGCTTTGTGCTGGCTGAAACAGAAGAAATTTTCATTGCCTTGCTGCTGCGCGTAGAAGTCGGACTGTTTTTTGTGGCGTATGCATACAGCAAATAGTCAAGATAATAATATCTGCCGGCTTCCGGAACAGCTAATTTACAGGAAGGGCTTGTAGAACTGCTGCCGTCTTCATATTCGACGGTTTCCATTAAAAATCCGCTGCTGGTAATCTTCGATGAATATTTGCCTGCAGATGTATTATATGTATTTCTCGCCTTAGTGGTTTTGAAAGCGTTTGATTTGGTTACTTTTTTCGGAATAGAAGATTTTACCTTCTTTACCGCTTTGTTTAATCCCTTTACGGCAGAGGTCTGTTTCCAAGTGCCCTTTTTCACAACTGTAAATTTCTGGGAAATGGTTTTGCCTTTGTATTTGATTTTAATGTTTGTTGTTCCGGTCTTCTTTGCAGTGAAATATCCCTTGGAATTTACGCTTGCAACAGACTTTTTGGTGGAAGAATATTTCACTTTGGAGAACATAGTCGCAGTTCCGAATGTGCCTCCGTCGTCGACATAGGCATAATCACCCACATAAAATTTAGCGCCTTTTTCCACCTGGACAGGGGTTCCTTCCAACCTGTTAATGTCATAGAACCAGCCGATGGTTACTTTACTTGCTGCAGATGCTTCTGTTGCCGTCATCGGAAGAACAGAAACAATGGATGGTAAAACCATCATGATACTGAGAAATACGGCAAGACGTATTTTTGCATATCCTTTCATATGCTACCTCCTTCATATTGTATAAAAATTATAGTGTTATAAATTTACTTCATCTTTGAGCCATGCAAGAGCTTCATCTAATGTTACAAAATGACCTTCCAAAATACCTGTTTTGGAGCGTTCGGTATTTTTCTTTGCCTGAATTTTCAACATAACAGAATCACCTTCCACAAAGGCAAATGCTTTACATCCGTTTTCTACAAATGCTTTTGTCATATTTGCAAGCTGCGTACCTTCATGAGGTGTTACGGGATCCATATTGGTACAGTCTGCAATATAAGCCCATCCGTTGGCTTTCCAGCCGGCTGCCTCCTCAAGCACCGTATCGCAGAGCCAAATCAATTCATCGATATTTGTTTTTCCGTTTCCGGCGGAATAAACAATTTGTCTGCCGGATACAGGGTAAACTGTCTGTGCACCGTTCTGTTTTGCCATAATGTCATCCTCCTTTAAACCATCCTAAAAATTTGTGTAAAATTACTAAAAAGTTTACAAAAATATCATTTTTATTATATATTTTCCATGATATAATGTCAATGTAAAAGGAAGTGATTTGACAGAAAGAAGGGAAAAAAATGAATAGAATCAATATTGCCAAAATTATGATTCCAAAACCGCTGACGCGGGTATTACATGAAACGGACACAGTGCGTCAGGCGCTTGAAACGATGGAAAATCACGGATTTACGGCAATTCCTGTTTTAGATGAAGAAGAGAGATACATAGGTTGCGTGACGGAAGGTGATTTTCTGCGTCATGTGCTTCGGATCGGAAATGCCGATAAACGTGCGCATGAACAGTTTCAAGTGGGAGAGTTGGTGCGAAAGGATTTTTGTGAAGCAATTGATATTGCAGCATCTTCCGAAGATGTGATAAGAACGATTCTGAACCAGAACTTTGTTCCGATTGTTGATGACCGGAATGTTTTTTGCGGAATTTTGACGCGGAAAGGTGTAATTCAGGAATTGGCGGAAGGAGTGTAGGGAGAGTATTTATCCCGCGCTGTTCGCCGAAATGCCATGCACATCTCGAAAATCCTACGGATTTCCTTTGGTGGACGGCAGCACCGTATAATAAGCCAACAATGAAAGCTCCTTACCAAGCAAGCTTGGAGGAGCTTTGTTATTGTCTTATTGCATGGCGTGTAGCTTAACCAAAGTATCTCTTAAGAAGTCCTTCGAATGCCTTACCGTGTCTGGCTTCATCTCTTGCCATTTCATGCACTGTGTCATGGATAGCGTCAAGATTCTGCTCTTTTGCACGTTTTGCAAGGTCAAATTTGCCTGCTGTAGCACCGTTTTCAGCTTCTACACGCATTTCAAGATTTTTCTTTGTAGAGTCTGTCACAACTTCACCGAGAAGTTCAGCAAATTTTGCTGCGTGTTCTGCCTCTTCAAAGGCTGCTTTTTCCCAGTAAAGACCGATTTCCGGATAACCTTCTCTGTGGGCAACTCTTGCCATTGCAAGATACATGCCGACTTCGGTACATTCTCCCATATAGTTTGCACGAAGATCCTCGATGATATCTTCGCTTACGCCCTGAGCCACGCCTACCACGTGCTCTGCAGCCCAAGTTCTCTCCTCGCTCTGTGCTGTGAACTTCTCAGCCGGAACACCACACTGTGGGCACTTCTCCGGTGCTGCATCTCCTTCATGAACATAACCACATACCTGACATACAAATTTCATAGTTTTTTCTCCTTTTCTCTTAATTTTCCTATAGTTTTGTTTTTGGGTTCTTATTTAAGATGTTTCCATCGGTTTGGAAAGTAGACAGTCTTTACAGGTTCCATAAAAATAAGTCACATTTCCGTCAATCTGTCCCGGAAAATTCCGGCCGGCCGCTGCATTGATATGATCGATGCTGTCCAGCTCCAAGTCAATGACACTTCCGCAATCCTTACATATAAAATGATAATGAAGAGAAGTATCTGCATCAAAGTGGTCAACGCCGTCACTCAAACGAAGTCTTAAGATTTCGCCGAGATCGGAAAGAAGGGTCAGATTCCGATAAACCGTACCGAGACTGATGTGAGGATAAATCTCACGGATGTTTTGATAAACAACGTCAGCGGTCGGATGATCTTTTCTGGTAGCTAAAAACTCTTTAATCGCTTCCCTTTGTCTGCTGTATTTTAATGTTGCCACATGCTGTCCTCCTTTCTTGATTTGTAATCAGTAACGATTACTGTTATTATAATATCACATAAAAAATAATTGTCAATAGATTTGTATAAAAAATTTATAAAAACAATAATATTACTGAAAACTTCATAGACGAGATGATTTTTCGAGGATATAATAATCCTAAATGTTGGAAACTGCGCTATATGGAGGCGATAAAATGAAGACAGATAAGAAGGGGATGACTCTTCGAACCCGTTTGCTTCTGGCTTGCGGAGCGATGATATTGATTCCGCTTTTTTTGACACTGCTATCTTTTTTGGGAATCCGTTTCTATTTGATGCGTGTCAACGGAGCACAGGCAGATATTATAACGATTGCACAAAATATCAGTAAAACTTTCTTTTTTGATATGGCGGTAGCGATTGTCCTGATTATGGTCTTTACGACATATTTGTTCCGGGGATTGATTCAGAAATGGTTTGTGGATCCGATCAGCCGGATGAATGAAGCCATGAAGCATATTTCAAAAGGGAATTTGGATTATCAGATGCAGTATGACTACAGCGGAGAGGTCGGAGAGTTATTTCATAATTATGAAGATATGCGTCTGCGTTTGAAGGAGTCCATGGAGGAAGCCAATGATAATGAGCGGCGGAGCAAAGAGCTGATCAGCAATATCTCCCACGATTTAAAGACACCGATCACATCCATCAAAGGTTATGTGGAAGGAATTATGGACGGGGTGGCCGACACGCCGGAGAAGATGGATAAGTACATTCGTACGATTTACAATAAGTCCAATGAACTCGACCGTCTGATTAATGAGCTCACCTTCTATTCCGGAATTGATTGTGACCGGATTCCGTATCATTTTCACCGGATGAATGTCAGCGAATTTTTTCAGGATTGTGTCGAGGAAGTCGGTTTGGATCTGGAGTCCAAAAATATAAAATTCGATTTTTCCAATTTCGTTGCGCATGACACGCAGATTATAGCCGATCCGGAGCAGCTCCGGAAGGTGATCAGCAACATTGTGGGAAACAGTGTGAAGTATTTGGACAAGGAGGAGGGCAGAATCGATATCCGTATTTTGGATGAAATCGATTCGGTCCGTGTGGAGATTGAAGATAACGGAAAGGGAATCAGCCAGAGAGACCTGGGTCATATTTTTGAGCGTTTTTACCGGACGGATTCTTCCCGCAATTCCACTAAGGGAGGCAGCGGTATCGGGCTTTCCATTGTAAAGAAAATTATTGAGGATCACGGCGGATATATATGGGCCACGAGCAGGGAAGGTGAAGGAACCTGCATGCATTTTGTAATCAGAAAATACAGTGAGGTAGAGAATAATGAGTAAAATTTTGATTATTGAGGATGAAGAAGCAATTGCGGATCTGCAAAAGGATTATCTGGAAATCAATGAGTTCGAAGTGGAAATTGAAAATGACGGAGAGAAAGGTCTTTCCAGGGCATTGTCCGGGGATTTTGATCTTATTATCCTTGATTTGATGCTTCCGAATATGGATGGTTATGAAATTTGCAGGAGAGTGCGTGAAGAAAAGAATATTCCGATTATCATGGTTTCGGCAAAGAAGGATGACATCGATAAAATCCGCGGTCTGGGCTTGGGAGCCGACGATTATATGACAAAGCCGTTCAGCCCGAGTGAGCTTGTGGCACGTGTGAAAGCGCATCTGACAAGATATGAACGTCTGGTCGGAACAAGCCAGCGTCAGAATGATATGGTGGAAATCCGCGGAATTAAGATTGACAAGACAGCAAGGCGTGTGTATGTGAATGGGGAGGAAAAAGTGTTTACCACGAAGGAATTTGATCTCTTGACCTTCCTTGCAGAAAATCCGAACCGTGTGTTTACGAAAGATGAGCTGTTCCGTGAGATCTGGGATATGGAGTCCATCGGTGACATTGCGACGGTCACTGTGCATATTAAGAAGATCCGGGAGAAGATAGAGGATGATACTTCCAAACCACAATATATCGAGACAATCTGGGGTGTGGGTTATCGCTTTAAATTGTAACAAAGGAAGACAGGTTTTCCTATGAAAACAAAAATTTTGTACGAAGACAACGAAATATTGGTTATCTACAAGCCGGAGGGATTGGCCGCGCAGTCGGCCCGCGTGACGCAGCCGGATGTGGTGAGCGAGATGTGTACGTACCTGAAGAGCCCGTATGTCGGATTGGTGCACCGACTCGACCAGCCGGTGGAAGGGTTGATGGTACTCGGAAAGACAAAAGCCGCAGCGGCGAATTTGAGTGCACAGCTCACAAAAGGTGAACTTAAGAAAACATATTTGGCCGTTGTGTCAAAAGAAGATTTCGCGGCGGACATTCCGGTCGTGTGGACAGAGCTTACGGATTATTTGGAAAAAGATGCGAAGGCAGGGAAGACGCGAATTGTAGAAACCGGAGGGCAGAAAGCAACGCTCTTTTATCGCAAACGAAGTGAAAAGGAGGACGGCACGGCGCTTATTGAGATCAACCTGTTGACCGGCCGTTTTCATCAGATACGCGCACAGATGGCGCATGCAGGAATGGCTCTCTTGGGAGATGTAAAGTACGGCAGCAGGAAATCGCTGGAAGCAACGCAGTTGCTCGGGGCAGAGATTCCTCTCAAAAACGTAGCTCTTTGTGCGTACAAGCTTACTTTTTTGCATCCGAAGACAATGAAAAAAATGGATTTTGAAAGCAAACCCAACAAGCCAGTTTTTGACAGATATGATTTTTAGAAAAATACCTATACTAATTCCAAGTGAATCAGGTAGGTGTTTTTTTATGCAGAAATTTTGGGAAAGCAACAGGGAAAAAATAATATTTGCCGGGGTCGCAGCAGGACTTTTTCTTGTGATACGTTTTGTAATACCGCTCGTATATCCCTTTGTGATAGGAGGATTGATCGCTGCACTTCTTTACCCGGCGGTCCGGTTTCTGCATCAAAAAACGAAAATAGGAAAAGGGATATGGATGTTGCTTTTTTTGACTCTTCTTTTTTTGCTGCTCATTGCCGTATTCGGGTTGTGTGGTTATGGGATTGTGGAAAAAGGATATGTGCTCTTCGGCGAGTATGAAAAGTATCTGGTGGTTGTGGAGGAAAAGGCGGGTTCTTGTTGCGATTGGCTGGAATCAAGACTTCATATGGAGAGAGGGTATCTCATGGATATGGTGAGGGGGACATTTGACGATATCACGGGCGATCTGACAAAGAAGGTGGTGCCGGGAATTTTTAAGGTGTCTTTTACAGGGATGAAGACCATGTTTTCGGTTGCTGCATTTATAGTTTTTGTTTTTTTATCTGCGGTTTTATTTGTGAAGGAGTGGGAGGAAAACACCGGAAAAATCTTTGCATACAGTAAAAGATATGTGTACAAGATAGTTGATTTTTTGAAAATATTTATAGGGGCGCAGTTGAAAATCATTTCTGTCATTTTGCTTGTCTGTCTGGTGGGATTTTGGATTTCCGGGACGGAGAATACATTGGGGCTGGCCGTCCTAACCGCGGGGATGGATGTACTTCCGCTGATCGGAACGGGTATTATCATCGTACCAATGTTGCTGTGGAAGGTAGTAAATGCGCAGTATTACCAAGCATTTCTATTGCTTGTAACGTATATTTGTTGTATGATTGCAAGAGAATATTTGGAACCGAAATTTATCAGTGATAAGACAGGTATTTCGCCTGTTTTAACACTTCTTAGCATATATGCAGGTGTGCAGATTATGGGATTTGCAGGCATTTTTTTGGGACCGCTTTATGTGCTTTTGCTTCAGATCAGTTATGAAGAGATTGTGGTAGGAAAGGAGTAAAGTATGAAAAAATATATCTATAAAATACTGATTGTGTTTGCAATGGGATTGTTGATAACCGGATGCGGGAACGGCGAATCGGGAGAATTGGATCCGAGAGAGCTTGTGTACCGTCATGAGCGACTTGACTGCATGAATGATATTCGGGGTGAAGTGTCGAATTATACTTTTTTTGAAGATACTGTCTTTATGTGTTCTATTGAGTGGCCGGAAGACGGAACGGAAGGAGATATCGGTCGCAGATTTTTTTATAAGTCTAACGCGGACGGAACCGGATTGGAGGAGATTTCATGTGATGAGCTGTGTAAGGACGGGGAATGGCTGTACACCATGGAGATTTCCGGAAAAGGAAATTTATTGCTTTTGTTTTCTGTTTATGATGAAGAATTGATGCAGGATACATATATACTCCGCGAGGTTTCACAGGACGGAACGTTGTTGTCGGAAATAAATGTAAAAGAATGGCTGGATATGGGGGATGATTTTATCCGGAATATGAAAGCGGATAAGAACGGATATGTGTATTTGTTAACGGATTACAATATTTACATCATTGACGGGGAAGGTGATTTTGCGGGTCAAATAGAGATTGAGGACTATGCAGAGAATCTGGTCCGCACCGGAACCGGCGAAGTTTTGGCCGGTTTCAATGAGGCATCGGGTTATGTGCTGAAAAAAATAGATCCGGAAGAACCGGCTTACAGCGAAGAATATAATACAGATATTCCTTACTATAATGTTTCTGTTACGGACGGTGATGAAACATATGATTTTTACTACAGTACGGAGGAGAGTGTGTTTGGCTGGCGCCTGGAAGATAACAGCGCAAAGGAAGTCATGAATATGATTTCCGGCGGGGTTAATACAAATTATATAGGAAGTATCCGGATGATTTCCGGTGAGAGAGCCTTGGCGATCTACGGTGATGTTGCATGGGATGACCCTCATGGCATTTATTTGTTCCAAAAGATGGATCCGAAGGACGTGAAAATTAAGGAAACCATCACTTGCGTGACGCTTTATGCAGATGAAGAGGTTAAGGCAGAAGCATACCGGTTTAACAAAAGTCAGGATAAATATCAGGTTGTGGTGAGAGATTATTCGTCCGGCGAAAATCCGCATACGGATATGTACAGGGATTTGATGGCCGGACAGTGTGGTGATATTGTAGATCTTTCCGGACTTTCTTCCGGTAAGTATATGAACAAGGGCTGGTTCGTGGATCTTTATGAGAGGATGGAGAATGATCCGGATGTGTCAAAAGATGATTTTGCCGGACATTTGCTCAAGATTATGGAGACGGATGGAAGGCTTTATCACATTTCGCCGACGGTCGGCATGAATGTAGTGATTGCCCGGTCATCCGACAGGAAGGAAGGAGAAAAGCTTACCTTTGAACGTCTGGAACAAATGGAAGCGGACGGAGCAAAAGCTTTTTATCAGGAGTCAAAAACGACGATTTTGTCCCAACTTATAGAGATGAACTACGGGGAATATGTGGATTGGAACAGCGGAACCTGTCATTTTGACGGGGAAACTTTTGTGAAGGCGCTGGAATATGCTGCTTCGTTTCCGGCGGATGAAGATGTTGTGTGGGATGAGGAAACAGAAACATTGACGTCGCAAATCCGAAAAGGAAATATTTTGTTCGCGCAGCACTACAGTGTGAGCGCGGCAGACATAGAACTCTATGAAACGATGTTTGAAGAAGACATTATTTTGGCAGGCTCACCGTCTGAAACGTATACTGGACCTGCTATGAATATGAACCGGGAATTTGCCATCTGTGAGGCATCGGAGCACAAAGACGGTGCTTGGGAGTTTTTAAAGAGATATCTGTCGCGGGAATACGCTTCCGGCCGGATTGTGGATGATACGCTTCTCATTCCGATCCGCAAAGACAGTCAGGAGGACATGGTACGGAGATATACATCTACGGAACCGTACACCGATGATTTCGGGAACGAGATCACACCGCTCTCTTATGAATGGGAATTCGAGGGTGTGGTGCAGAATGTTTCGCCTTTGACGGAGAAGCAGATGAAAGTCTTTGTCGATGCAGTGGAACGGATGGATCATAAATATGTCTATGATGAAGATATTATGACAATGATATCGGAGGAGACGGCGGATTACTTCAACGGAAAGAAATCGGCGCAGCAGGCAGCAGCCGATGTACAGAAAAGGGTTTCCGTTTATATGGAAGACTTTAGATAAGGAGGAGATAACGTGAGTTTTCAGTCAGTAAATGAACTTGAACAGTTCAGCTTTCAAGATGCCCAGATTAAACAGTTTACGGTTTCGGAAGGATTGGTTTCTTTTGAGCTTGAAGCGGTTATCGTCAAAGCCCGGAATTCCCAGAATGCCAACTTTACGGACAGTTATGCGGGAACACTCTCCATGCGGCTTTTGGGAGGAAATATCCAGAAGGCGGTGAAGGAAGGGTATAAATATTATGATGCAAACGATGTGCTCGTGGAAGAGATCCCGGATACGCCGCTTTCGGAAACGGAGATTGCAGCTTTGGTCAAAGGAAGCAGGGATTATTATTTGTTCGATGTAGTTAAGGTGGAGGATGACCAGAATACAACCGGTCATTTTCTGTATTTATTCGGAATCGATGCGGATGAAGAAACGTCCTATTGGTTCCAGATTGAATTTGACAAATCGGTTTTAGAGTGGGAAAGATATATGAACAGGGTGCAGACAAATGGATAAAGAGACAAAACGCGGATTGATTATTTTATTGACTATTGTCATCGTTATTATGACCGGCCTTGGAATCGATGCATTCATGAAATATAAAAATAAATTTGTATATGAAGAGCATTTAGATGATATTGCGCTTACGGTAGATGAGAGAAGTATCACGTTGAGGGAGCTTGGCTATTATGTTTATACAGTGGAAATGCAGATTGATAAACAGGCCCGGCTTTATAATCCGGAGGATCCTCTGGATTATTGGAATACCCGTTTCAACAATGGGGTGGATGGTGCCTACATATCGGAAATGGCAAGAGAAGCAGTGTTCGGGACCTGTGCCTGTGATTTGATTTATGAGCAGATGGCGGCAGAGGCCGGATATGAGTTGTCACAGGAAGAGAAAACATCGGTGGAAGAGACGGCACAAAAATTGTATGATAACATGTCCGGTGAGCAGAAGCGAAAGACAGGGATGACACTTGAGCTGGCTGTGGAAGCGGGAATGCGAAAGGCGCTTGTATTAAAATTTGCTTCGGAATATTTTGATGATGTGGATTTTAACGGTTATTCCGGATATCGGGAGGAGCTGGTATCTTATTCCGGCGATTATTATAAGAAAGAGATTCTTTCAAAGCATGATGTCCAGTATGAGACAAAAATTTATGACGAAATGAAACTGGGAAGAATTACGACAGGATATTCTGTCAAATATTAGTCGCTTTTTTGTATATGTGTCACAATTATTTGACTAAAAAACTGTGAAAAAATCCAAAAAAAGGTATACAAAAAGCAGATTGTAGGGTATACTATATATAATCTCAGGTTCGCCTGAGATCCCCTCATAATCCGATAGCCAATCCCCTCGGCTATCGGATTTCCCCTTTTATAGGGGATTTTTTTATTTGAGAAATTTTTTCAAAAAGGTGTTGACAACTATTCTTGTCATATGTTATCTTGTAGTCACAGCAAATGACAAATATAATTGTCAATTTGTAAAACAAGCTTGTCAAAATGAAAAAGTAACTTGTCAACAAAGGAAATACGCTGATAAGGCATATGAAATAGAAAAGGAGGAGATCAGATGCCGCTTCACAACAGATTGAAGGAATACCGGGCGAGGATCGGAGTCAACCAGCAGGAGATGGGACAACTGGTGGACGTCTCGAGACAGACGATCAGCCTGATTGAACGGGGAGATTACTCTCCGTCGGTGACATTGGCAATTAAGATTGCAAAAGTATTTGATGCAAAAGTGGAAGATATTTTTGAGTATGAGGAGGATGAAACAAATGAGTAACGTGGAGAAAGAGTTAAGAAATAAAACAGTAAATAAAGAAGAGGAAAACAAACAGCAGAATAAAAAAGCCGGAGGAGCATTTATTCTTGTGCTGATTGCCAGCGCGATTCTGGGTGGATTTATCGGGGCAGCAGGCGTAAGAACAATGGACATGGAAGGGGCAAGTGATATGACAACCGTGCTTGCGAAGGCTTTCACAAACGGAATCGGTGTTGCAGCGCCGTTCCTTTTGACTGCACTTTTCATTTTTGCATTGATTTACAGCATGGTTATGTTTTCAAAATGCAAAAAAAGATGGGCGGCGGAAAAGGATACAAACGATGATATTTTTGATGAACTGGACAGTAAACTGAATAACATTTTGGGTGTGATCCAAATTTATACAGTACTGAGTTATTTTCTGTTTTCGGCAGCATTTTATTATGCAATTCACGTGAAAGGAACCGTTTGGTTTTTGGTTGCGCTGCTTGTGTTTATTGCAGATATTGTACTTATGGTGGTTTACCAGCGTAAAGTTGTTGACTTTGTAAAGATTATGAATCCGGAAAAACAGGGTAGTGTTTACGATCTGAAATTCCAGGAGAAATGGATCGAAAGCTGTGATGAGCTTGAAAAGCAGATGATTTGGCAGTGCGGATTTAAAGCCTATCAAGTGGCAAGCAATATGTGTGTTTTTCTCTGGGTTGTGTTTACCTGCGGAGCTATGTTTTTAAAGATCAGCCTTTGGCCGGTAGCGATTGTTTCACTGTTCTGGCTTGTGCTTACGGTTACTTATCTGGTGGAAGGCAGAAAACTGGAGAAAAAAATGTCCGGAAAATAAAAACTCATTGCAGGAAAGAATTGCGTGATGTATGATGTTTAATACAGAATTGTGAAATATGTCACGGAGGTATAGGATATGGATTTTTTAAATAAGATCGGGACGAAAGCGGGAGAGACATTCCAGACAATAAAAGAAAGCGATGCTACAAAAAAGGCGAAAAATTATGCCGAAATTCCGGGTCTTTCCCTTCAGGTAGGGAAGCAGGAAGGTGTTATTAAGAAGGCTTATGAAGAGATTGGAAAAGCGTATTATAAAGCAAACAAAAATAATCCGGATTGTGCGTATGCAGACCAGATGAAGACCATCAAGGAGGCCCTTGATAAAATTGCGGAATTAAAGGCTGAGATTGAAGCAAAGAAAAACTATGATCCGTCCGCAGATGAGGAAGTTGCAGAGGTCACTGAACCGGAGGAAACATCGATAGTCGTAGAGGACAAATAAGGCAGGGAAATTTGTACCTTTGAAAGGAGATATAAATAGTGAAAGAATACAAGTTGGTTTATTTAAATAAAGGAATTAAATTTTCGAGAGAAAAAGACTTGGATCAGGCAGAAGAAATCATTAATGAGTACGTTATGCAGGGTTGGGTACTTCAGCAGATTGTTTCGCCGGATGACGGTATCGGAGCCATGATTGGTGTATTTTACAGAGAATAAAAGGAAGAGGGTGTTCCAAAACTATGCTTTATTAAAGTCATTGGGAGGGGCATCCTTCTTTTTTCTTTAAAATATCGATTTTCATTAAAAAAGGCACTGGTTTATTATTCTTCCAGTGCCATTTTTGTATATTCGGCTGATTGTTTCAAGACTTATTTCTAAAAGCTCTTATACGCTTTCTCCATTTTTATATTTCGCAATAATAGCCTGAATACGATCGTTTGGATTGAGCAAATCGCTGATGGATGCATCATGATTGAGTGTATCAATCAGGTATGCGATATATTTACTCAGGTCGCAGTCAATGTAATACTCTCTGTTGAGAAGTTCCGGCGTCTGGTAAATCAGGTTCGTGGTAAGAACTCTGTGAATCAGTCCTTCTTCATAAGCTTTGTCGAAAATTTTGAGACCGTTCGTGAAAAGTCCGAATGTAGCGCAGATGAAAACACGTCTTGCCTTGCGCTGTTTTAATTCCTGAGCCACTTCAAGAACACTTTCTCCGGAACTGATCATGTCGTCAATGACAATAACGTCTTTACCTTCCACGCTTGTACCGAGGAATTCATGTGCAACAATCGGATTACGTCCGTCTACAATCTGTGTGTAATCACGTCTCTTGTAGAACATACCCATATCAAGACCGAGTACGTTGGCCATGTAGATGGCACGACTCATACCGCCTTCATCCGGGCTGATAACCATCATATGGTCGGAATCAAGTGTTAAATCCGGTACATTTTTAAGGAGTCCTTTGATAAACTGGTAGGTAGGTGATACGGTTTCGAATCCATTCAGCGGAATTGCGTTCTGTACACGAGGATCGTGTGCATCAAAGGTAATGATATTGTCAACACCCATAGCGGTAAGTTCCTGAAGTGCAATCGCACAGTCCAAAGACTCGCGGGATGTTCTCTTGTGCTGTCTGCTCTCATAAAGGAAAGGCATAATAACGGTGATACGTCTTGCTTTACCGCCTACAGCAGCGATAATACGTTTCAAATCCTGATAGTGGTCATCCGGAGACATGTGGTTTTCGTGACCGCACAGGGAATAAGTAAGGCTATGGTTACATACGTCAACTAAAAGGTAAAGGTCTGTTCCGCGGACAGATTCCATAATAACACCTTTTGCTTCTCCGGAACCGAAACGAGGTACCTTTGTCTGCAGGAGATAAGAATCTCTCTGATATCCGTTGAATGCAAGACTGTCTTTGTGCTCGTTTTCCCGGGTGGTACGCCAATCAACGAGATACTTGTCAATCTTCTCGCCGAGTTCCTGACATCCACGGAGTGGAATGATGCCCAAAGATCCTACAGGAATGGTTTCTAAGTTGCGCATTTCTTCACGTTTCGACATGATGAAATATCCTCACTTTCTATTGGTGATTAAATTTTTTGTATTTCCGGATATCCTGTCCGGTAAATTTAAGAAAATCGAAATTGCTGATCATGCGGGAAAATACACGATCCGAATAATATTCTCTGAGTTCTTCAATCGAAAGATTGCTTGAAACAATCGTAGATTTCCGATGCAGATGACGCTCATTCAGGCAACTGAAAAGTTCCGATGTAATAAAGGAATTTACAATTTCCGTACCGAGATCGTCAATAATCAGGAGATCGCATCCCAGCAAATCATGCTTAAATTGTGCGAGCGCCTCTTTGTCCTTGTTGCGGAACGTGAACTCTGCAATTTTGTCAAACAGAGCACCGGCGCTGAAATACATGACACTGTATCCCTGCTCCAAAAGTTCTTTTGCAATGCAGCAGGATAAAAAGGATTTCCCGGTACCTACTGTACCACAAAAAAACAGATTGCGGTAGTGGGAACCGAAGCCTTCAATGAAATTTCTTGCACTTTGCACAGCTTTTTCAAATTTTAAGCGGTCTTCTCCGTCATAATACTCCATAGAAAGGTGGTCAAAGTTCTCCGTTTGGAGTAAAGTCATGAGTCCGGACTGTTCGTACAGGTGTGCAATCATCTTTTGCTTCATGCAACGACACTTGCTTTTGTCCGGAAGATATCCGGTATCCTGACAATCTTTGCAATTGTAAACCGGTTCCAGATAGTCGGCCGGATAACCGTTTTCGGTCAAAAGTTTTGCTTTTTTTTCGGAAAGAGCGTGAAGTTCTTTTTTCATTTCATCAAGTGCACTGCCATCACCCAGAAGCATCTGCTTTCCGCGGGCGATACAGAGGGAAGAGATGGAATCGGATATTTCTTTGTATTCCGGAATCCGTGTGTAAATCTCTTCCTTTCGCTCATCCAGCACATGGCGGTTTGCGGTGCGGATCCGGTCGTATTCGGTTATAATGGCTTGATATTGGCTGTTTGTAATCATCAGTTACTGAATAATTCCTTTTCTAATTGATCGTAATCATAACTTCTTTGTCCGGAAAAACTGTTGAAGGTGTTGACCGGCTTGGAAGCCTGTTTCGTCACCGGACGGTTACTTTTTTCCCGATGGAATGCTTCTTCGGCTTTTTTGACATCATTTAAGGAATGAATTCCGGCTTTATGCCATTTGGAAAGAATTCCTTCCGTATATTCAAACCGGTGGCTGTCCACGGCGAGTACGGTTTTTTCGCAGGCAGCGAGAATCACATCCTGGGAAAATCCATACTGCTTGTTCCATTTCTGGATATAGTCGGCTTCCTGCGGTGTCGGATCATTCTGGCGTCCGAGGGCTTTCATTACCGTATAGACAAGTTTGTCGTAGCGGGTAGACCGAAGCTTGGCCTGACGTACGGTTACGATTCCTTCTGTTGCCCAGTTCACGGCAACTTTTTCTATGTATCGCATCTCCCGTTTGCCTTTTCCGACACAATACTCGATCAGATAATCAATGAGGTCGGTAGAAAGCTTAAGCTCCTGATAAATAAACAAAAGCGATTTGATATCAACAGCGGACAATGTCCGGCCCAGATAAGTCTCTGCCACAAACAGAAGCTGTGCAGCTTCCTCGTTCTTTTTAAAGGCGGACACATCATCCAGTGAATAGCTCGGTTTTTGGAATGCAGGTGCAACCTCTTCCCCGGCAGGTGCTGTCTTTCTCTGCGCCTCTTTGGCCGGTGTCTGTACGGAAGGAACCGGTGTCAGCGTAGCTTTCGGCATCGGTACAATTTGTGCTTCCTTTGCCTTTGCAGATGCGGACTTCATGTGAAGTGCACAAATTTCACCCCGTTCATTGTAATCCAGCTGGATCAGGTTTTGCTTCTCCCAGTAGGTGAGTGCACGGGTCACATCTTTTTCCGTGTGATTGAACTTATCTGCAATGTCGGAAATACTGGTCGGCAGATTGGCACTCATCATGCGGAGCAGATAAAGATAAATCTTAATCTGTGCATCGTTGGCATCTTTCATGTATTCATCAATAAACTGATTGGACACGACAGTCGAATCAGAAATGTTGTCTTTGTAAATGGTAAGACGACTCATTTTCATCCCTCTGTTTCGGTTTTTCTTTTAGCATATGAATTATAGCACAGACATTTCCAAAAAGAAATAGAAGTTTTTTCGCAAACCCTTGAAAATACTGGGTTTGCGGGAAATGTGGACAATGTGGAAAAAGTGGATAAGTCAGAAAAAAACAATTGACATAATAGCAAGAATGACGGAAATATTAGGGATGAGGGAAAGCATTATGTAAACTAAAATATCCACATAAAAAATCGTGCATATCTGCGACTTTTTATGTGGATATTGTGGATAAGTTTATATGCCGAGTAGGTTTTCGCCGATTTTAAACACATCTCCGGCGCCCATAGTTATCAACAAATCATTTGGCTCACATTTTTCTAATAAAAAATTTTCAATGGCATCAAAAGATGAAAAATAGTGGCAACTTCCGCCTAATTTTTCTATTTCTGCCTGCAGTGTTTTGGAACTGATACCGAGATTGTCGGTTTCCCTTGCTGCATAAATATCTGCCAAAACTACTTCATCAGCAAGGCTGAGAGCCTCGGCAAACTCCGGAAGGAGGGCTTTGGTCCTTGTGTAGGTATGAGGCTGGAACACACACCAGGTTGTTTTGTGCGGATATTTTTTGGCAGTTTGTAAAGTTGCAGTAATTTCTGTCGGGTGATGCGCATAATCATCTATAACAGTAGTTTTGCCAAGCATTCCTTTGTACTGGAACCGGCGATCGGTTCCGCTGAAGGCAAGGGCTCCCTTTTGGATATCTTCTGTCTGTCCTCCCAGAAGCATAGCAATGGCAATGGCCGCAAGGGAGTTGGAAACATTGTGCTCGCCGGTAACGCCGAGGGTTACGGAAAAAGATGTTTCACCGCTGTCTGTCTTCATATGGAACATATAAGATGGACGTGCTGTTTCGTCGTAGGTTATATCCGTGGCGTACACATCGAAGGATGGGTCATATCCGTAAGTCAGCACGCGACATTTGAGATTTTCGGTGATTTCCGAATAGTCGGGAATCTCACCGTTAATGACAAGGGTTCCGTCCTCCGGTAAAAGTTCCGAAAACAGGCGGAACGAACGGCGGATATCGGCGAGATCCTTGAAAAAATCCAGATGATCGGCATCAATATTTAAAATGGCACTGATTTTCGGGAAAAAGCTCAGGAAGCTGTTTGTATACTCGCAGGCCTCCGTAACAAAAAGTTCGGATTGTCCGATGCGGATGTTTCCGCCGATGGTCTGTAATATACCGCCGATGGAAAGTGTCGGATCGGTATCCATCTGAAGAAGAATGGAAGACAGCATGGAAGTTGTCGTCGTTTTGCCGTGGGTTCCGCTGATGGCAATCGGCGTTTCATAATTTTTCATGAGTTCTCCCAAAAGTTCGGCACGTGTCATACACGGAATCTTTTTATCCTTTGCTGCTTTCAGTTCCGGATTGTCCGGATGGATAGCAGCAGTATATACAACCACGTCCGGGCCGGCATCGATATTGGAGCTGCGCTGACCATAGTAAAGAGTTGCTCCTTGTTCCGCCAAGTGTCTGGTCAGATCACTTTCTTTGGCATCGGAGCCGCTGACGGTGAAACCTCTCTGTAAAAGGATTTCGGCAAGACCGCTCATACTGATGCCGCCGATCCCGATAAAATGGACAAAGGCAGGTTTGTTAAAGTCAATTTGATACATAGATACACTTCCTGTTCTCTGATTTCTTGCAATAATTTTTCATAATTATATAACAAAGCGGTTGTACCATGCAATAAGGGGAGCCGAATGTATTTTTTGTTTTTATACATAATTTACAAAAAGTGTAAAAATTTTACATGCCGAAGAGTCGGAGAGTTCATAAAATAAACATAAAACATAAAAGATTGCAAGTGCTTTTGTGCAAAATGCACATATGTGCAAGAAAAAAGTCAGAATTTATTTGTAAAAAATATTCACTTTGCCGCTATTGTATGCTATAATTCACATAGTGTTCGTATTTGTCAGTTTATTGACAGTTGCGACAGAGATTACACGAGTAAGGGGTGACATTATGATTAAAAAAGAGATGATTGCCATGCTGTTAGCAGGTGGTCAGGGCAGCAGACTTGGTGTATTGACTGCAAAGGTTGCAAAACCGGCAGTGGCATTTGGGGGAAAATACAGAATTATCGACTTCCCGCTTAGTAACTGCATTAATTCCGGAGTTGATACAGTAGGTGTTTTGACACAGTACCAGCCGCTCAGGCTGAACACCCATATCGGAATCGGTATTCCGTGGGATTTGGATCGTAATATCGGAGGTGTTTCCGTACTTCCGCCGTATGAAAAGAGCAAAGATACGGAGTGGTATACAGGTACCGCCAATGCGATTTATCAGAATATTGAATATATGGATAGCTTTAATCCGGATTACGTACTGATTTTGTCCGGTGACCATATTTATAAGATGGATTATGAAGTGATGCTTGATTATCATAAGGAGAAGGGTGCAGAGGTTACACTTGCCGCTATGCCTGTTCCTCTTGAGGAAGCAAAGCGTTTCGGTATTCTGATTACAGATGAGGACCGCAAGATTAATGATTTTGAAGAGAAGCCGGAAAATCCGAGAAGTAACCTTGCAAGTATGGGTATTTACATATTCAACTGGAAGACATTAAAGGAGGCATTGATTGCGAATGCATCCCAGCCGTCTCTCGATTTCGGTAAACATGTAATTCCGTACTGCCATGGCAACGGTGCACCGTGCTATGCATATGAGTTCAACGGATACTGGAAGGACGTAGGAACACTCAATTCTTATTGGGAAGCCAATATGGAGCTTATCGACATTGTTCCGGAGTTCAATCTTTATGAAGAATATTGGAAGATTTACACCAAGAGTGATGTGCTTCCTCCGCAGTACATTTCCGCAGACAGTGAGATTGAGAAATGTATCATCGGTGAAGGTTCACAGATCTACGGTAAAGTATACAATTCCGTTATCGGATGCGGTGTAACCATCGGAGAAGGAACGGTTGTCCGCGATTCTATTATTATGAATCATGCAGAAATCGGAGCCGGATGTGAGCTGAATAAAGCTATTATCGCAGAGCAGGTTCAGATCGGTGACAATGTAAAACTCGGTGTGGGTGAAGAAGTTGAAAATGAGACAGATCCGCACATTTATAACCATGGACTTGTTGCCATAGGTGAAAAATCCGTAGTTCCGAGCAACGTATCGGTTGGAAAGAACTCAGTAGTATCCGGTATTACAGCAGCAGAAGATTATCCGGACAACTATCTCCCGAGCGGAAAAACTTTGGTTAAGGCAGGTGACAAGGCATGAGAGCAATAGGAATTATTTTAGCCGGCGGAAACAATCACAGAATGAAAGAGCTTTCTCAGAAGAGAGCCATTGCAGCAATGCCGATTGCAGGAAGTTACCGCAGTATCGACTTTGCGCTCAGTAATATGACAAACTCACGTATTCAGCGTGTCGGAGTATTTACACAGTACAATGCCAGAAGTTTGAATGAGCATTTGAGTTCATCCAAATGGTGGGATTTCGGTAGAAAACAGGGAGGACTTTCCGTGTTCACGCCTACCGTTACTAATGAGAACAGCTCTTGGTATCGCGGAACCGCAGATGCTATTTACCAGAATCTTGATTTCTTAAAAGAAAGTCATGAACCATACGTGGTAATTGCTTCCGGTGACTGTGTTTATAAAATGGATTACAACAAAGTGCTTGAGTATCATATCGCAAAGAAGGCAGATATCACGGTAGTATGCAAAGATATGCCTGCAGGGGAAAATGTAGACAGATACGGAATTCTTCGTATGAATGAGGAAAGCCGCATTCAGGATTTCGAGGAGAAACCGATTGTAGCAAATTCCAATACAATTTCCTGCGGTATTTACGTAATCCGCCGTCGTCAGCTTATTGAGCTGATTGAAAAGACAGCAGAAGAAGGACAGTTCGACTTTGTAAAGGACATTTTAATCCGTTACAAGAATCTTAAGAGAATTTACGGATATAAGATGCAGGATTACTGGAAGAACATTGCAACAGTAGAAGATTATTTCAATGCAAATATGGATTTCCTGAAACCGGACATCAGAGATTATTTCTTCCGTCAGTATCCGGATATCTACTCTAAGGTAGATGACCTTCCGCCGGCGAAGTATAATGTCGGTGCCAAGATACGCAACAGCTTGATTTCAAGCGGAAGTATTATCAATGGTGTGGTAGAAGATTCCGTAATCTTCAAAGATGTATTTGTGGGAAATAATTGTACGATTAAGAATTCAATTATCTTAAATGATGTGTATATCGGTGACAACACATACATTGAAAACTGTATTGTTGAGAGTCATGATACGATTCGTGCCAATTCATATCACAAAGGGGAAGGCGATATTAAGATCGTGGTTGAAAAGAATGATCGTTTTGTAATTTAATATCCACTACGTAAAGGGGGACAAAGCTATGAACATTACAGATGTTCGCGTGCGCAAGATTACAAAAGAAGGAAAGATGAGAGCAGTCGTATCCATCACCCTTGATGAAGTTTTTGTTGTGCATGACATTAAAGTGATCGAGGGCGAGAAGGGAATGTTTATCGCAATGCCGAGCAAAAAGGCATCTGACGGTGAATATAGAGATATTGCTCATCCGATCAATTCAGAAACAAGAGATATGATTCAGAAAACGGTACTTGAAGCATACGATAAAGCGATGCTTGAGCCGGATGAAGAATAAGGTTTTTGGAGAAGGGTTACAATAGCGAAGGAGCTGTGCATTTTAGGTGCATGGCTCTTTTGCATTTGGGGATATGTGATTTCGGAAGAGCGCTTTCGCTTGCGTGGAAACGTAGCGGACACTAAATTCATGGCAGCTGCGCCGCCATTCATTAAGTGCCGACGTTTCCAAGCATCTTCCGAAAACGCATATCCCCAAGCATTATTTGTACAGAAGGGAGGAGAACTGTTTTTTGTGTATGGGGCGTGTGTTCACGCCGGTACTTAATGAGTGGCGGCTATGCAGCCACGAATTTAGTATCCGCTGCGTGATAAAGTCGAGCGGAAGCGTCCCCATACCGAGAAACAGTTCTCCTCTATTTAAATGCAGCACATAATTTCTTTGCATGGACTACCACTATACTTCCCTTCTATAGCTATGTTATAATATACAAATCAAAACATATAAGAGAGGAACATCTATGATCTCATTTGAAAGTGATTATATTGCCGGTGCACATCCAAATGTGCTTGCACGTCTGCTGGAGACAAATATGGAGCCGCTCGGCGGATACGGAACGGATAAGTATTGTGAGAGTGCAAAGGAGAAAATAAAGTCGGCTTGTGATTGTCCCAAAGCTGATGTTCATTTTTTGGTGGGTGGAACACAGACAAACGCCATTGTAATTTCAGCAATGCTGGAATCTTATGAGGGAGTAATTGCTGCAAAAACAGGGCATGTGAGTCTGCATGAGGCCGGAGCGATTGAATATACCGGGCATAAAGTTTTGGAAGTAAAGCAGCAAGACGGAAAAATAGATGCACAGGTGCTGAATGATTATTTGGGTGTATTTTATGCAGATGAAAATCGGGAGCACATGGTATTTCCGGGAATGGTTTATATCTCTCATCCGACTGAGTACGGTACACTTTATAATAAGAAGGAATTGGAAGCGCTTGCAGATGTTTGTCATCGGTTTAACATCCCCCTTTATTTAGATGGCGCAAGGCTTGGGTATGGTCTGATGAGCAGAGGGACGGATGTAACTATGGCAGATATTGCAAGGCTTTGTGATGTCTTTTATATCGGCGGAACAAAGGTCGGAGCGCTTTGCGGGGAAGCGGTTGTATTTACAAAGGGAAATACACCGAAGCATTTTATGACAAGAGTGAAGCAACGGGGAGGGCTCCTGGCAAAGGGGCGCGTGCTGGGTGTGCAGTTTGATACGTTGTTTACAGATGGTTTGTATTTTGAGATCAGCCGTCATGCGATTGATATGGCGGAGAAACTGAAAAAGATGTTGCGCGAAAAGGGGTATAGATTTTATTTGGAGTCACCGACAAACCAGCAGTTTGTGATTGTAGAAAATGAGCAACTGGCAAAGCTGAAGGAGCAGGTTGCGGTCAGTTTCTGGGAAGGTTATGATGAGGATCATACCGTAATCCGACTGGCGACCAGTTGGTCTACGACAGAGGAAGATATGGGAAAGCTGGCAGAAGTGTTGTGACAGAATGGAAATTAATACGGAAGTTAAAAAGCACTCGTCCTTCATCGGACGGGTGCTTTTTAAATCGTTATTGTTTATATAGTAATCTTTTTCAAATTACAATCTGAAGAATCTTACATCGTTTTCAAGAGATACTGCAAGATCCTGTAATTCTTTTGCTGCGTTGCTGAGCAGGTTGATGGTTGCATTCAACTCCTGCATAGAAGCAGTGGTTTCTTCAGTTGAAGCTGCATTCTCTTCGGATAATGCGGAAAGATCCTGAATGATATCCACAACTGCAACTCGTGAGTTGTCACAGTCAGATGCCTGTGTATGAATCTGTGAAGTATTGTCTGTAGAAGATACAATACCTTCGCGTACGGAGGAGAATTTTTCGATGGTATCGAGCATCTTTTCCTGCTGTACGGTAATGTTTTCTCTCAGGTTATCCATAACAACAAGCGTGTTGGCGGAATCCTGAGACAGGGTTGCGATAATATCTTCAATCTGCGCTGCGCTTGCATTGGATTCTTCAGCCAGTTTCTGAATCTGTGCTGCAACGACTGCGAATCCGCGTCCTGCTTCTCCGGCTCTTGCTGCTTCAAT
>JAFTVQ010000069.1 GCA_017461865.1 Lachnospiraceae bacterium | reverse complement strand
CTGCGTATCAGTGTTTTTTCACCGTCCCTCAATAAAAGCACCGTCTTTTCTTCAATGACCCGTGGCTTTTTCTTTTTCTTATACGGAATCTCATCCAGTCTTCCCTGCTGCCTTGCCATACAAATGTCATGCCACGGACACGCATGACATTTCGGTGCCCCGTTCGGAAGGCATACCGTCGCTCCGAGTTCCATCAGAGCCTGGTTAAAATCTCCCGGTCTGTCTGCCGGAACAATAGTTAAAAGTTGTTCTCTTACCTGCTTTTTAAACTTCTCACTGAGAATGTCACTCGGATCGGCAGTAAGCCGCGTTATAATCCGCAATACATTCCCGTCCACTGCAACGACCGGCTTCCCAAAGGCGATGGACGCAATGGCACCTGCCGTGTATGAACCGATTCCCGGAAGTTGCAAAAGAAGTTCATACTCTTCCGGCATCCGCCCTTCATACACATCTTTCATAACGAGGGCCGCCTTCTGCATATTTTTAACGCGGTTGTAATATCCCAGTCCTTCCCACAGTTTCAAAAGGTGTTCTTCCTGTACTTCCGCCAGACTTTCCACATCCGGAAGCTGCTTCAAAAAACGGTCATAATACGGTTTGACCGCCTCAACGCGTGTCTGCTGGAGCATAATCTCCGACACCCATATCCGATAGGGATCCCTGTTTTCTCTCCAAGGTAATATTCTTTTATTTTGATCGTACCACGCAAGAAGCGGTTTTACGATATTATCTGTAACCATGTATTCACCTGCTGTATTTATGCCGAATTTTTGTACGGAACCCTGGCAGAAGGAACCACCTCCGAAGCTGCCAGCGTATGTACTACCTGATCATCGAAAAAGATATGCGCACCGAACGCTTTAAGAAAATCTCTTTTCGGAATACCCCCGAGAAAAAAGGCCTCATCCACGCGGACATCCCACGCCCGCAACGTCCGGATCACCCTCTCATGCGCCGGCGCACATCTGGCGGTCACAAGAGCTGTACGGATCGGAACTTCCTGTCCCGGAAACTCTTTCTGAATCTCAGACAGAAGTCTCAAAAAGCCGGCAAACGGTCCCTCCTTAAGTGGATTCTGTGCCTGAAGGCGCTCATTTTCCTCAAATGCTTCCAAACCTCTTTCCTGATAAATCTGCTCGGACTCATCCGAAAAAATAACTGCATCCCCGTCAAAAGCGATACGGATCTGCGCAGGCACATCCGACTGGCTGTAGGTATGTATCCCGTCACTGCATATAATTCCTGCTGCAATTCCGCAGTCAATGGCACTCTGCACATCATCCTCATGGGCGGACAAAAACAAATCCGTGTGAAACGCTTCAAGATAAGGTGCCAACGATGCTCCGGATGCCAAAACCGCACGGGTAATCGGAAGACCGTACTCCCGTATGGAATGAAACACACGAAGCGATGTGTCCGCACTGTTTCTCGACATAATGATAACTTCCACCCTGTCTTCATGTCCTTTAAGTTGATTGAGATTGAGAAGTGCACGTACAAGCGCAAATCCCGGTCCCGGTTTCAGACAATCATTTTCATGTTTCATCTGATATGCACGATACGCTTCCACTCCTTCTGTTTCAAAAATTTTATTTTCCACAGAAAGATCAAACAAAGCTCTCGAGCTGACACCGATTACCAGCTTATCTTTTAAACTGATACCCATATTCCTTCCTCCTTTTCCTTCTTCCGGAAATTTCAGGAAAGTCAGCTCCGCCGCATATTTAAAGGTTTAATATCTCTGCTTCTCAAACTTCTGCTTCATGAGAAGATAATTTTTCAGTTCCTGATACTTCTGCTCTGTATTTCCCTCGTTGAGCTCAACATCCGTGACAACTGCCATCGTTGTGAGCATGTCATCGGTAATTCTGTGATGCATGGATGTGAGAATGTTGATTCTTTCATCTATCGTGTATGCGTCCAGATATTCCATCACTCCCGGATCAAGCTCTCCCGCCGTTTCTGCCGGTTCCGATACAATCTGCACCTTTGATGCTGCTTCCGGCTGCGGTTCGGACGTCCCTGACGGAGCAGGATTTTCAGTCACCGGCTCCGGCGCACTCTCCGCCTGCTGCATCTCAACTTTCTCGAAACGGTATTTCTGATTACAATCCGGATACTTATTTCGATCCGTCTCACTCATAAACATGGCAAGATCTCTCACATATACCTTGTATTCGCCGTACATAGCTTGATATACCACCTTACAACTTCCGTCCTCGGAATCTGTCGCAAGTGTCAGAATCTGATACTTATTTCCTTTAAAATGTCTGTAAACCTCAAACGGTTTCGGATTATCTCTCATATATACTCACCTTTCTCCCGTGCTTCTATACACGGTACAAAACAAGTATAACCCGATTCCGTCCGAATGTCATGCGGATTTTAACTCTCCTTACTGTCAATTCCTGCTAACTCATACATCCCGACAGAGAAACATCCACCGAAAGCACATTACCGTCCGGCAAAACCACGGCACAGCGGCTGAGATCCGCTTCCAAACTGCAATATTCTTTCTCCTCCAGTCGGGAAATCCTGCTGTTATAAATAACAAGTGCATATTCACGCTTTCCGTCCATGGAAACCACTCTCGTCATGGTAAGACCGCTGTGATATAGTCCGTAACTGTCAAGAACTGTCTCCACCTGTTCTTTATAAGCCTGCTCTGACACTTCAAAGGAACGATTGTCAAACAATACCGCTTCCGCTGCACGGCTTCTCGCCTGTACGGTAAAAAGCATGGTGAATGCTGCGACAAATACAATGGCTACTACTGCATAAACTATTTTTTCCGTTGTTTTTTTCATTTAGACATCGCCTCCTCTTCTTTGATTTTCATTATAGAAATACATTGTCCAATATATAGGACTTTTGTTGACAGACAACAAAAAAAACACTCCGGCTTAAAGCCGAAGTGCTTTTCAAAAATATGCTAAACCCCTTTAACATCCTCTAAAGTTTTCCATTTTTCCATGGCCTCTTCCATGGTCATTCCGCCTTCCATACCCTGCTTACGGGCCGCGTTGACTGTCTGAATTTCTTTCATCTTATCACCTGTCAGGATGTAACCTTTCATGACAAGAAGTGTAATAATCCACGCTGCCATCGGAATGAGACAAAACAGAATAATAACTACCCAGTTCATTCCCGCAGAATAAGGTGTTTCCGCTGTCGGCAGATTTTCAAGTCCGATAATGGAAACAGCAACTCCCACCACAGTGGCTGACAGGGACGACACCAGCTTATCTACGAGCGAGAACAGCGTTCCCATGACACCCGGAATATATTTTCCGGAACGGTATGTCTCGTAATCCGAACAGTCTGCCACCATCGGAATCGGCATATCCGCCGTCGAATAGTAAGCACCGTAACCGATGCCGAAGAAAAGGATAAACAGTATCGTATATAAGTTAATGCTCACCGCACCGTTATTCCAGAGAGTCAGGTTGACCTCCGGATTACCCTGTTTCCAGAGAACCAAAAGCACCAGTACTCCGACATAAGAAACAAGTGCCAGCGTGACGTATCTCATGAGCGATGCCTTCTGTCCCTTTTTCTGTGATGTGCGGACCGTCAAGATAAAGAACGGTACCGAAAATACATATCCCATAACCATCATAGGAAGATACAGGCTGTCATAATTGCCCATCATACATCCGTAGAGCATACAGAGAACCGTCACGTTTGTGGCGATAGAGAGAGCCAATTTACAACCGGCACCGGCAACCATAAGCCGCTGCATCGGATTGTTGTTTTTGATAATCTCCCAATATTCGGAAAGTTTAATCTTCTCCTGTTTATCTCCGCCGAGACCGAAATATTTCGGGTTATCCTTCTCCCAAATACCGATCATCGCAAGAATTGTAAGCAAAATCGATGTAAAGATTCCGATCGGTGCAAGGAACGAATAAAAGTCGGCACTGCTGTAATCTGCCACATTGGCTCGGATAATCGGTGCCAGAAACTGCATCACACCCATACCTGCCATGGAACCCACTGTATTAAAAATCGTGAAGAGCGGTCTCTGGTTCGGATCGTTGGTAAGCACCGTCTGTCCGGATCTTGTCACGGATGTCTGGAACGTATATCCGATGACCCAAATTGCATACAGGAGCACAAAGGCTACATAGCGGAGCCACTGTTTATCTGCCGGTATGTACGGCGTCAAAATATATAGCACAAATGTGGACAGGGCCATAATTACATTTCCGATTACCATGAACGGCCTGAATTTTCCGAATTTGCCGTTGGTCCGGTCCATCAGTGCCCCGATGATCGGGTCCGTAACGGCATCAAATACTCGCATACCTGTTACCATTACGGATGCAAAAATTGCACCGATCGCCAAGACATTATTACCAAAAGTTGAAATATACGACAGGATCAAAACATAATACACATTGGTTGCACCGTTGTTCAGGGGGAACAGCGCCAACTGATACATTTTGGCGCGATTAACTCCTGTCGCCGCTTTTTGATTTTCCATAAGCTTTTCCCTTCCTGCTGAAAGTTTAGTTCTGCTTTCTCGCTTTTTTCAGTTCTTGGAAAGCAACATATTCTTCTGTCTTCACGAATTTACGTCTCTTCATAATCCAAAGAACAAGAGATACTGCAAACAGAATTCCGAACACAACCGCTCCGGCTCTTACACCAACCAATGTTCCCGGTGTCTTTGCTTTGATTACGGTATCTTTTCCGATGCCGTTCATTCCACAGGAATGAGCAATTGCATATAAATTCTTGTGAGAAGCTTCCTTCATCGCTGCTACCACAACCGGATCATCTTCATACTTCGGAAGCTGATCTGTAATATAGAATGCCATCATGGAGTCAAACGCTGTCGTTCCTCCCATAACACCATCCACACCGTTTACATAGGTTGTGAGTACGTTATCTGTAATCTGGAGACCGTTACAACCCCATTCTTCACTCATAATACCCTTTACAAGGCCTGCATTGGCACCTGACCACTGTGTACCCCAGCGTGTGTACGCCATCATAACACCGTTTCCGCCTGCCTGGGATGCTTCCAGCGATCCCTGGAATGCACGCAGATAAATTTCACGGGCTGCCTGCTCCGGAAGCCATACGCCGAGACCGATACGGTTCTGCTCACAGTCGTTGAGTGCAAAGTGTTTGATTACTACGTGAACACCCTTTTCCTCGATACCGGAAACTTCTGCTCTTCCGATTTCAGAAGAAAGACATCCGTCCTCAGAATAATATTCGAAGTTACGTCCGCCGTACGGAGTTCTGTGTGTATTTGCACCAGGTCCGTAGAGGAATGCAACCTTTGCTGCCAGACAGTCGTTGCCGACAATCTTACCCATTTCGTATACTAAATCTTTGTTGAAGGTAGCTGCCAACACATCCTCCGATGTGAGCGCTGTTGTCTCAACACCGAGACCGGAACCGAACAGTGTAACCGTAAGACCCTGCGGTCCGTTTTCATCACGTGTACCCGGAGCCTGTACCGACTCAACCGGCATCGTCCAGTGGAATGCATCTCCGATAAAGGAAACCATCTCATCGTATGTGAGCTGATCAAGAAGCTGATCCCACTTCGGATCATCATAATCAAGACCAATCATATCAACCAGTTTCAATCCGTTATCAGCACCCAGTGTCGGCATTTCCATAGATTCATAATCTGCCGGATCATACTGTACATCCTGAAGCGCTTCCTTCAGGTACTCTGTCAGTGTCAGTTTCAAAATTTCTCCGGTCGGCATTGTACCTTCCCAGTCGTTACGTGAAACGTAAGTTACTTTTTCCTGTACTCCGTCATTTAAGTTAATGTCGGAATTACTTAATTTGTTATTTACCTGCGCGCCGGTATCACTTGTTGCATAAGTGGTTGTATCCAGCTGCGGATTGTTCCATTTCACGGCAAGTGCTGCGTTACCTTCGCCGTCCATACGGCCGTCTGTACTTGCCGGTGTAAATCCTTTGGCTGCAAGTACGTTGTTGGCTGCATCATGGGCATCTGTCGCGGCCGTAAAGTAATAGTCACCTGCGTCGAGAATATAAGTTCCCGCACCGTATGCGTCATAGCTTGCCACATAATCGCCGTCTACCGGAATAGAGAGAGTCTCACTTGCTCCCGGCTCAAGAATTTCTGTCTTGTCAAATCCAACGAGAGAAACTGCGGATTTCTCCACGCCGTTCTCAATGTCATACTGTGTATACGGGCTGGAAACGTAAATCTGAACTGTTTCCTTTCCTGCTACGTCGCCGACATTTTTTACTGTCACTTCGATGTTGTATGTGGTCGTTGCCGCATCATAAGCCAGCTTCATGTCGCTGTATTCAAAATCGGTATAGCTTAAGCCGTAACCGAACGGGAATGCTACGTCGTCGCCGTATGCGTACTGTCCTGCATTTCCGGTTCCCATAACATAATCTTCATAGCGTGTCTCATAATATTTGTAACCCACATAAATACCTTCCTGATAAATCATGTAGGTACTTGCATTTTCAGGAATAACGCCTTCTGTATATCCTTCATAAGTGGTAGGTACAAAGTTTTTCATTGCCGGACTTGAATAATTGTCATAGCAATATGTATCTACCAGACTACCGGACGGATTGATATCACCTGCTAAAATTTCTGCTACTGCATTAATACCTGTGACGCCGACACCGCCTACCCATAAGGTTGCATCAACGCTGTATTCGTTGTTCTTTAAGAAATCCAGTTCCAAAGGATTGGATGAGTTTACCAAAACGATAATCTTCTTGATTACACCGTCTGCCTTCAGCTGTGCCAGATTAGACATCATCTCTTTCTCTGTGTCATCCAGTTCCAGATAATTGACAGTCTGGAAATTGAGGTCCACACCTTCGCCGCCGACACGGGAAAGTGTCACGATAGCTGCATCGCCGTAAGAAGCCACGGAATCAAGAACCTCCGGTGTATACGCACTCCAAGGTGCCTCACCAACCTGTGCTCCGCTTGTAAATCCGCCGCCGTCACGCACATATGCACTTCCCTCACCGGTCAGATAAAAATCCCATAAAGACTGGTTTACATTGATACCTGCTTTTTCCAGTGCCGACTTCAGATTATCGGACTTGGAAGAATCTACATTGGCAGAACCGGTACCACCGTAAACGAAATTCACGGAAGATGTTGAGAATAAGCTTACATTGACATCTTTTCCGAGCGGAAGGGCTCCGTTTTCATTGGTAAGAAGCGCCGCGCCTTCTCCTTCCACCTGTTTTACAAGTTCGTAACCTCTTGCCACTCTCTCTTCCTGCGTTGCAAAATCAGATTCGTAATATACTGCATTCGGATCTTCGTTTTCAAGTTCCCAAAAGGTATCCCCCACGAACAGTGCAACCGTATTGTCGAACATACCGACAAACACTGTCGCAACAATCAGGATTACCGTAAGTACACCGCTAAACCATGTGAGAAAACACCATGGACGGATGGCTTTGCGTTTCGCCTTTTTGTAGGCTTTTTTCTGTTGTTTGAATTCTTTTTTGCTTTCCATACCTTTCTCCTTCTCTTTATATTTTGACTACATCCAGTTAGAG
>JAFTVQ010000068.1 GCA_017461865.1 Lachnospiraceae bacterium | reverse complement strand
TAATGGAATTGCAAATACAAATATTGCTGTTGAATTATGTGCAATGCCGGATAAAATACCGTTCTACCAAAAGTTCGGATTTGATTCGAATGAGGCGCAGAGACTCAGAATCATGTATTCTGTGGAGTGAGGTTGAGATTATAGGAGAATTTGCTAAATAACAGTACTTGGGGGAGAACGAAAAATGGACAATAATCGTGGCAATGTACCGCCAATGACACCGAAAACATTAACCATATATATTATTACGGTTATATCGATTGGTCTTTTTTTCTTTTTTGTCCGAGGTGATGAAGCAGGGAAACTATGTGCATGCACGGTGTGTCCTATATTGATTATCTATTTGATCTATGCTTACCGGAAGGAGAAAAAAGCAGATAAAAGAGCGGAGGCTAAAAATAAGAATATCTTGGACGGCAGTTATTTCGAGAATCCTAAGTGGCATGAATGCTATGTCGCGTATCTCAATGAGCATCCGTTTGAAAAGCCGGTATATTCGAATATGAAGAAGGATCTCCTGGCGAGATTTAAAAGAAAAGAATATGTGATGGGCATGGTATTTATGCTATTCCTAATGTTTGGATCGTGCTGTCTTATGGTGCAAAATATGTTTACGGGAATTTTGGGATTTTTCCTGTTTGGGCTGTTTTTTTGCTGGGATTTTTCAATGTATATAGGGAAGCCGGTCAGAAAATGGCTGAAGGGAGATATTGATTACGATACATTGGAGTCCTCGTACAAAAATGCGAAGTTTTTAACCTTTAAAAAGAATGGACTGGCATTTGGCTCAACGCACATTCATGGTTATACAGAGAAGAAAGTGTATGCCATAGATTACAGACTTGTGGAAGGTATATCCAGAAAAATTGTCCGTTTGAAAAAGTATGAAGATAGCATTTATTCTTCTGAGGAGTATCAGCATTTTGCGGTTATTCATGTTTGTTTGCCGCAGACAGGGGAGATCCGTGACGTTGAGATAGAGTTAAATGAATTTCAGGTGCAGATGGCCATTGATCATTTGCAGACATTTAAGATTGGCGGGGAAATTACAGAAACGGTACATGTGGAACAGAAAGAAGATAATATGCTGACTTAAGGAAGGAAAACAGGAAGGAAATGAGTAGTTTATTTCAAGTATTAAAAGATCTTGTCGGGTGGTTTTTCGGAGTTTGTTTTATTGTCTTGTCGTTGGGCTTGTTTTTTAACGGAAGCATTGTCGGCGGAATTGCGTCACTGCTGTTCGGTTTTGGGATTACCCCATTGCGAAGCAAGCTGATGCTGCCTTCGAAAGTAAGTTTTGCTGTTTTGGCGTGTCTTTTCTTGATTTCCTGTGGGGCTGTCGCCAAAGTAGGTTCCGAGACAGAAACGGAAAAAAGCACAGCGCAGTCTGGAGCGGAAGTAGTGCAGAACACAGAAAACGTTTTGCAAACAGAAAGCGTTGTGACGCAAGCAGAAGTGGAGGAACCGGAGACGGTTTCGGAGAAAACGGATTTCGAGGAGACCGAGCAGAGGGAAACTGAATCGAAACAAGAACAAGAGCCGAAACCGCCTGTTGATTTGCCGGAAGAACAGGCAGAGAAGGAAGAGGTTGATGCAGAACTTCAAGTCCATTTTATCGATGTCGGACAAGGAGATGCAACCCTGGTTATTTCCGGAGAGCATGCGATGCTGATAGATGCCGGCGATGACAGTAAGGGGACGAAAGTACAACTTTATTTGAAAAATCAGGGAGTCGAAAAGCTGGATTACCTCGTGCTAACCCACACAGATGCCGACCATATCGGCGGCGCAGATGTTATTGTAAGTAAATTTGATATTGCTAACGTTTTTATCGGAGATTTTCCGAAAGATAATACGGTATATCGTGATCTTATGCAGGCGTTGAAGACAAACGGATTGACCTATTCCATGCCGAAAGCAGGAAATACATATGCCTTGGGGGATGCTTTTTTCACAACGGTAGCTCCAAACAGGGAATATGATAATGCAAACAATTCTTCGATCGGATTACTTCTGCAAAACGGCGAAAACGGATTCCTGTTCACCGGTGATGCAGAGGAGGAAGCAGAGCAAGATATATTAACAGCCGGATTCGATATAGACTGCGACGTTTTGAAGGCAGGACATCACGGAAGCCGGACTTCGAACTCCAAAGCATTGTTATCTGCTGCGACACCTGCTTATGCGGTAATCAGTTGCGAAGCAAACAATTCCTACGGACATCCGCACGCAGAAGTGTTGAATAATCTGCGTGCCATGAATGTGCAGGTATTCCGTACAGATGAACAGGGTTCGGTGGTTGCAGTTTCCGACGGCAAACAAATCACATGGAATTGTGCGCCTTCGGAAAGCTGGATACCAGGTGAGCCGACAGGCAGCATGCAGGAAGATAGTGATGAAGAGAACAATGTTACAGAAGGAAACGTAACAGAAGAGAATGTTGCGGATGAAAATGATGAAGAAGAGCAGGAAACAGATTCCGGGCAAGCTTCCGATTTGTCAGCCGGTGGCAACTATGCTGTAAATGACAGAAACGGAAAGATACATATTGTAGGCGAGTGTACGGCGACAGGGACGGGAGATAAAGCAATGATAAATCCGGTTTACTTTGCAACCTATGAGGAAGCGGAGGCTTACTCTATACAAATCAAACCGGATATGGATAAAAGAAGGTGCGGAAACTGTTATAAATAAGTATGAAAAGTCAATCGGTAGAGGAAATACTGATTGACTTTTTAAATTTTATATTGACAAACAGTTAAACATATGATTATATGTTCATATAAACAGACAAAAAGGTGTGATTAGATGAAGGATAACAAGAAATTCTGGCAGAGATATGCCCCGATTTATTCTATGTTTATGAAGGGTGCTGACAAGAGCTACGGCGAAATATGCAAAAAGGTGGACCGATATTTGAAGAAAGACATGAAGGTGCTCGAACTTGCATGCGGAACGGGGATGTTTACATTCCGATTGGCAGATAAAGTGCAGAGCTGGGAAGCAACGGATTTTGCAGAAAATATGTTAAAGGAAGCGCAAGCGGCTTATGAAAAGCGGGGAAGTGCGATTGACGGACTGGTTTTTTCTGTTCAGGATGCAACCAATCTTCCGTACGCGGACGAAAGCTTCGATGCGGTGATGATTGCAAATGCCCTTCACATTATGCCGGAACCGGAAAAGGCGCTTGCAGAAATCAGGCGTGTTTTGAAAAAGAACGGACTTTTGTACGCACCGACATTTGTACACGGGGAAGGTGCTGCGTTTGCTTTTCGGATCGGGTTGATTGAGTTGTTTGGATTTAAAGCCTTTATCAAACCGACCAACGAAGAATTTGCGCAGTTTATCGGTGAAAAAGGATTTAGTGTTTTGGAGTACGACAGAATCGGTAGCAAGGTAGCCCCGATTTGTTGTATGATAGCTGAAAAGAATTAGTGGGAGGTAATTGAGATGATATTGTTTATGCAGTGTGTCGTATGTTGTATTCTCTTTACTCTGATTATTTTGCCGGCGCAGTATAAAGATCCGCTCTGCATGATTGCGTCGTATCCGCCTGCGGTCAGAAAGCGTGTGGAAGAACTTCCGCAGTATAAAGATGTGATTGTGAAAAAAGAGAAAAAGCATTTTGGGAAGAAATTGTTTGGTGTATTTTTATTTGCAATTGTTCTGGCAGCGCTTGCTTACGTTTCGGGATGCAGAAGTTTTTTGGAGACATGGATGCATGTGTTTACTATATTTTTTGTCGTAAATTTATATGACATGATTGTTTTGGACTGGGGAATCTTTTGCCACAGTAAAAAGCTCAGAATTCCGGGGACGGAAGATATGGATAGGGAATATAAAGATAAGCTGTTTCACGTCAAAGGTGCGGGTATAGGTTGTGTACTTGGGGTTATTGTCGCGCTTTTGGCCGGTTGCATTGTTCAGTTTATTACATTTTAAAAATATTGATCTGTGCCATTGACAAAATGCCGTCTGATGAATACAATTTAATTGAGCTCAATTAAATTTACAAAAATCATTGGTATGGAGGTAGAAGATGAACGTTTATGATTTTTTAGTCAAAGCACAGGATGGAAGTGACGTTTCACTTGAAAAATACAAAGGAAAGGTATTGCTTATTGTAAACACCGCCACAGGTTGCGGTTTTACTCCGCAGTATGATGAACTGCAGGATATTTATGATGAATGTAAGGACAGAGGTTTGGAAATTTTGGATTTTCCGTGTAACCAGTTTGGAGAACAGGCGCCTGGGGATGATGAGGAGATTCACTCTTTCTGCACCGGACGTTACGGCATTACATTTCCTCAGTTTTCGAAGGTGGATGTAAATGGTGAAGGTGCAATACCGCTTTATAAGTGGCTTACAGCGAACACAAACTTCGAAGGTTTCGGTATGTCGCCGATGGGACTTATGTTATCGGGAGTTGTGAAAAAAGCAGATAAAGATTATAAAAATAACGGGAATATTAAATGGAATTTTACAAAGTTCCTCATTAACAGAAATGGTAATATCGTAGCTCGTTTTGAGCCTACCGATATGAAAAAACTGAAAGAAAAAATAGAGGAGTGTTTGTAATGCGATACGAATATAAAACAGAAAATACCTGTGCGCAGATGATAGGGTTTGAGATTTGCGGCAACGTGATCAGTAACATTGAATTTCAGGGTGGTTGTAACGGGAATCTGAAAGCTGTTTCAAAATTATTGGATGGTTCTACGGTGGAGGATATTGAAGAAAAGTTGCTTGGAAACACTTGCGGAAGGCGTTCAACTTCCTGTACGGATCAATTGGCGATAGCGGTTCGAAAAGCTTACAATGAGATGCAGACAGTTCATTGAAAGAATGATATGATTGTGATAAAATGTGATGAGTGAATTTGTCGGAGGGAGTTATGGATCAAAAATATGAAGTGCTCAAATTGGAAAACCAGATATGTTTTCCACTCTATGCTGCCTCTCGTGAGGTTATCAAGCAATATCGGCCGTATCTGGAGGCTCTTGATTTGACGTACACACAATATATTGCCATGCTGGTATTTTGGGAAGTGAAAAAGATCAGTGTGAAGGAGTTGGGGAAAAAGTTATATTTAGATTCCGGTACGTTGACTCCGGTGTTGAAAAGTTTGGAAACCAAAGGTTATGTTTTGCGCTCACGTTCTGCAGAAGATGAGAGAGTTCTTTTGGTTGAGATTACATCGAAGGGCGAAATGTTAAAAGAACGAGCAATTTCGGTTCCGGAAAAAGTTGCCGGATGCGTGAAACTGGAAACAGAGGAAGCATTACAGTTGTACGGACTGTTGTACAAGGTCCTCGGAGCATTAAAAGAAGATTAAATATAAAACGGCGACAAAGATATTATGCCTTGTCGCCGTCATTGTATTATATTGAGATTCGTGTTGGGTGATTTTGGAGGAGCGCAAAAATTTGAAGGATAAAGGCGAGAGAATATGCAACTGAGAACCCCGGATACAAAAGCAGAATGGAACGCGGTAAAGGCGCTCTATCGGTCGGCTTTTCCGTTCAATGAAAAGAAGCCGTTCTGGCTTATAAAAAGTAAATATGAGAAAGGTCAGGCCGATGTGTGGGTGATTGAGAAAGAAAACACGTTTGCAGGTATGGCGATCACAATGAACGGCGATGATCTTGTGCTGCTTGACTATTTTGCAGTCTGTGCGGACAAGCGCGGTGGCGGAATCGGCGGCGAGGCACTGAAGTCCCTGCAGGAGAAATATAGTGACAGGCGCTTTTTTCTTGAAATTGAAAGCGTGGATAAACCATCATCAAAACTTCCGGAACGTTTGAGAAGAAAAAAGTTTTATCTTGCAAACGGAATGCAGGAACTGGGCGTAAACGTGAAG
>JAFTVQ010000067.1 GCA_017461865.1 Lachnospiraceae bacterium | reverse complement strand
TTGATGACGACATTTCTTGTGTCTTTTACCTTTGCAATTATTGTGCACCGGAAGAATCTGCTCCTGATTCCGCTGATGGCTTTGCTGATTTTATGCGGATGGACGGTGTTTACGGACACCGAGTACAAGCCGGCAGAGAATATGGAAAAGATCAGCGAAGAAGCTATTTTGGTCAGTGATATAATTATGCGGGACTTTGAAGGCCTTCCGGAAGATGCGGTGATTGAGCCGAACCGCGCGGGAATTGAAAACATTCCGTATGCGGTCGTGCCGGAGCCGATTTGCGAGGATATCCGTATGTACAATGCCAATATCGGGCTTTGGTATGTGCGGCAAAATTTCGGAAGCGCCCGTCTGAGAAGGTTTCAAAAGATAGCGTCGCTCATGTCGCTGAGTAATGCCGAAGTTCCGGTTAAAACCTTGACCAGAGGTATGGCAAAACAGGGGTATGAATATTTTGTGCTGGGAGACTGGCAGGAGTTGACGGGGGATGTGGGTGCCTACAATATTCAAATGATCGGAGAAACCGAGCATTATCGCGTTTATAAGTACAGTAAAACAAAGATTTATAAAATGACACAGTATGCAGATACGGAAGGATTCCAATGCATGAGTTATACCATTGAGAGCAACAAGGGCGGTCTTATTGTTGTGGATGGCGGACGTGCATGGCAGACAGAGAGCCTTGTGGAAACCATCCGGAAAAAAGGCGGGGTGGTGGATGCCTGGATTATCACGCATCCTCATGATGACCATTGCGGTGCGCTGGCTTCTGTTCTGGAGGCGGAATGGGATAAGTCGCACATAGAGATTAAGCAGATTTTGATTGGTGAAATGGATTATGAAGCTGTTATGGAAGAGGGATCGGAACGGGCAGGAGCCTATACGTATCTCAAGATGGGTCTGGAGCGTTTCGGTAATGTGACATGGCTTTCAGCCGGAGATGAACTTTCGATAATCGGCCTTCGGATGAAAGTGCTTCACACCTGCAATGATACGGTACTTGAGAACAGTGATAATATTATGAATGACGGTTCCATGGTGTTTAAATTGTACAGTGAGAAAAAGAGTGTCCTGTTTCTTGCCGATACCGCGGACAATACCGCGGAGATGGCGGCGGAAATCACGGATTATTCGCAGGGAAGTAAGATCGGACGACTGATTGCGGATGAGATTATGAAAAATTATCCGGACGATGTAAAGTCCACGATTGTACAGATGTCCCATCACGGAAACGGATCTTACCCGGATTATTTCTATGAGGCAATCAATCCGAGAATAGCCTTTTTTGATGCGCCGCAGTGGCTGATGGAGAACAAAAATAAGGATACCGGTGAGCCGAGTTATTATTCAACGCCTCACTATGTGGAGTTGATGGAGCGGATGGGAGCGAGAATCGTTTCCTATGATACCAAGAGGGACTATGCAAAATTCCGTTAATCATCCGTGGAATTTGATATTTCAGAGGATGTATGGTATGATAAATAAGTATGTTTGCGCTCTGAAAGCAGACAGTAGGAGAAATTAAGGATGAAAACTTTTCTGGGAAAGTTCTTTTCACTTCCGAAAGAACTGTGGAATAATAGAAAACTGATCTGGAAGCTTTCCAAGA
>JAFTVQ010000066.1 GCA_017461865.1 Lachnospiraceae bacterium | reverse complement strand
CTGGAGAAAATAGCGGGCCAGTCAAAGATAAAGTGCATACTGATATAAGAGACTTCCGGATTCCCCTTCCACTCGGAAATGTATCTGGAAGTAATGGGAACAAAGATGATATCTCCCGGTGTCACATGTATGTATTCATCTGCTTCACAGTCCCAAAAGGTGCCTTCCCCTTCCAGGATAAGACCCATGCAAAAGTGGGGGCGGGGGCAGTTACTGGTATCAAAGATGTGTTTTCGGTTGTATCTATATTTTTCAGCTTTGAAAAAAACGAGCTTGGATGCGGAAGTTATGTTGGCCATGTGCGTTTCCTTTCTCTTATAATCCTATTTACTCACCCCCATACTTTTGGTTTATCTGTCGTTTCCCGAATAATCAATTTCCCTGTTACAATAATCCTCTGGCTCAGCCGGTAATAACAATTCTTCTGCTTCTTCTGCATCAGATCCCATGCAATGGCGCAGACCTCATCAGGGCTTGAGTCTATAGATGTCAGGGAATGCTCCATGTACTGCCCAGTATTGACATTGTCCATACCCATAACAGAGAAATCTCCCGGCACGGAATACCCCTGTTCATTCAGATACCGGATAACGCCAAAAGCAATATTGTCATATGCACAGACAATCGCTGTAGGTCTCTCCCCCAAATTTAAAATCTGTCTGACCGCATCCTCCCCAGCCTTTTCAAACCGGTACTCGCTTTGAACGATGTCATACCTTCCGCCCAGCCCTTGTGTGGCTTCAAGGAAAAGTCTTTTCTTGCCGGTAGTAAGCTTTTCCCCGGCAAAAGCAATGCACTTATGCCCCAGTGCGTCAAGATAGGCTACCGCTTCTTTGATGGGCGGTGCAAGATCTACCTGTATGGAATCAAGCGTACTATGGGTATCACCTAACAAAGACACTATAGGTATGCTGTACCCCTTTTTTAGAGGTGCTTTTAAGCCGATCACAAATATTCCGTCCACTTTCAGATAGGAAGCATAATAATCCATCAGTTCCTGCTGATTGTCACTTTCAAAATTATCCGTGGAGACAAGTGCGATTCCGCCGCTTTTCTCTACGAGTTTCTGCAGTCTCTGCACATATGCACTGTAATAGGCACTGCCAAGCTCCGGGCACACGATGGCAATCACCTGCTTATCATATTTTCCTTTATAATATTTTCCGAAACAACCGTATTTTTTCGCAACCTCGAAAATATGCGCCTTAGTTTCTTCGCTTACATCCTCGGCATCATGAAATGCCTTGCTCACTGTGGATACTGAGACATTTGCAAGCGCTGCCAGTTCCCGCATGATCATATGGATACGTTCCTTTCTGCTTTGGTATCTACATTATACCTATTTCGGGGAGAATACTCAAGATTTACGAAAAAGTTTCGAAGTGTGTTTCGCCTATTGTTTTCCGGCAGAATTTATTTTATAAATTTAGTCAGAACAAAAAAGGAGTGAACATTATGAATTCTAAAGATTTAAAACGCGGACAATTAATGTATCTGTTTGAAGCTGCTCTGGAATATCTGATTTCGATTCTGGTGGCAAGCTCTTTTCTGGCGACACTCACGAAAGAGCTGGGATTTTCGGACAGCCTTACCGGTATTCTGTCTTCTGTGATTTCCCTAGGTTGCCTCTTCCAGATGCTTTCCGTATTCTTACGCCGTAAGCAGGTAAAAAGCTTTGTCATTATCATGAGCGTGGTAAATCAGCTGTTGTTTATGCTGCTTTACGTGATACCGATTTTTCCTGTGTCAGGGAAATGCAAAACTGTTTCGTTTGTAGCCTCAATTTTTTCGGCCTACCTTATTTATTATTTTGCTCATCCCAAGAAGATTAACTGGCTGATGTCCCTTGTAGATGATCATCATCGCGGAAGATTTACCGCCAACAAGGAAATCCTTTCCCTGATTGCCGGTATGTCTTTTTCTTACGGTATGGGAGCGCTGGTGGATTATTTTTCGGAAAAAGGAGAAGTCAGGACGGCCTTTATGCTTTCAGCTGTCGTAAT
>JAFTVQ010000065.1 GCA_017461865.1 Lachnospiraceae bacterium | reverse complement strand
TCAGGTAACAGCTCGCCCTGCCGATGAATCGGATATGAAAGAATTGAAAACGTATGTCACCGAATACTGTGATTTATTCGGTTACGATATGAATGAGGTATTAGCCTCGCCCTTTACTGTCGTCACTCCTGACAGTAAAAATCCATACAAGCAAATGTATGTAGCAAATTAAAGGAAAGAGGTACATCATAATGAAGTATTCAAAGGAAGAGGTATTACAGTATGTCAGAGAGGAAGATGTGAAATTCATCCGTCTTGCTTTCTGTGATGTATTTGGAAAACAAAAAAATATTTCTATTATGCCCGAGGAGCTGCCTCGCGCCTTTGAATATGGTATCGCCTTCGATGCTTCGGCAATCGCAGGCTTTGGCGATGAGACAAGGTGCGATCTTCTGCTCCATCCCGATCCAGAAACGCTGATGTTGCTTCCTTGGAGGCCGGAGCATGGCAAGGTTGTGCGTATGTTTACCCATATCACATATCCTGATGGCACACTGTTTGAATGTGACACCCGTAGTCTGCTCAAAAAGGCAGTTGAAGATGCAAAAAAAGCGGGTTACACCTTTGCCTTCGGTGCGGAACAGGAGTTTTATCTGTTTAATTTGGATGAAACCGGCAGTTCCACAAAAATCCCCTATGATGAAGCGGGATATATGGACATCGCACCCGAGGACCGTGGCGAAAATATCCGCCGTGAAATATGTCTCACCTTAGAACAGATGGGCATCCGTCCTGAAAGCTCACACCACGAAGAAGGTCCCGGACAGAATGAGATAGACTTCCGTTATTCCGATCCGCTTACTGCAGCCGATAATACGATGACCTTCCAAACCGTTGTTAAAACGATTGCTCGTCGTAACGGTGTGTTTGTGGATTTTAGTCCGAAACCCCTTGACGATAAACCTGGCAATGGCTTTCACATTAATATGTCTGTCAAACCAAGTGACAGTTCGGAAAACCTTTGCTATATGATCGCCGGTGTTCTCGAAAAGGTGGTGGAAATGACAGCATTTCTTAACCCAACCGAAGAATCTTATAATCGTTTTGGAATGGATAAAGCTCCGGGCTATGTTTCTTGGTCGAGTGAAAACCGTTCTCAGCTTGTCCGTATTCCCGCGGCAGTCGGCGAATACCGTCGTGCCGAGCTTCGTTCACCGGATCCGATGGCAAATCCGTACCTCGCATTTACACTTATGATTTATGCGGCTCTTAACGGTCTTGAGAATAAGCTTGACTTGCCCGAAGCCGCCAATATTAACCTATACAAAGCCGATGCCGAGACTTTAGCAAGATTCAAAAAACTGCCTGAAAGTTTAAGCGATGCTTGTAAGGTAGCAGCCGCAAGCGAATTTATCAAAAAGCATATTCCTACGGCAATCTTAGATATCTACTGCAATAAATAAAGCTGAATTACAGCCAAAAAGGAGGGGAGCAAAAATGAGTCTGAAAGAACGAGTTTACAGCGTTCTGATCGTTTCGGCGGCAGAAAGCTTTAATGATGCACTCTCTGCTCTGCTCCCCAACTCAAAGTATTCGCCAACCCATTTCGTATCGAATATCAGTGCCGCAAAGCGAGCACTCGCCGAACGTGCTTTTGATTTTGTAATCATCAACTCTCCGCTTCCTGATGATATCGGAACTCGTTTTGCGATTGACACAGGAAATTCAAAAGAAACTGTCGTACTCCTAATGGTACGGGCGGAACTTCAAGCGGAAATCTATGACAAGGTTGCGGAACACGGTGTATTTGTGCTTCCGAAGCCAACCTCAAAGCCAATAATTATAACTGCTCTCAGTTGGCTTTCAAGCGCACGGGAAAAACTTAGAAAAACTGAAAAGAAAACACTCTCCATTGAAGAAAAAATGGAGGAAATCCGTATCGTCAACCGAGCAAAGTGGCTTCTTATCAGTGAACTGAAAATGGATGAGCAAGGCGCTCATCGTTACATAGAAAAACAGGCAATGGACCGTTGTATATCCAAGAAGGTTATTGCTGAAGAAATTATCAAAACATATTCATAATACAGATATAAGTTTATAAAGAGCAAAGGCGTTCTTCATTC
>JAFTVQ010000064.1 GCA_017461865.1 Lachnospiraceae bacterium | reverse complement strand
TGCGTGAAATATTTCCTCTCCCTCCACATACGCTGTCATAGATCTATAATTACACATGATTTGGAGAACCGCATGATCCGGTACCTGTGGTAGGGTGCGGGTAATCTGAATATTGGGGTTCTCATCCGGATAATCATAGGGGAATGTTATCTCGGACCGTGTGCCATCCGACTGAGATAACATCCAACCATCGGAGAAATCCTTATCGAAGACATCTTTGGTGTAGGTAGAATTTTCTTCAATGCCAATTACTGTAATCAGCATAAAAATCATAGTTAAAGCAAAGCCCCAATTTAGTATTTTACGGAATCGCTTCAATGCGAATCCCTCCCTTCACGCAAAACATGCGTTTTTTCGGCAATAGCACCGTCCACCAAGAATGGATCAGCCGCTTAAATTCTTTGTCAGCCATATGGCCGTCCTCCTTCGTTAATGTGGCGGTTTGATTCATGCAACCGGATACCGCAAATTTTGCAGTTCTTCCAGAATCTGTGCGTTCGTTGCTTCCTTGGTTAAATATCCACTGGGCTTCAGCCGCATGACCGCCTTTGCGTGTTCGCTCTCCGAACAGACGGTAACAAAAATGATATTGACCTTTGGATTGATCTTTTTAACTTTTTCTGCGAGAAAAAGACCCTCCAATCTTGGAGGATTGATCTCACAAAGGAGTACATCGCATCCGAACTTTTCCGCATAATCCAGTGCAGCCTCTGGAGAAAAAAAGGCTTGCACATCAGCATAAGGGTATGCTTTGTCCGCATTCTCTTTCAAAGACTGCAGCATAATCGGAGTATTATCGACACATACGATAGTCATTCATATTCCTCCTCGCCGGAACATACTGAATCAATTATGTATTCTATCAAAACGGGCGTTACAAAGGTGTTACACAAAAAGCGAGAGACAGAATCTCTGCCTCTCGCTTCATTACTTATCTTGCGTTTTCAGTTCACTTTCTGAAATAGGGATCGCATTATACTTCAAAAACATTTTCCGGAATCACATAACCTTCCGGCAGAACGATCATGCAAACAAAGTTTCCACTCTTTTGCACTTGTGCATAAAGCTGCCAGCCTGCGGCGCTTTCCGGATAGTTTGTGTTGTCAGCACCCATGTCAATGCGAGCTTGGAAAATATCAGCCACATTCTGCACATCGGCATCATTCTTTACTTCAACCAAAACGATTTCACATGGATGTGTTGCGATGGGCGGCATATAGTATGCTTGCTGGCTAAGTTCGATGGAATCAAGTCCGGGGTAAAAGCTTGCGATTAAGTCAGGGTTGGATTCTTCAAAAAGAATAAGCTCCTCTGCATTTTCAGGCTGCGCATCCATAATTGCCTGATAAAATGTATTGAGTGCAGTTCCAGGTTCTGGGCCTTTGCTCTTTTCTCCGGCACACCCACACAAGGACACAGCCATCAGCACCACTAATAACAATACGATTAATCTTTTCATAGTGTCACTCCTTTGGCTAATTCAAAATACAATGGTAAATCTTTTATGGTATAAACACACGATTCATTTCAACTATCTGACCATCTTCAACACGGATTGTCGTGTTATATGGGGTAAAGTCGTAATTTGTGACCGCCCCGATCAGAAAGTCTCCGGGATAGATAATAACTTCGCCTTGCTCCAGATCCGCATTGTCGTAACCTTTGAAATCAACAGAAACATGAATTGTTGCTTCCCCAATTTCATACCAATTTTTCACATCGTTGAAACCTGTCTCGTAGAATATGCCGCAGTCATCTGTAACAAGGTCTAATCCGCCATTTTCCAATCCACCATTGATGAAAATCGTTCCCGCTTCATTCTGCTCTTTAGAAACAACTTTGACTTCTCCGAAGTGTCTGACAACGGTATCACCAACTTTCAAATTGGCAATATCCACCATGTCGTACTTGTCGTAAGTATATATCTTAAGATCCATCTGCATACGCCCACTATCATCAACATACGCATCACCTTCATCCAGGGATATTGAAAGAATAGCATCCGACAGATTCTCCATGGTAGTATCGGGGAGAGGAGTAATTGTATGAGTCTCTTCCGGCTGCTCTGTACTATCTGTATCGGAACTCACCATCGCTTTGGAAGCAGCAATGTCAGAAGGTATTTCATTTTCTCCGTTCCCTTTC
>JAFTVQ010000063.1 GCA_017461865.1 Lachnospiraceae bacterium | reverse complement strand
TCCTTCATCTTGCGGAGACTCTTTTTCTTGAAATTAATATCACCGACACTCAGGACTTCATCAATCAGGATCACGTCCGTCTCCAAAATGGCCGTGATGGAAAATGCCAGTTTGGAGTACATTCCGCTGGAATACGTGCGGACCGGTGCATTGATAAACTTACCAAGCTCCGAAAACCTGACAATTTCCTTATATTTTTCCTTAATCTGCTCCTTGGTAAAACCGAGCAGAAGTCCCGAAAGATAAATATTATCTTTTCCGGTAAGCTCCTTTTTAAATCCGACACCGATGGACAAAAGAGAAACACTGTTCTCTCCGACATCAATACTTCCCTCATCCGCCGAAAAAATTCCTGCGATGGAACGGAGTGTTGTGGACTTTCCGCTTCCGTTCTTTCCGACCAAACCTACAATTTCACCTTTTTTCAGCGAAAAACTGATTCCCTTCACAGCCTCAAACTCTTCCAATTTGGACTTACGAAACGAAAACAAACTCTTTTTGATCGACTCGGCTTTCACGACTTTGTATCGTATATGAAGATCTTTTACTTCAATCACATTGTTCTGTTCCATGTTTAAATCACCTTTACGTAAGTATTCTCATATTTGTTAATCATACGGACACCGATGATGCAAAGCACTACGCTGATCACAAACCAGATGCCGAGCATTGCATAATACGGATGCTGCCCGTATAAGATACAGTTTCTTGCACTCTGTATAAGACCTGCCAGCGGATTTCCGTAAAGAAGCACCTCATTGTACGGTTCCGGAACCCGTTTCAAAATGTTATAAAAGATTCCCGACATATAAAATACAAGGCGGAGAAAAACAGTAATCAAATTGGAAAGATCGGCAAAAAACACACCGATGTTCAACACGATACAACTGCATCCGAATGTAAACAGAATAAGTGTAATAAAAATCGGAACCGCTTCCAACACATGCCACGTAATCGGCACACGGTAAACCGGAATCATAATTACCACAAGTAAAAATGCCACACACATCTTAAATCCGTTCACAAGCATCGTCGTCAGTACCAGGATGTATTTCGGCAGGTAAACCTTGGAAATCACCCCTTTATTCCTCTTCACCGCCCGCACAGATCTCGTTACCGTGCGGCTAAAGAAATCATACATATTCAGTCCGATAAACACAAAAAGCGGAAAATACTGCTCTCCTTTTCCGAACACAACCAGCGACATAAATGTATATACCAACATAAAAAGAAACGGGTCCAAAATCCACCAAAGCCAGTTGAAATGGGATCCCGCCACCTCTCCTTTCAGCGATGCCTTTGCGCTGTATAACATATATCCTTTATATTTTTTAATATTCGCAATTACTTTTTTCATCGTCTATTCTTCTCTCATCTCTTCGAAATATTGTACGGTACGCCTCAGACCTTCCCGCAGGGAAACCTTCGGCTCCCAGCCCTCGGCCATTGCCTTATCCGAAAGCAAAAATCCCAGCTTGTAATTCAAATAACCCGCCGGTTTCTCCTTCGGAATATTCATAATCAGCGAAATACCGTAATCCGCAAACAGCTCGCAAAGCGTCTGCGCCAATTCCTTTACCGTAACGGTCTCACGGGAATTCGAAACATTGTATACATGTTCCTCAAAATTTAACAGCGTATAGAAAATACCTGCAATCACATCCCCTATATAGGTCAATGCCAGCGTTCCAGAGCCGTCGCTGTTCATCTCAATATTTTTGCGTTCCACCACATTATGAAGGAAATCTCCCACAACACGTCCGTCTCCGAGTATCATTCCCGGCCCGTATGTATGCGCGATGCGCACAATACGGCAATCCATGTTGTATTGACTGCGGTAACTGACACAGAGATTCTCCGCCATACGCTTACTTTCCGGATAGCAGGAACGCACACTGGTCGGATCCATGACCCCGTACTGGTCCTCCTTCACAAAGTCAAGAGAGCCTTTTCCGTAAATCTCCCTTGTTGAAAGGAGCAAAAACTGCCCGGTTCCGTGACTGCGTCCATATTCCAACAGCTGATATGTTCCGAGAACATTGCCCATAGCCGTTCCCACCGGATCCTCCGCAAACTGTTGCGGACCTGTCTGACTTGCCGCATGGATCATAATGTCGATTCCGCCGTCAAACGCCAAAGGCACCGTCACATCCTGATAAATCATGCAAAAATCCTCTCTGTCGAGAAGATTTCCCCATTTCCGGACCGTTTTTTTCTCACTGCGCGCCAGACCGTACAGTGTTATCCCCATATCCCGCGTATCATTCAAATGAAAGATCATGCGGGCAATGTAAGATGCAATCAGACCGTTGATCCCCGAAATCAGGACTCTTTTTCCCCGCAGTTTCTCCCAATCTATGGCCTCTGCCGCAATTCTCTCCAAATCTTCTGTGATGATATGATTCTGATCCATAGTTCCTCCAAACTACATACCGAAAATATCCTGGCTCTCCCTTAAATCCAAAAGAGCTTTCAGAATAAAATAATCTTCCGGCGTTGTAATCTTGATATTTGTCGTCTTACAAGGAACCATATGTAATTCCCTGCCAAGCTCTGTCATGAGAGAACATGTGTCGATTGTAATCGTATAAGGCATGGTCTCCCCCTTGGTGTGAGCTTCAAATACATCCTTGAAATAGAAACTCTGCGGAGCTTTTGCAATAAACATAGTATTGCGGATGATGGTGTCATCTACGCTTTCCCCGTCCTGACTGGTAATCGCCGTCTCCGTAAACGGAACCGCCGTGATCGCATTACCGAACTCCTTCACGCTCCGGATATTATCCGTAATCAGTTCCTCCGTCACAAGCGGACGCACCGCATCATGAAGCAGCACGATATCATCATCCTTACAAAATGTCTGAAGATAACGCAGTGCAATCATTTTGGATTCCTGCGTATCCTTTCCTCCCGTAAGAATCTTCTTTACTTTTTTGATACCGAACTTGTCCAACAGTTCCTGCAGATAGTCTTCCCACCCTGCAATACATGGAACAACAATCGTATCAATCTCTTTATGCTTTTCAAAGATTTCCAATGTGTAAATAATAATCGGTTTTCCGTATATTTCCAAAAATTGTTTCGGTTTGGCCGTCGTCTTCATTCTCTGACCGGAACCGCCTGCAAACACCAGCGCAACGTTCATAGATTCTTCCTCCGCATTCTCTCGGTATTTATTTTTAAACATACTACACCTATTTTGACCATAATATGCTTTATTATAGCACAAACGCCGTTGCTTATCATCTCTTTTTTATTTTTTTATCACAATGCCTATTTTGTGTTGTTCTCCCCTTCTTTTTTCTGTTATAATTACCATACATAGTTAATTCAACGAATCATAAGGAGGTTTTATTATGAAGAAGCCCATATTCAAATCAGCTCTTGCACTGTTACTGACTGCGGCGCTGGTTTTCACTTCCGCGACGGGATCCCTTGCATCGCAGACTTCTGTCAGTGAAAATTCCGTCAGCGAAAATTCTGTTTCCGATGTTATCCCTGCTGTCAGCGATAATAACATTATTACATCGGAAGACACGACAGAATATCCGACGGTTACAGACACGGCTGAAACCGCGCTCACTCCCGACAACGAGAGCGAATATTATTCTGTTTCGGGAACTACATACACTGTAAACGCAGTAAACGGCACCGATATTACCACAGCGCTGAACGCCGCGTTATCCGACGCATCACAAGTGGCAAATGCAGGTAACATTTACACAGTCAAGGTTCCTGCCGGTTCCTATACACTGAGCGGAACCCTTCATCTGTACAGCAACACCACTCTGAGTATGTACGGGGCAACTTTCACTGCGAATGCTTCCATCGCATTCACAATGCTTATGCTCGGAACCCAGAGTTACGTGGATTCCTCGGAATGCCAAGGTTACGACGGTTTTCAAAATATTACCGTTGAAGGCGGTACCTTAGTTGCAACCGGTACACACAGCCATACACCGGTTCGTCTGACCCACGCCACCAATCTCACACTCAAAGGCTTTACTGTCGGTGGCGGAAATGCCGATCATTTAGTTGAAGCAGTTGCTATCAAGAACTTCATAATAGACGGATGCACCTTCCGCAACATGTCAAAATCAGAGCGAGGCGCAAGAGAAGCCCTTCAGTTTGACATTGCTGCAAGCGATTCCATCTTCCCTGACATTTGGCAGGACGGAACCATGATGGAGAATGTAACCGTTAAAAACTGTACCTTCTCCAATGTATCCCGCGGAGTCGGTTCACACTCCATGCTTTTAAACAGATACCATAACAACATTAAAATTATTAACAATACCTTCAACAATGTGGATATGGAATGTATTGTTGCATTATCTTATATTAATTCCGAAATTTCGGGCAATGTTATGACGAACTGCGGAAGCGGAATTATACTCCAGTCCAGCAAATCCAGAGTAGACAGTATTTTCACAAGAATCCAAAACGGACAGTCTTCTTATGCCGGAACACTGGTTACCAATTTCAACACAAAAGTTTATAACAATAAAATTCAAGTAACATATAAACAAATTGCGGACGGTCTTTTCGGAATTAAGCTGAGAGGATACAATCACTCCTCCGGCACATCCAAATCAGCCAACGGTGACGTTATTGCGGCCAACCACTACATCAGCGGCGTAGAGATATATAACAACCAGATTACAACACCTGGATACGGAATTTCTCTGCAGGATGCCAGAAATAATATTGTCCGCAACAACGCCATTACCGTCAGCGGAACAAAATCCTCAGACAAGACCAGTTACAACGGAATCCTTTGCAGTCAGGGAAGTTCAAATAACCGCCTGGCAAGCAATTCCGTTACCAATGCCAAAAACAACGGAATTCTGGTTATGGATGACAGTTCTGCATCAGAGATTACCGGAAACACCATCACGAAACCGGGCGCAGACGGTATCAATATCGGTGCAGGCTGCCGTGTCAACGGAAACATTGCAAACAATACCGTCACAAATGCCGGCGAACATTCCATCACCTTATACAACAAAGCAACGGTCACCGGAGACATTACAGGAAATAGCATTTCCAACAGCGGTATGACCGGAATTCAGATTAATGTAAAATCTACCGTCAAAGGAGATGTTTCCAAAAACACGATTGCGACATCCGGAAACAACGGTATTTCTGTGATGTCCTCTTCCGCAGTCAACGGAGACATTACAGAAAACACGGTTGCAAATTCCAAAAAAATCGGAATTAACATCTACGAGAAATCGACGGTCGGAGGAAAAATCAGCCAGAACAAGGTTACAAACAGCACCACCAATGCAATTCGTGTCGGAAAATCTTCCAAGGCAAAGAAGGGCATTACAAAAAATACAATCAACAAAGCGAAGAAATACGGTATCTTCATTACCGAAAAATCTTCCGTAAGCAAATATGTTTCCGACAACAAAATTTACTCTGCACAGTATCCGATTTACGTAAATAAAAAATCGTCTGCCAATATCGGAAGCAACACTTACAAAAAGAACAAAGGCGGAAACTATGCGGTTGCCAAAGATAACAATGCAAAAATAAAATCAGTCAAAGCGACCTCTATCAAATCCGCAAAAAGCAAGAGTAAAGCCATAACACTGAAATGGAAAAAAGTAAAAGGTGCTACAGGTTATTATGTAGAATTGTCCACCACTTCCGATTTCAAAAAAATATCTAAAAAAATAGACACAAAATCGCTGAACGGCACATTCAAAAAATTAAAGAAAGGCAAAACCTACTACGTACGCGTCAGCGCCTATAAGAAATACGGAAAAGTTAAATTCTACAGCAAGACCAGCAAAGTCAAAAAAGTAAAAGTCAAATAATTTGACATCTGTCAAAATATTACCGACATAAAAAGACCGGGAAAGTCGTATCACTTTCCCGGTCTTTATTGTATTTCTACCATTGATGTGCAGCCGCTTTACTCCTCTTCCCAAACTGCAACCATAATAAACTCTGTATTTTGTTCCAAATTCCAAACCGGAATCTGCTCTTCATCGCTGAATATATACGGCTCGACCAATGTTCCTTCCGCGATATCGCCTTTCGCGTGATACAAACGGTCTTTGCAATACCAAAAATACTTTCCGTCCGCAAGAACTTTCATCTTCCAGCCGGCAAAGCGTTTTCCCTCCAATGCAAAACGGCATTTGTGAAGTTTTCGCTTTCCGTCATTTTTCCACTCCTGCGGATCCCTCCAGGTCAAAATACCGCTCTTGGAACGTTCCAATTCTTCCCCTTCCGTCAATCCTTCATAACAGCTCTCCGCCTTTGCATTTCCGCTGCTATACGATATGCGGAACGGGTAGTGTGCAAATCCGTCTTTCTGACCATCCAGATCCTCTTTGGTAATATAGTCTGTACACAACGTGTTCACACCGTTCTCCAAAAGCGTCCTTGAAATAACCAGATCATGATTCACTGTGTAACACATCACATATAACCCGGCATTTCTTATCTTCCGGATATATTCCGGCTTGGCAAGGTTAAACCGCACTGCCAGCGCGCATATCCCGTGATCCAGCGAATACGTTATAATATCATCCAAATCATGAATGCTCTTTCCCACAAGATACTGATAATTTTTGAAATAAGATGTATCGCCGATACTCTCATACATTTTTTTTGAATAGACCTGTATCAGCAAACGGTCCAACACCTTCTGATCGTAGCGGAAATCTTTTTCCAACGCCCGCATTCTTTTTTCCATTTCCTCGCCTTCTACGTTATGAAAATCAATTTCATATGTATATTCATCGAGATCGCGGATTTTCTTATAAAAATTACGGGCACTGATCATCTTATTTCCGTGCACTTTCATCTGCATCAGCCTGGCGTAAGGCATAAATTTAAACGTGCGGTTGTATTTGAAACCGGTATGCTTACAATTGGCCGCTGTCCACCCGTGACAGAGCACCAGCCTCCGGTCTGTTGTATAAGATAAATCAACTTCAAAATACTTGTAACCCTTTTCAATTCCGTTTTCAAACGCAGCCATTGTATTGTGATATGTTTTTCCGTTCATACCGCCGAATGCATGCGCCATAAGTTCATTGGTATACATGGCATATCCACATCCGAGTAAATCACCGTTTTCTGCCTTCCACCGGGCATCAAGGATAAGCGTCATATTATCTTCCGCTTTTATCAAATCAAGTTCTTCGCCCTGTAAAAAAACACGTTTTTCCATGGCTTCCTCCGACGCACCGTGCCACTGTCCGTCGGCGCAATACCACTCCCAATTCAGTTTGTTTTTTCTGCGGGCGGTAAATCCGTCAAACACAGCACAGTTGTGCAAAAATTCATTATGCACAATCACAGGTGCATCTGTATTCACATACTGCAGCGCACACAAATCAAAGAAGCCTCCCAAATGCTCATAAGCCTCTCCGTCTATTTCCCCGCTTTCCGTCAACACGGCATAATTGCTCTCCGATGCCCCGTTTCCCACGTAAATAACCGCAGAGCGACCGTCATCCGGCCGTCCTCCTTTCAAAAGCGATCTGATATATTCCGTATTCACATTTACCCTTTTCTGCCGTTTCTCCACAATTTTTCTCCCGAAACAAAATATATTTTACTTTTCTTTCAGATTTTCCTTAATCTGTGTCGTTGAAATTTCCGGCGTACGCGAAAGATACACCACATTGCAATGTTCTTTCAAAAAGTCAAATTTTCCTTCCCAGTCATCTCCGATCACAAAAGTATCTACCATGTATTTCTGGACATCGGTAACCTTTTGTTCCCAGCACTCCTCCGGAATTACCAGATCGACATAGCGGATTGCTTCTAACATTTGTTTTCTCTTCTCATATTCGAAATAACATTTTTTCTGTTTTTCGTTCCAGTTAAACTCATCCGTTGACAGTGCAACAATGAGATAATCTCCCTGCTCTTTGGCCCTGCGAAGCAAATTCAAATGACCATAATGCAACAAATCAAATGTTCCGTAAGTAATCACTCTTTTCATTTTATTTCCCTTCCATCTTTTCGATCAAAAAGTCTACGATACGTTTGGATGACTGACCATCATCTATATAACCGATTTTCTTGACAAACGCATCTACCTTTTCACGATATAATGTCTCATCAAACTGTTCCAGTTTTTCCATGAATTCATCATTGGTGCGGGCATACGGGAACGGAAGTTCTTCCATCTCAAAATACATACCCCTGGCTTCCAAATAATGATCCAAATCAGGAACATACATAAATCCCGGCTTTCTTGTCAGCATAAAGTCCGTGATAACGGAAGAATAATCCGAAATCATAAAATCCGAAGCAACTGCAAGTTCCTGCATATCCGTGTAATTTGCCGCATTGATATAGCGAGGCGATTTCGGCACGATCTTATCCGTCTGTTTTGCGAGACGCGGATGCAACCGTATCAGCATAATCCACGGACATCCGTCTCTCTTTTCCAGATAATCCAAAATCCTGTCGAACTCAAGATTATAACAATCCAGTTTTTTATCTGCGCGGAACGTCGGCGCATAAATCGCAACTTTCGTTCCGTCCGGAATGTGATAGAAGTCTCTCACTTTCTTTTCAATTTCCGGGGCTCCGTTCACAAGCATGTCTGTTCTGGCATCTCCGAGTTTCAAAATCTCACCGTTATGGTAGAAAAACTCCTCCAGCACATGGATTTCCATATCACAACCACACGTGATATAATCCACAAACTCCGCATCCCTGTGATACATCCGTTCTTTTCTCATCTTTTCAATCTTCGGATCGTATGTTTTCTTGTCTGTCACCTGGTTTTTTAATGTAATACCACCATGAAACGTATTCAGATAAATGGTATCTTTCCGCTTCACAACCCCTTCATACATAAGCACATTGAAGTGAATGTTGTTAATCCAGACTTTTGCCGTTTCCAACTCGTAATATACTTCTTTTCCCGTCACGGTACGCACGCCCTCCGGTATCCCGGCATCTTCACGCTTGATTTTCTTATTCAGTATCCAAACAAGATCATAGCCTGCATCCCTCTTCAAAAACTCGTCGCAAATTGCTCTCGGATTACATCCGTAACCCTGACCGGCAAATTGTGAAAATACAATCTTATTTTCCTGAACCGGTTTAAAATTGCGATAATACCAACAGCTCAACCGTTTTCCGACAAATTTGATCTTTTCTTTACACTGTTTCTTTATACTTTTCTTCTTCATAACCTAACCCTCTTGTTCACCGGTCTGCAATTTTTTCGGCAGACGTAATCCTCCAAACGTAAAGTCCAGACTGTTCCGATAATCATTTTCCTCCTTAACGCGTCTCAGTTCCTTTGCTGCATCCTCCGGAAGATTTCCGAGTATGAGCCAGTCAATAACTCTGTCAGACGCCCCGGTATCAATGTAATCAAAATGATGATCTACATACTGCTGCACTTTTTCCACTTCAAAATCCTCTGTGCGTATTGCCTCCAGAACCTCGCCAAACTCATAGCACACCTTTCCCGGCGCAGACTCCTCATACGGTCTGTGGAACCCTCTCGAGAACGAATACTGAATCTTATCAAACGCGAAGAACAACATCGGCTTCTTCATCAGGGAATATTCAAAAATATTGGAAGAATAATCCGTAATTAACAACTCCGTAATATAAAACAAATCATTGATATTCGGGAAGTTGCCCACATCTGCAAATTTATCCTTGTGTTTCTTTGCAATCGGCACCTTTGCACGAACCCACGGGTGCATCTTAAAGAGCACAACATACTCATCCCCGCAAAGATCATACAAGCCGTCAAAATCAATCAACTCATACGGATAGTGCGCATCCCTCTTTCCTCTTCCGCGATAGGTCGGGGCAAACAAAATCACCTTTTTTCCCTGGCAGAACGGATACTTTTCATAAATTTCCCGGGTTTTCTTTTCCCGGTACTCCGGATTCAGATATTCATCCATACGGGGCATTCCTGTCGCCAGTACCTGCTCATCATTCATACCCCAAACTTCCGAAAAGAAATGTGCAATATTCTTCGATCCTGCAATTCCGAAACTGTACTGTCTGTGACAGGAAACCGCATTCGGACCGCCGATATGACCCCATCGGCTGTATCCCGATGACTTAAATCCCGCCCCGGCATGCCAAAGCTGGATTACTTTTGTATCGTCCACCAGTTTCAGCCAGTCCAGACACGGCGCATGATCATCCAAAATTACCGTACCGCTCTTGGACAGCTTATAAACCATATCAAACCAGCTCAAGGCGCTTTGTTCCTTTTCACTGGCCGCCCTTGCAGAAAAAAGTATCGTAAAATCTTTGTCCATATTGCGTTCAAACATTCTGTCAGAGACCGCCTTCAGATTCGACGCGATCTTTTCTGATTGTTCGGTCATAAACAAAATTGTCTTTTTCCTCTTCGGCTTATTTACAAAACAAAGAAACTGATACGCTGCACGAATCATATTTCTTTTGGAAAGCCATGTATTTCTCAGAAGCATAATCGGATTAATCATATCTCTCATCCTGGTACGCATCTGATATTCCAAAGGAACTTTTTCAGATACAAGAGTTGACATCTCAAACGGAAGGCTGTCCCCTCCTTCTTCCACGGAAAAACTGACGGTATACGCAAATCTTCTTGCGGAATACAGGAAATTTCGCGAATGCTCATCCGTCTTCAGCACCAGATCTTTTCCCATCTCACAATCTGCCAGTGCAGTTTCATTCTGCACCACTTCAATCATATATTTCCCGGACGGAATACACCAGTTTTCCCCGTTATTTGTCACATTCAGATGCAGATGATACACATCTCCCTCACGTCCCAGAATTTTACATTTCGCCGGACAGAGAATGGAACTTTTGTTTACCAGATAAAATGCCAACGGACTGTTCTCAATATCCAAAGACGCATCGTGCACATCAACTTTTACATACAGGTGCAGATGTACCCGCTCCCATTCCATATCAATCACCGTTGCCGTCAACAACTTTTCGTCAATTCGATTAACCATTCGTTACCTCTTTTTTGTCATTAATAAGATTCTTTATAAGCCCTGCAACCCTTTCCGCCGCTTTTCCGTCCTCCACGGAACCTTTTCCCTCAAGGAACGCTTCCACATCGCGCCGGTACTGCTGCTCATCAAACGCCTTAATCTTCCCGCGCAGTTCCTCCTGCGAACGCGCC